>NC_015730.1:966250-1288333 GCF_000154785.2 Roseobacter litoralis Och 149
GGCGGCGGTAAGGAGCCAAATTCACCGTATGCTGCATTCCGCTCGAATGGCCGCGATGCCTCTTCTATCCGTCTCGTCCGGGTTCGCTTGGGTCGTTCGAAAACAACGCGATTTTGTTACCGTGAGGGTCGCGGAGATAACCAACGTAGAAGTGAGAGCCATACGAAGCGCGGAACCCCGGTTGGCCGTCGTCAGAACCTCCAGCGGCAAGGGCAGCGGCGTGAAGATTACGCACTTGGCTTTGACTACCGACGTCAAATGCGACCATGGCTCCGTTCCCACCCGATGCTGGACATCCATTGAAGGGTGATTTGACGTAGAAGTCTGGTGCAACAGGAGGGGTGCCCGGTTCTGAAGGCGGAATATAGCTCAGGTCCCCATGATATTCCTCTTGGCTGTAACCAAGGGCTGGGAGAAACGCAGAATAAAATTGTTTTGCGCGTGCGATGTCATCCGCACCAACAGTAATATAGGCGATCATGTGTAAATTCCTTCAAAGCATTTAGGCCTTTGGGCGATGCGCAGTGCGAGGACCTTGGAGTAGATTTACAAAAAGAACCGATCCGATCCATCGCTAAAATCGTGAAAATGAACCGTGACCTGATCGTCGCTCAACGTCACCACACCGTAGGCCGGAGGTTCGAAATTCGCAGCAATTCGATCGGCGGCCCCATTCAGCTCCAAAGCGACCTGATGGTTTAGGCCGCGCATGCAGGAATAGCTGATGCCCCGCCAATTGCCAAAAATGGCGCGATGCACATGACCGAAGAACAGATGCCGGATGCGCGCCTTGTGGGGGGCGACGATATCATAGAACGCCTCGGCATCCTGCAACATAATCCGGTCCATAGATGCTATGCCTGTCTTAAACGGTGGGTGGTGCATGAACAGAACAACTGGGCCATTGGTTTGGTCCAGTTCGCGAGTCAACCAGACTTGGCGCGCGGGGCAATATGCGCCCGCATGGGTTTCTGGGTTTTTTGTGTCCAACAACAAAAACCGCCCGAACTGGGTTTCAAAACCGCTTTGTACAAAACCGCTTTCGTCGCGGGGAATCTCTGGGAAGGCGACGCCAAAGGATGCAGTGTCGTCGTGATTGCCGACAATTAGGTGCAGGGGCATGTCGAGCTCTTTGATTTCGCGCGAAAATCGCACATAGGCCGCCGTGTCTCCCCAATGGGTTATGTCACCGGTCAGGGCGACAAAGGCGGCATCGCTATGTTCTGCATTGATAGACGCGACAGCGGCCCGCAGGCGCGCGGCGGGGTCTTGGCCATAGAGTTCCCCTTCGCCAATGACATGGGTGTCGGTAAGATGAATAAATTTCATTCTGCGGCCACAGGTTTGGCCCAATCGTCCCACTTGGTTCCTGCACTGAAAATCGGTCCGTCCCAAGTGAAAGGGATTTCGTGAATGACGGTATCTGTGCCCTGTGCAAGGATCACCCCATAAGACGGGGCCATTGGAGCACCTTGCAGCAGCTCCTGCTCGGTCAGGTCCGGCAGGGATTGATTGCCGGTAGAGCGGACAGAGGCAAAGGAAATGCCGCACCACGTCCCGTGCACCGGCGCATGGACATGGCCGAAATGGATGTAATCAATGCGGCCGCGATAGGTACTCAAAAGCTCCGCCAGAGATGCGCGATCTTCCGGCACGAGAGCAATCTTATCTTCGGCAGGCAAGCCAAGGGCCATAGGGTTGTGGTGCACGAACAGGCGCGCACGGGCGCAGTTCATTAGCTCTGCCTCAAGCCAGTCGCGGCGCGCGGCGCAGAAATGGCCTGCGTGGGTGCCCGGCTCGGTTGTGTCGAGGTAGATCAGGCGCGTGCCGTCCACCGTTTCTGCGTAATTGATGAAACCCGCCGCGTCCTTTGGATGGTCGGGAAAGGCGGCAAGAAAGGCCGCGCGGTCATCGTGGTTGCCGATCAGCAGACGTACAGGACAGGGCAGATCGGTCAGCGCATCGACCAGGGTCGCATAGGCAGCAGATTCGCCCCAGTGGGTCAGATCGCCAGTGATGATAATCCGCGCGGCATCGCGATGTTGGGTACGCACATCGTCGAGCGCTTGTGCGAAACGTCTGTGGGGGTTCAAGCCGCCCATGCGTTCACCGGGAACGGTCAAATGAATGTCGGAGATATGCACAAGTTTCATTGGCCTGAGCCTTTCTTGGAAAGAAATCCGGCCGCCCCCGAAAGGGCGACCGGAGGATGGTTTAGCCGTTGGGCAGCAGGTCGGCGATTTCCTCGACGAGTTCTTCCTGCAATTCTTTCATATCGGTCGCGTCGCCAGTGACGATGCGTTCGATCCCGTCATAGATCACTTGGGTGATTGCCAGTCCGTTGTCGCCAGGATAGGCCAGCCAGTCGCGCAACAGCGGGAGCTGGTCCACCGCGGTCTGTTTGTTCGGGTTCTGCTCGTAGAAATCGGCGAGGATGATCTCGTTGGCAGCCTTGTTCGGTGGCATGTAGCCAGTGGTCTTAGCCACTTCCGCAGCGCCTTCACCTGAGGTGATGAACTTCAGCCATGTCCAAGCCGCTTCGCGCACGGCAGGATCCTTGGAGGTTGAGGTCAGCATCGCCGCGTTGCCACCCGCAGGCAGCCCTATCGGCGCACCGTCGAGGCCTGGGAATGGGCCGGTCACCAGTTCGAAATCACCTTGGCTGCGCTCAACCGCGCCTAGAGCCGAAGTGGACCAGAACATCATGCCGACATAACCAGCGGAGAAAGACGACAATGCGGCCTTCCATTCGAGGTTCTGCATTTCACATTCTGTGAAGATTTCCTGCATCTGTTCCAGTGCGACCAGCGCCTCTGGGCTGTCCATGGTCACGCGGCCGTCTTCGACGATCGCTTTGTCCTGGCTCCACAACAGGGCCTGAACGAACCAGTTGCCGGTGATGTTCCAACCCCAGAAGATCGGATTGTCGATGCCGTTGGCCTTCATGGTCTTGCAGGCTGCAATCACCTCGTCCCAATTCGTTGGCAGCTCTTCGATGCCGCCTTCGCGCAGGATGTCCATGTTGTAATAACCAACCGGCAGGGAGATCGAGAACGGCAGGCCATAGACTTCGTCGTCAAAGGTCGAAAGCGACAGCATCGCCTGGTGGTAGCCGTCCTTTTCGAAATCAGGTTCGCCGGCGATGAAGGGTTCCAGCGACTGGGCGATGCCTTTGTCGATCAGCGGTGCCTGACGGTTCAGACCCTGCATGCTGACATCTGGCAGGTTGCCAGCAACGGCCTCGCGCAGGACCGTGTTGGTGGCGTCCTCGTAGGATTCGTAGGTGGCGCGGAACTTGACCTCGATATTCGGGTGCGCCGCCTGGAAAGCGGGCATCATCGCTTCGTAGGTGACATCAAAGAGGTGGCTATAGGGATAGGCGAACTCGATGGTCACCTTGTCCTCGGCGAAAACGGCGCTGGCTGACATGGCCAAAACCATTGCAGTTGTGGTCAGTTTCATTAGGTTTGCTCCTGTTGTCGGGGACGTGCGGTTTGGTGATTGGCAGACCCCGGTGATTTTCCCCTTTCGGGGCTACGGGTAGGGCGGGAGAAGTCCCGCCTTACTTCATTCCAGACAAAGTGATCCCTTCGATAAAGCGGCGTTGGGCCAGCAAAAACGCGACGATCAACGGTGTGACGATAACGGTGGCAGTGGCCATCATCGGGCCGAAGAACGACCCATCCCCATCACCCTTGAACTCGCGAAGGCCCAGCGGTGGGGTGAAGAGATCGCGGTTTCCGGTCACGACGATGCGCGGCCAGAAATAATCGTTCCAATGAGCCACCACCGAAAAGATGGCAAAGGCCAAAAGCGCGGGGATCGCTGTGGGCAGCATGACCCGCCAGACGATGGCCAGCTCGGACATCCCGTCCATCCGCGCCGCATCAATCAGATCGTCAGGCACGGTCATAAAGAACTGGCGCATCAGGAAGATCCCAAAGACCGAGATGGTCCATGGCACGACAAGGGCGGCATAGGTGTTGGTCAGCCCCAGCTTCGCCAGCCCGATGTACAACGGCAGGGCGATGGCGTGGACAGGGATCAGCAGGCAGAACAGGACCAGCCCAAAGACCGCCTCTCGCCCCCAGAACTTGAGCTTGGCGAGGGCGTAAGCGGCGGGCAGTGCGACAACGATCTGGATCAGAAAGATCGATACGGTGACGATCACGCCATTGAGCAGATAGCGGACAAGCGGTGCTTCGGTGAAAGCCTTGGAATAGTTGAACACCACAGGGCGCATGGAACAGGACGCCTCGGCCTCGGCCAACAAGGCCGCCTGCACGCTGGCGTCGTCTTGGCCAGCAAACCGCGCACGGGCGGCATCTATGTCGGCGCGGCTTGGCTGGCGCAAGGCGACACAGCGTGGGTCGATCATCATCTCTTGACGGCCAAAGAACCCGCCTTCACCACGGTCGATTTCGCCGGGGCTTTTGAACGAATAGCTGACCATCATATAGAACGGCGCCAACACGATAATCGTGCCAAGGATCAGCACCAGATGTTTCCACCAATCACGTGTCATCAATAGTGCACCTTGCGCTCGACCAGCCATCGCTGGATCAGGGTCAGAAACATGACGAACAGCAGGAACAACATGGTGATGGCCGAGCCGATGCCGATCAGGTTCTGCTGGATGCCTTTCTCAAAGATCGCGAACATCATCACATAGGCGGATTTGTTTGGCCCACCGCCCTGCGGCCAGAAGGCCTCGATCGTGTCAAAGACCTGAAAGGCGCGGATGCAGGAAATGGTCACCACAAAGACGGTGGTTGGCCCGAGGGCGGGCCATGTGACCAGCCGGAACCGGTCCCACGCGGAGCGGGCCCCATCCATTTCGGCCGCGTGGTACAGTTCTCGGTGCACCGACGTCAGGCCGGCCAAGAACAGCACCATGTTGAAACCGAACCCTTGCCAGATGCCGATGAAACAGACCACCCAGATCGCGTAGTCGCGATCCCCCAGCCACAGCGGGAAACCCTCGGCGCAGCCATTGGTAAAGAAGGGCAACGCCTCAACCCATGTCCCGCAGGCCATCTCCAAGGTGCGGTTCACCATCCCGATCGTTGGATGCAGCATGAATTCCCAGGCGATGGCCATGGCCAACAACGTGGCCATCACGGGCAGGAAATAGATCGTCTTGTAGATGTCCCCGATCCGGCCCAGCGAATGGACCAGCAGGGCCGCCCCAAGGCCAAGACCCACGGAAATGGGCACCACGGTGACCACGTAGGTAAAGGTCGCAACAAACATCTTTTCGTAAGTCGAACGGGTGAACAGGCGCTCATAATTCTGCACGCCGACCCAATCAAAGCCGGGATTGCCCAATGAATAGTTAGTGAAAGACAGGACACCAGCCACGATGATCGGCACCAGCAGGATCAAAACCATGAGCGTCAAGGCAGGTGCCGCCAACCCCCAGCCCGCGCGCGCTTGCCTGTTGTCGGGTTTGGATTTGGCGACGCCTGCAACGTTGGGGTCCACGACCGCCATCTCAGGCCACCTCAGGTGCGAGGGTGGCGGCAAGTTCGGCGCGGCGCAATCGGTTCCCCTCTGCGTCAAACATAATAGCTGCCCTCAGATCAAAGGTCAGACCGACCTGCGCACCCAGACCCAAACTCTGCCGCTGTGCCGGCATGGCCCGCAGGGTCACCCGCGATCCATCGGTGTTCAGGGTAACTTGGGCAAAGACCTCTGACCCGAGATTCTCCAAATGCACGACCCGTCCGGTGAGACGCGGCGCGGATTGGGTCAATCGCAGGGCTTCGGGACGCAGGCCCATCTGCATCACCTTCGGACTGTCGATAGAGAAACGAGAATTCAGGACCTGATCAAACACCGTCAGCTCGGTGCCGTTTCGCTCCACCGGCAAGATGTTGATCTTGGGCGAGCCAATGAACTCGGCCACACGAATGTCGTCAGGGTCTTCATAGATCACATCGGGTGCTGCACATTGCAGGATTTCACCATCCATCATCACCGCGATCCGGTCGGACATGGTCATGGCTTCGACCTGATCATGGGTAACGTAGATAAACGTCGCCTTCAGGCGGCGGTGCAATTCGGCGATCTCGGCACGGGTCTGAACGCGCAGCTTCGCATCAAGGTTTGACAGCGGTTCGTCCAACAAGAACGCCGCCGGATCGCGCACCAAGGCACGGCCCAAGGCAACACGCTGTCGCTGCCCGCCCGACAATTGCCCGGGCTTGCGATCCAGAAGTGCCGCTATTTCCAGCGTTTCGGCCGCATGCCGGACGGCTTGGATAATATCGGCTTTTTGCGTCCGCGCACCGGGCATCACACTGCCCAGCACCGGCAACCGCTGCAGCGCTGTCATTTGGCGCATCTGCAAAGGCACCGCGATGTTCTCGGCCACAGTTAAATGCGGATAAAGCGCGTAGGATTGAAATACCATCGACAGATTGCGATCCGCCGCGCGGAGCTGTGTCACATCCGTACCACCGATTGCGATGTTGCCGCTTGTTGGTGTCTCAAGCCCGGCGATGATCCGCAACAGGGTCGACTTTCCGCAACCGGAAGGGCCCACTAACGAAATGAACTCTCCATCCTTCACATCCAGGGTCACACCTTTCAAAACGGAGGTCTCTGCGAAGGACTTGGTGACAGATGCGATCTGCAAACCTGACATGCGATTCTCCTTTGGTACAGCAAAAGGAATAGGTGCTGAACACAACCGTTTTGTGTCGTCATATTAGTGAAACCGATGGGTTCTATCTTGGGGTAAAAGGAAAGATCATGCGCCCCAACCACCATCAGTTCGAAGCGTTTGCCTATGTCGTCCGTGAGGGGAGCTTTTCCGCCGCCGCCGTCCGGCTGGGCGTCACGCAATCCACAATCACGCAACATATTGCGAACCTTGAAAAAGGCGTCGGAACGCTTCTTTTGCTGCGCGGTCGGTATGGGGTAGAACTCACCCCGACCGGACAGGATTTTTACGATCTGGCGGATCGCATGGTCGCCCTGAGCGCAGAAGTCACAGATCGGCTCGAAGGGTTCAATGCCATGAAAGAAGGTCGTCTCAAGATCATCGGAAATGCGCCGCAACCAGCGTTGAGGATTATTGCGCGGTTTCAGCGCCGGTTTCCCGATATTCGTGTCGATTTTGGGCTTTACGATTGGACGACTGCCAAATCGATGATTGGCAACCGCCTTGCGGATGTGGGCTTGATCACCGATGCGCCCGATCATGAGCATTGGGAAAAAATCCACATCGAAAGCGCACGTTTTGTGATCTATTGCCGTTGCGATCACTCCTTCGCCAAGCGCGCCAAGATCTCACTGGCCGAGCTTGCACAAGAGACGGTCATTGTCCCGGAGAAGGGGTCGCTCACGCGCCGCTTGCTGGATCAAGCTTGCGATCGCTATGGAATATCGTTCAATCGCGTGGCCACGATGACAACCTTCCCTTTGATGTGCGAAGCGGTGTTGCAGGGAATTGGTGTCGCGTTGTTCTTACAAAACAGCAGCCTCATCAAAAACAATCTTTGCGAAATTGGCATCGAAGAAATGCCCGAAGCCCGGAACACGTCCCTTATCGCCACCAAAGACCGCACGCGGTTGAAGCTCGTTTCAGAATTCATCAATGCCGCCATTGAATGAGAAACCCCTGAGCGTTCAGTTTCACTTTGTGAAACTAAGAGCAGCCCTTCACGTATCCTGCAGCATTGGACGCTAAGGGCTGAGGGTGTGTGAAAACTCTGGATGTTGTATGCTTCTCGTCAAGAATAGGAGGCGTGCATGTCGGGATATATCGAAGGTGCAGATCGAATTCAGATGACGCTTTTTCCGGACCGGCTGGAAGACTGGATCGACGAGGACAATGCGGTTCGCGTGATTGACCTCTTTGTGGAGGAGATCGACCTTGAGGCGATCGGTTTCCTGTGGACGGCGCCGGCGCGGACAGGGCGGCCCGGCTATTACCCATCTGTCCTGCTTAAGCTGTTTATCTACGGCTATCTGAACCGCGTGCCCTCCAGCCGCGCGCTGGAGCGGGAGGCTGGTCGCAATGTTGAGGTGATGTGGCTGACGCGGCGATTGGTCCCGGACCACAAGACACTCGCTGATTTTCGCCGCGATAACGGTCCCGCCATTCGGCGAACTTGTGCACAGTTCGTCGAACTCTGTCGCCGGATCGGGGTGCTGAAGGGGGATTGTGTTGCCATCGACGGCTCCAAATTCAAGGCGGACAATAATCGAGACAAGAACTTTACCAAGGGCAAGATCGCGAGCCGCACCACCCATCTGATTGCGAGTATCGAGCGCTACCTCGATGAAATGGTCCGGATCGACCGTCAGGAAGAGGGTGAGGTCCGGGCCGAGAAGGTCGCCAATCTGGCACAACGCTGCGCGCGTATCCGGCAGGAGATCGAACGCTTGGTGGACATGGTGTTGAATGTCACTGAGAACTGACCCATGTGGACACATTGCCCTGACGGTTTTTGTCGGGGAGACATGGAGTGATAGGCATGGGATTTTTGAGTGTTATTCGACGCTGGGCGTTGCGTGACAAAATGCCAATTCGTGAGATTGCACGGCGCACTGGTGTTCCAGCCCGGTGAAGCATTCCAGTTCGACTGGAGCGAAGACTGTGCCACGATTGGGGGCGAACGCGTCAAACTGCAAGTTGCACACACCAAGCTGTCGCACAGCCGCGCCTTTATTGTGCGGGTCTATCCTTTGCAGACACATGAGATGCTATTCGATGCACACTGGCATGCCTTCCGCGCGTTTGGCGGCGTTCCGGGGCGTGGCATCTATGACAATATGAAGACGGCCGTGGATCGTGTTGGGCGTGGTAGGCAGCGCGATGTCAACGCACGCTTCAAATCGATGGCGAGCCATTACGTCTTTGAACCTGAGTTTTGTAATCCGGCAGCGGGCTGGGAGAAGGGTCAGGTTGAGAAGAACGTACGGGATGCACGGAACCGGCTGTGGCAGGTCATGCCGGTCTTCCAAGATCTGGGAGAGCTGAACCAGTGGCTGGAAGAACGCTGTATCGCTCTGTGGGCGGAGACGCCGCACCGGGAATTGCCTGGTTCAATCGCCGATTCTTGGGACGCTGAGAAGCCTATGTTGATGGTTCTGCCACCAGCCTTTGACGGGTTTGTTGAACACAGCAAGCGTGTGTCGCCAACATGCTTGATCACCTTTGAACGCAACCGGTACAGCGTGCCCGCCAGTTTTGCGAACCGCCCTGTCAGCCTTCGTGTTTACCCGGAACGACTTGTGATCGTCGCAGAGGGGCAAACCGTCAGCAGGCATGACCGCATCATTGATCGATCCCACCGCAAGCCAGGCAAAGTCATCTATGATTGGCGCCATTATCTGGCGCTCGCCATTGTCCTCGGACCCATGGCGGACGATGGCTCGCTCCAACGCAAACCGGGGGCATTACGCAATGGTGCACCGTTTACAGAGATGCCCGACATCTTCCGTCGACTACAGGATCACATGTTGCGCAAAGAAGGCGGAGATCGCGACCCTCTCGGGACAATGCTCCGCAATACCCTGACGGGCAGTGGATGGTTGATATCCTGTCCTTGGTTCTACACCATGATGAAAGCGCTGTTCTGCGAGCAGTGGAACTGGCGCTGGAAGCCGGGGTGCCGACGAAGACGCATATCCTCAACCTCCTGCACAGGCTGATTGATCCAAAGCGGACAGATCAACCAGAGATCGATCCACCAGATGCCTTGGCTTTGGAAACAGCCCCAATGGCAAACGTAGATCGGTACGACGATCTGAGACAAGCAGGAGGAAAGCGCCATGCGTCATGATCCTGCAGGAGCCTCAATCGTCATCATGCTGCGCAGTCTCAAGCTGCGTCTCGCCAAAGGCGAGCATCCATAGTCGCGCACCTTTGGTGCGACATGGCGCACGCGGTTGACGATCTGGTTACACAAGGTGTTCCAGCATTTGAGGCGGCCACTCCGATGTTGTCCCAACTGCTCAAGGCGGAAATGGCCGAACGGGAAGTGCGTTCGATTGCCTATCACACGAAGGTGGCGCGCTTCCCATCATACAAGGACCTGACGGGCTTTGACTTTACGTCGAGCGACATCAATGAGGCCACGGTCCGACAGCTCCATCGCGGTGAGTTCATACATTGCCCGGCAGGCGATTGCGAAGCAATCTGCCGAGAGGGGAGAATGCGGAAAACGTCGTTCTCATTGGTGGACCTGGCACCGGCAAAAGCACCGGCAAAAGCCATGTCGCCACAGCTACCGGCGTGCAGGCGATCGAGCATCATCGACGCAAGGTGCGCTTCTACTCCACCGTCGAATTGGTCAACGCGTTGGAGCAGGAAAAGGCCCTTGGAAAGGCAGGGAAATTGGCTGAGATGCTCACAAAGATCGACTTGGTCATCCTTGACGAACTCGGTTATCTGCCATTCAGTTCGTCAGGCGGTGCGCTGCTCTTCCATCTACTGAGTAAGCTCTATGAACGCACTAGTGTCATCATAACCACCAACCTCAGCTTCTCAGAATGGGCACAGGTGTTCGAAGACGCCAAGATGACAACGGCGCTGCTAGATCGCTTAACGCATCGCTGCCACATCCTCGAGACTGGCAACGACAGCTACCGCTTCAAAGCCAGCGCTGAGGCCGCAAAGAAAACAGGAAAGGAGAAAGCAACATTGACTGCGTCATAGACAAAGACGCATAAACAAGGGGGGGTCAAATCTCGGTGAAAATACCGGGTCAGTTCTCAGTGACAATTAACACTGCAAATGCTCCTTTTTCTTGGAAAAAACGCTCAGGCGGCTTGAGATTTCATGCAGTAAACGAACGCGGGACAAACTCTGATGGCTTAGCTTGCAATTACCTTGCCAAACAATATTGTCTCGCTGGAAACAGGGAGCGATACCAAATGACACTTATGAAATCTATCGGCGCGGCTGCCGCCGTTGCTTTGATACTAACCACAACCGCTACGGCCGAGACGCGCGTGACCTATAAATCCGCCAAAGCGGGTTCATCGTATTTCCAGATGGCTGTACAAATCGCCGAAGCGATGAAGGCAGGTACGGGCGGCGATATTTCCGTGACCGTCGAAGAGAGCCAAGGCTCAGTGCAGAATGTGATGGAGGTCCGCGCGCGCGGTGGTGATTATGTGTTTACCACGCCGCCTGCGTTGGTTGGTCTGGCGCAGGGCGGCAAGGCCATGTTCGAGGGCAAGAGCGATCCAGCCTTTGCAGAGATCCGCGCGCTGTTCCCGATCCCGTCCCTGACCATGCATTTTGTCATGTCACAGGACAGCGGCGTCACCAGCTTTGCCGAGATGGAAGGCAAGACGATCCTTTTGGGCAGTGGCTCATTCGGAGCACGTGAGGGCGCGAAGTACCTCGAGCTGTTTGGCCTTGAAGGCAAGGTAACGGTCGCCGATTCAGAATTGTCGAATGCTGTAAACGCTTTGAAAAACGGACAAATCGACGGATTTGTCACGGCGGGTTCCTTTCCAGCACCGAACGTCATCGAAGCGGCGGCCTCTACCGGCGTTACCGTCCTGTCGCTCAATGATGAACAGATCGCGCAGTCAAAGCGCACGCGCCTGACAATTCCAGCCGGGACGTATACCGGCCAGACTGAAGACATCACAACGACGTCTTTGCCCGTTGTCGCCTATTCCACGACCAAAATGGACGACGATACCGCGTATATGCTCACCAAAACCTACTGGGAAACACGCGAGAACATGGCCAAGGATGCGGCGTGGTGGGCCGGGGTCTCCGCCGATATGCTCAGCAACATTACGACGCAGATTCACCCCGGTGCGATCCGGTACTACAAAGAAATCGGTGTGTCGCTGAACGACGCACATATGTAGCAGGTTGGCCTTGTTCCCACGGTAAATGGGGATAAGGCTCTTTGGTTCCATGACATCCTTTTCCCCCAGCGCTGGCCGCGTGTGGATCGTGCTTGGCATGGTCACCGCCGTGTTCCATATCGGGTTGATCTTTTACGGATTGGTGCCCAACCTCATAGCGCGTCCCCTGCACATGGCGCTCATTTTGCCATGGGTGTTTCTATACGCCGCCAAGACACACGCGGGCTGGTGGTCGGGTCTCGTCATCACGCTCATCGGTGTGTCAGCCTGTATCTGGATCGCCCTGAACCACCAGATCCTGCGCAACCAATACGGGTTTTTGGAAAACGGATTTCAGGTCGCGCTGGCGATCGCGCTTTTGGCGATCGCAATGGAGGGCGCGCGGCGTATGATTGGCTGGCCATTGCCGGCGGTGGCGCTGTGCGCGCTGATATACGGTTTGTACGGGCAACATATCCCCGGTGAATTTGGCCATGCCGGTACGCCCTTGCGCAGCTTTCTCGGCACACTTGTTGTTGCCGAAGGCGGTCTTTGGGGCAGCCTCACAGGTGTATCGGTAGGTGTTGTCGCAATCTTTGTCATCTTTGGTGCGGTGCTGAATGCGGGCGAAGCGGGACAGGGATTCATGAATGTGGCCTCTGCCGCTGCAGGGCGCCTGACGGGTGGTGCGGCCAAAGTATCGGTTATTTCGTCGGCACTTTTCGGGTCCATCTCGGGCTCGGCATCCGCCAATGTGGCCTCAACAGGTGCGATTACATTACCTGCGATGACCAAACTGGGCTATCCCAAGCGCCTCGCCGCTGCAGTCGAAGCTGTGGCTTCGTCAGGCGGTCAGATCATGCCGCCTCTTATGGGGGCTGGTGCCTTTGTGATGGTTGAACTGACCGGAGTGCCCTACACGCAGATCATGTTGGCAGCACTCCTGCCTGCGATCCTCTATTTTCTGACCGTATGGATGGGCATCAATGCCTATGCGCAGCGTTTCGACCTGCAGGCAGTGCCAAAGGACCAACGCCCCGGCGCGCGCATGGTGCTGATCACCTCCGGGTTTTTTCTGGTGCCGTTCTCGGTCCTGCTCACAGCTATGTTTATTGCAGGGTTTACGCCGCAATATGCGGCCGTACTGGCAATTTTTACTGGCGCGGCAGCGCTGTTTTTCGACGCATCACCCCGCATGAACATCGCCCAGGGGTTTGACCGTATGGGTCACGCTTTTCTGGCTGTCGGCCAACAGGTGGCCATGATCGCAGCGATTATAATTTGCGCATCGATTATCATCGGCGTGCTCGGTATCACTGGTTTGGGGATCAAAATCACTTCCGTCATCATCTCGGGATCCGGCGGTTCGCTTTGGCCCGCGCTGTTCCTTACCGCGCTGGCATGCCTCTTGCTCGGAATGGAGGTCCCCACCACGGCAGCCTACGTCATTTGCGTGTCCGTTGCGGGACCTGCGTTGATCGAACTGGGGCTTGAGCCGTTGCAGGCACATCTGTTTGTATTCTGGTTCGCATTGTTATCCACAATCACACCCCCTGTCTGTGGCGCGGTATTCATAGCGGCGGGGATGATTGGGGAAAACTGGCTCAGGGTTGCACTGACGGCTATGGCGCTCGGCCTCGGGCTCTACATCATTCCGCTTGCCATGATTGCAAACCCCGATCTGATCCGCGTTTCAACCAACACAACAGGTGCATTGAGCGCATTTTTGATGGTCGGCATCGGACTTACATGTCTTTCATACGCGCTGATCGGGAAACCCCGTTGGTTGTACCGAGCCTTACTGACCGCTTTCGGTTTGGCTGCCTGTTTTGTGGGTATATTGACCACATAAAAAAGTTGGTCGCAGTCTGTTGAAACGGGACTGTTGCATTAACTTAGTTTTGTCAGAGTGAGCGTAGCGAAAGGACCCTATCGTGCCGCGTAAACAGCCGTTCGAGCGACATTGATTTCCGGCTGCAGTTATTCTGCGTGCCGTGCGGATGTTTCTGCGATATCCGTTGTCCTACCAAGACCTCGTTGATCTGCTGGCAGAACGGGGCCTGGACGTAGATCGGTCTACTGTCTACCGCTGGGTTCAAAAGTTTGGCCCTGAATTGGCCAAGCGAGCTGAGAAGCATCATAAACGCAGCAGCCTCGATTGGCATGTTGACGAAACCTACATACGGGCCGGTGGAAAATGGCGGTACCTGTGGCGCGCAATTGATGCGAACGATCAACTGGTGGAGTTTCGCCTCACAGCAAGACGAGACGCCAAAGCCTTTCTAAATAGAGCCATTGAACGGGTGCGTTTGCATCGACCCGTATCTATTTGCACGGACAAGGCACCGACATATCGTAAGGCGATCTGCGCAGGCGACGTTAGCGGGGATCGAGACGAAAAGGACACTCAAGAGAGACCACATTCACAACAAGCAGCCCCGCGTCAAAGGCGAGATTGCATTCATGCATCAACTCTTTCAGGAGGCTGCCTAAAATCAGCGTTCAGTTGTATAATTTTGGCCCACGAACTTTAACGCAACAGTCCCCAACTTTGGATTTCCCTGCGGATCAGCCGTGTTTGACGGGTCCGGTTTCTCGCACTTCGGCTATTGTGGTTGCGGCCAGTCGTTCCACCAAACTGCGCTCAACGTCTTCCAAGACCGACGCCACTTTTCTTTGTAAGATATTCTCTACCGAGCACGAGGAGGCAACCTCTTGTTCACCCGTCGCAACAAGGCTTTCATCCAGCGCCAGATAAACATCGGCCAAGGTGATCTCATGGGGCTCACGTGCAAGACGCCATCCTCCCGCATGTCCTTTTTCAGAGGTTAGCAAACCCGCCTCGCGCAGCTTTCCAAGGACGCGGCGCACAACAACTGGATTTGTCCCGGCATGCTCAGCAATATCCGCTGAGGTCCGCACTCCCGCGGGATCACCTGCCATATGGCCAAGGGTGTGAAGTGCGAGCGACAGACGTGAGTTGCGTTTCATAGGCGGGTGTTCTCCAATATGGAGGTTAATGTAACATTCTCTGTTGCATCAATCTAGTAACTGAGTAAGTTACCTGACTTGTAGAGCAGCGAATGGAGCCGAACATGTCAGATACGCGCCTTCCCGTCACGGTACTTTCAGGTTTTCTGGGCGCGGGAAAGACCACGCTACTCAACCGAGTGCTGAACAATCGGACAGGCCGCAGGGTTGCGGTGATCGTCAACGATATGTCTGAGGTGAATATCGATGCAGACCTTGTGCGGGCTGACACGGAACTAAGTCGGACGGATGAAACGCTGGTCGAAATGTCGAACGGGTGCATTTGTTGCACGCTGCGTGATGATCTATTGGACGAAGTCCGGCGGCTCGCAGCGGAAGGGCGCTTTGATTATTTACTGATAGAGTCCACGGGTATTTCTGAACCGCTTCCTGTCGCCGCAACCTTCGATTTCCGCGATGAGCGCGGCGACAGCCTCGCTGATGTGTCTCGCCTTGATACAATGGTCACGGTGGTGGATGCGGTGAACCTGCTAAATGATTATTCCAGCCATGATTTCCTGAGCGATCGCGGCGAAACCATGGGCGATGAGGACGAACGTACTCTGGTCCACCTGCTTACCGATCAGATCGAATTTGCTGACGTCGTCGTCCTGAATAAAGTCACCGATGCAGGCCCTGAACGCGTGGATGCGGCACGCAAGATTATTCGTAGCCTCAACGCCGACGCGCGGATCATTGAAACGGATCATTCAGATGTCGCCGCTGAAGCGATCCTCGATACCGGTCTTTTTGATTTCGCACAGGCGCATGAGCACCCGATGTGGGCCAAAGAACTCTACGGTTTTGCCGATCACACGCCTGAAACCGAGGAATATGGCGTGGCGTCGTATGTATATCGCGCCCGGCAACCGTTCATTCCAGAAAAGGTACTGGAGGTTCTGAACGGC
Organism: Roseobacter litoralis Och 149; assembly: GCF_000154785.2. NCBI lineage: Bacteria > Pseudomonadati > Pseudomonadota > Alphaproteobacteria > Rhodobacterales > Roseobacteraceae > Roseobacter > Roseobacter litoralis. Next base: position 982,015 of record NC_015730.1, read on the forward strand.
GATCTTCCCGGTGTTATCCGCGCCAAAGGGCATTTTTGGATTGCGACGCGCCCGGAATGGGTCGCCGAGTTTTCGCTCGCCGGATCCCTGTCGAGCGTCAAGCCACTTGGGACGTGGTGGGCGACAGTTCCAAAGGATAGCTGGCCCGAGGACGAAAGCGCGCGAAACTACATGCAAGCCCACTGGCAGGAGCCTTGGGGCGACCGTCGACAGGAGCTTGTCTTTATTGGGGCGGGAATAGATTGGGCAACGATAAAGGCGCGACTTGATGCTTGTCTTGTGCCGGAGTTGGTCGCCAGCAGCCTCGATGCGTTGCCAGACTATGTTGATCCCTTTCCGCTTTGGCGGCGTGCGGAGGAGGCGGCATGAACCGCAATCTTGGTCAAACGTCACTGCGCAGGCGGCGCCGGTCTGTTGATCCCATGCACACCTACGACGCATTACCTACACCGCTGCGACATTGGCTTTCCCAAGCGGCATTGCCGTGGTCGCCCACTTCGGCGCGCAAAATCTGGCAGCGTGCGCAGGCGAAAGGGCTCACCACTGATCACGTGCTTGCTTTGCTACACCGCTCTGAGGCCCAAACGCTCGCCCGCGATAAGCGCGCGACCCTCCCAACAGAATAAGGAATTCTCTATGTCTCTCATGACACGGCTCGCCGCTGTTGCCATTTGTTCACTTTCAACCGCCCTGCCTTCCGTTGCGCAGGAAGGGACCTTCAATATTGCCGTCGGCTTCATTTCCAGTGATCCTGTCCCGGACCCCCGGGCTGGCTACAATGGCTGGATGTCGAACCAAACTGGCGTGACCGAAACCCTGATGGGGATCGATTATGAATTGGACCTCTATCCCCGCTTGGCAGCGGGGATCGCGCAATCCTCGCCAACGACCTGGCGTGTCACATTGCGCGAAGGGCTGACCTTTCATGACGGCACCCCCGTGACTGCGCGATCCGTGGTGGATGCGATCACACCGATCTCTGTCGAGAGTCACACGGGCTACAACGCGCGTATCGCGAACCTGCTTGACCTTGCGTCCATGTCGACGGACGGCGATAAGGTTGTCGTGTTCGAGACAAACAGCCCCAATGCGGCCTTCCCATGGACATTGTCAGAGCCAGGCATTGCCATTCTTGGGGCTGCATCAGAGGATTACCCAATTAACGGCACCGGCCCTTATGTTTTCCAGGAAGCAATCCCTGATCAGCTTTACCGCGTCGCGGCAAATAGCGACTACCGCCTTGGTGTACCGGGTTTTGAAGAAGTGCGCGTCGTCGGCATCCCCGATCCCGGCGCATCCGCTTTGGCATTTGAGGCAGGCGAAGTTGATATGGTGATCAACTATCCCGAAACGGATTTCGCGCGCATTCAGGAAACCGGCGCACTGGGCTTTGCGGCGCCAACCGCGCGGCTTTATTTCTACACAGTGAACGCGGCCAGCGGCCCTATGGCCAACCCGCTGATCCGGCGCGCGGTGTCTGCCGCGATTGACCGTGACGGCATCGTTCAAGCCGCCCTTTCTGGCGTCGGTGGCGTCCCGGCGGGTACGGTGTATCCGGCAGGTATGGGATGGGCGGCAGACATTGATCCGGTTTATGACCCGGCCTTGGCCGAGGACCTGCTGGACGAAGCAGGCGCTGTCAAAGAGGGCGGTACATGGATGCTCGATGGTGCGCCGCTGGAAATCGACATCGTGACGTATTCCTCCCGGGCTGCATTGCCGCCAACGGCGGAGCTGACCCAAGCCTTTCTGCAAGCCATCGGCGTCAAAGCCACGATCAGCGTTGGCGAATACGGGGCCAGTTCCGATGCAATTGCGGCAGGCAATGCGGACATGTTTCTGCAGGCTTGGGTAACGACACCACAAGGTGACCCCGGCGCGGTCCTTGAGGAGTTGCTGAAATCCACCGGTGGGTCAAACGCCGGAGGGTACGAGAACGCAGAACTGGACCAGTTGCTGGCCGACGGCCGCACGACCTTTGATCAAGAGGGGCGGGAAGCGATATACGACCGCGTTCAAGAGATCATCGCATCTGATGCGGCTATGATCCCAGTCTTTCACGTCAGCCAAACCAATGTCGCACGCGCGGGCTTGACCGGCTATGCGGTTCACCCGACAGAGACCTATTGGATCACGCATGAGACGAAAATGACCGAATGACCATCACGGCAACTGGCCTGAGCGTTATCCGCTCGGGTCGCACCATTCTTCATCCTACTGATATCGTCATCAGGCCCGGCGAACGCGTCGGGCTTGTTGGTGCGTCGGGATCAGGAAAATCGACGCTGGGCCATGTGTTGATAGATAATTTGCGCGCCGAAGGTGTCAGCGTCGCGCATGTCCCGCAAAGCCCCGACGAGGCGCTTGATCCCCTGCGGTCAATGGCCTTTCACTGGCGCGAAGCGGAACGCGCGCTGGAACTTTCCGCTGACCCAATCCGCCAACAGATGCTGTTCAATGCATTGCATATTGAAGGTGGTGATCTGCGCAAGCGCCCATGGGGGTGGAGCCGGGGCATGCAACAACGCTTTGTTATCGCAATGGCCTTGATCGGCACGCCAGATTTGCTCGTGATGGACGAACCAACGTCGGCGCTTGATCCGGTTGTGGCGGCGGGCACGATGGATTTGTTGGATGCGTATCTGAAGGATCGTCAAACGGCGCTTTTGCTGATCACCCACGACCTTGGCCTCGCGGCCCGCAGGGTACACCGTTTGATGGTCATGGACGACGGAAAAATTGTCGAAGACGCACCAACCGAACGGTTTCTCATGGCTCCAAAGACACAAGCCGCCAAGGCGCTTTGCGCACATCGCAACTGGCTGGAACTGCCATGCTAAAGGTCGATCAGGTCTCTGTCAGTCGCAGGTCAGTTGTGACGCTAAAAGACGTGTCGTTGTCGCTCGCTCCAAACAAAACGCTCGCGGTCGTCGGCGAAAGTGGCGCAGGAAAATCGACGTTGATCAATGCTATTCTAGGGCTTGTTCCATGCGCGACCGGACACGTTACATGGGACGCGAAACCAGTGCGCAATTGCCGACCCGCGCTTGTCATGCAAGAACCGCGCAGCGCGTTTAATCCCCGCATGTCCTTACGTCGCTCCGTGAAAGAGCCGCTGCGGGGGCGGGTGCTGGATGATGACCGGCTGGCGCGTCTTTGTTCCGGTCTGGAGATTGCGCCTGACCTGCTGGATCGTCGGCCAGCCGAGGTCTCAATCGGACAAGCGCAACGGGTTGGTATCTTGCGCGCGCTGATCGCAGCACCGCCGTTGGTCCTGTTTGATGAACCGCTTTCCGCATTGGATGCGGTCACACAAAAGCACACCGCACGGCTGATCGCGCAAATGCAGCGCGAAGAAGGATTTGCCGCCCTTATCGTGACGCATGATCTTGGCTATGCGGCGGCCTACGCCAACGAGATTGCGGTTCTGCGAGCCGGTCGGATCGAAGAACTCACGCCCGCGCGGGCCTTCTTGGACGAACCACAAACTGCCTATGGCCGAACCTTGCGCGACGCCGCTTTTTCCCTTGGCGCATTGGAACGCGTTGCATGATCCAGATTGTCGTGAACCTTCTTCTGCGCGCTGTTGTGGTCCTAACTGGCACGGCGTTGGCAACCTTTGCATTGCTGTGGCATGCGCCGGGCGATCCTGCGCTGGCGATCGCGATGGCACGGCATAACGCAGTCGCCCCAACCGAAGTGATTGATTTGGTCCGCTCAGAGGCCGGTTTAGACGCTGGATTTTCTGCGGCCTTCCAAGCATGGATAGCGCCGCTGCTGGTCGGCGATTTTGGCCAATCCTCAGTGACCGGGCGCGATGTCTGGCCGGAATTGGTGACGGCGATTTCCTATACTGTACCGCTCGCATTGGCGGCGCTGTTCGTTGGTTTGGTGGTCTCTGTCCCACTTGCGCTGATTGCCACGCGCAACCCCGGAGGCTGGCTGGATCGCGGCGCTGTGGCGGTGGCATCCATTGGCGTGGCGATCCCGGCCTTTTGGTTGGGCCTTCTGCTGATCTTGCTTTTTGCGGTGCAATTGGGCTGGCTCCCCGCGATGGGCGCGCGCACCTCTGCACATATGATCCTTCCCGCACTGACGCTGGGCTTGGGCGTCGCGGCATCGCTCACGCGCATCCTGCGATCGGGCATTCTCGAAGCACGCGACCAGGCGTTCCTGCCTGCCTTGCGGCGGCGGGGCGTGATCCATCGTGACATTGAGCGCGATCATGTGGCACCCCACGCAGCGATCCCCTTTGTAACTGTCTTGGGCTTAGAGCTGGCGTTCCTGCTGGAGGGGCTTGTTGTGGTTGAGGTCATCTTTGCCCGCCCCGGCCTTGCCAGTTTCCTCGTGTCCGCAATTGGTGCCCGTGACTTTCCAAAGGTGCAAGCGGCGGTGCTGGTCACGGCCGTGGTCTTCGTGGTCGTCAACCTGTTGATCGATCTACTTTATCGCACCCTCGATCCCCGGATCGGAGAGCATGATGCGTAGCGTCGTCTTGCTTGTTCTGATCCTTGTTGGGCTCGGGGTATTCGGCCCAATGCTTGCCCCGCATGACCCAACGCAGATCGACATTCCGAACCGTCTAAGCCCGCCAAATCCGCAAGCCTGGTTGGGAACAGATGCCATGGGCCGCGATATTCTGTCACGGTTGCTGCATGGGGCGCGATGGTCGCTGGGACTGGCCTTTTTGATCTCGGTGATCGGGTTGGTGATCGGCACATTAATAGGGCTGCTCGCAGCCCTTGGCGGTAAGGTGGTTGATTGGATCGTGATGCGCACAACAGACACGTTTCTTGCCTTCCCAGAACTTGTCGCATCAGTCGTGATTGCAGGAGTGTTGGGCGCGAGCACAGGCAGCCTGATCTTCGCGCTGACCGTCACAAGCTGGATGCGCTATGCGCGCGTTGCGCGCGCCATTGGGTTGTCGTTAAAGACACGCGGCTATGTGGTTCAGGCCCGTCTTGCAGGCGTTTCCAGTTTGGGCATCGCGCGGTGGCACTATCTGCCGTCGTTATTGCCCTCCCTGACGGTGGTCTGGACGGGCATGTTTGCACGGGCCATTCTTGGCATATCTACGCTTGGGTTTCTGGGCTTTGGGGTGCAACCGCCGATGCCCGAATGGGGGACGATGCTGCTGGACGCGCGTATCCATATGCGCTCAACGCCCCTTCAAATGATCTGGCCAGGCCTCGCAGTTGTCGTCTGTGTCCTTGCCATTAATTTGGCAGGCGATACGTTGCGCGACGCACTGGCAGAGCAGGACCATAAGGCATGACCGACACAGACCGCCCACGGCTCGGGATCGGGTTGCGCATCCTGTCCGGCGTCCTCTTCGCAGGCATGGTGATTTGCGTCAAAGCCGTCAGTGAGGACGTGCCACTTGGCGAAATCGTCTTTTTCAGATCCGCCTTTGCGCTGATACCATTGATCGTATTCCTCTGGCTGAGGAGCGAGTTCCCACAAGGGTTGGCAACCAGACGTCCCATTGGTCATCTGGTCCGCGCAGGCTTTGGAGCGCTCGCTTTGTTTGCATCATTCGCCGCCATCGTGCGATTAGGCGTTGCCGAAGTAACATTGATTGCGCAACTGTCGCCAATTCTGATGGCTATCGCCGCAGTGGTACTGCTGGGCGAGCGTTTGACAGTATGGCGGATCAGCGGGCTTGCCTTTGGCTTTGCCGGGGTCATCGTCATGGTCTGGCCAGAGCTGGGCCATAGTGGTGCATCCGGCGCACGCCTCATCGGCTTTGGTTTCGCCATTCTATCTGCGGCCCTTGCCGCAATTGCGTTGATTATGGTGCGCAGCCTCAACCGCACTGAAAGCCCGGGGGCAATCGCGCTTTATTTTGTGCTGGCGTCAATGATCGGCGCTCTCCTTACTGTGCCATCAGGGTGGATCATGCCGAGCAGCTGGACAGTTTTCTTGCTGATCGGCTCCGGTCTGTTTGGCGGTTTTGCACATATCGCAATGACACTTGCATTCCGTTATGCCGAAGCGACACGGCTTGCCCCATTTGAGTACATCGCGATCATATGGCCAATTTTGGCTGACCTTTTGATCTTCAGATTGTCACTTTCAACGAGCTTTCTGTTCGCACTCCCCTTGGTCTTGCTAGGGGCCGCGATTGCGGCTGCTGAAAAGAACAAGTCTCTGGCACCGAAAACAGGGCAATGAGGAGCTCGCTACAGTGTCCAGTGACGTCAAACAAAACAAAAGCAACCATTGGAATTTGTACGCCGAACAGGCGCATTGCCCGCATGACAAAACTTCCGGCAGCCTTCCAGAATGGCCGCTTTCTGGTTGTAGCAGACTTTCATGCCGACAACAGCGGATCGACAAATATCAATGACTGCTTGTCATCAAGATGGGACGTTCGAAAAAGGGGCGATGACTGCGTCGCGGGACGAAAGCCGTCGTTCAGCGAGAATGCAGCAAATGCCTCTTCCAGCATCACTTCCGGCCTTATGTATCAAACGCACCAACAATCTAGCCGAATCCTCCGCCCATGTGAATCACAATAGGGCATGGAACAATCAATCGTTATTCACGGACTAATCAAGAAGCGCGCAGATATAGCAGGCCAGCACAAGGTTGCTATGAAGGCCGCGCATTGGTGCTATGCGGCTATACAGACGACCCCAAGGGCATTGCGGCGCGCGGGAAGTACAAGCAGCTATTCGAACGCAGTGAGTTGAAACTGACAATCAACAACATGCTACGGGAAGGGCCTGCAGATGATGAAACGATAGCGGCGCAAATCATGGATGCTAAAGGGTGGGATGAGGATATTTACCCCGATGTGCTAAAGCGGGTTCGTGACGCCTTACAGAGGGCGCAGAAAGATGGGCATGTAGTGCAAGATTTCGGGTTAAGCGGCTGTATGTGGAAGATAAAGTGAACCTAAGCAAGAAAATCCGATTAGGCGCAGTAATGCGGGCAGCAAGGATATTCCGCGTTCCAATCTGCCCGCACCAATCGTTCATAAGTACCGAAGAGCCCCGCGAGAACGTTGGCTTCCTTAGTGAACAGCGCGGCCAAAGTGGAAGGATGTTCGATTTTGCCTCTGGTCGCGAACGTTCCGCTAGAGGCGTTAACGACTAGGACCGCATCCTTAGGGACGTTTAGCAGTGACCCAAGGTAGATTGAGGTTGCCATGTCTTCATGGGAATTTGAGGACTTAAAGATGAACATGGAAGTCATCTCTTCTCATTTATTGCCGCCACTTGCCTCTTTGCGTATTGCATCAACAACACTTGAGTATCGGTCGTTGTAAATCCCGGAGAGGTTCACGCGGTCAACGTGGTAGTCCATGTGCAACTCATCCCAGTGTGACGCTTCGTCTGCGGACATGGTAGACATGCGCGACACGTTTTGATTGGCAAGCGCCACACCTTCCGCCTCAGCCTGACCCACGAAAGGCAATCTGTGGCCCTCACGCTCACGCATGGCAATGACAACGCGGCGCTTGCCGGTCTGGTGGCGCTTCAAGCGACGGTCCTTACGGTCGGCCTTGGCATTTTCGGGGCGGATATGACCACCAAAATATGCGCCATCAATCTCCACATGGCCTTCCAGAACCTGGCCCGTGTGGACTTCTAGCGCCATCACTTCACGCAGCTTGTGGGCCAGCACGAAAGCCTTTTGGTATTGGCAATCCAGATCACGCGACAACTGCACCATAGATACGTCCTTGGACGCATTCACGATAATGCAGATCGCAGCCAGCAGGTCTACAAAGTCCATTTTGCGCGATGCGAAGATGGTGCCGGATGTAACGCTGAACTGGAGGTGACACGCCTTGCACTTGAACTTGCGGCGCGTGGTGATCTTGTACGCTTCGTCAAAACCGCAGCACGGGCAAACCGCTTCGCCTTCTATCTCAGGTCAGCGCATTTCACAGAACACTTTGTAGGCCGCTTCTTCGCCAGTCTTGTAGATGCTGCGAAACCTAAGTGTGCGTGATGCCGCTGATAGGAGAAAGTGCTGTGCCTTTTTGTGTCTTAACCATTACCTAAGTAATGAATACAGTATGTGGAGGTATCGAATAAATAACTTATGTAATGTTTGTGATACTTTTACTTACATAGGTGACACATGCCAGATCAAAACGAATGGGAAACCAAAGCAGCAAATATGTTGAAGGCGGAATTGAAGCGGCAGGGGGTGACGTATGCTCAGCTCGCCGATTTAATTGACGAAAAAGAGGTGAATATTCGCAACAAGCTGTCACGAGGAACGTTTAGCGCAGCGTTCTTGTTGCAGTCGCTTGCAGCAATTGGTCTTTCAGAGTTGCGCCTCTAGCTTTCGTCATCAATATCAATAACTTGGTGCAAGTGAATTACTGAATAGGCGACTGGACGCGGCCCAGAGAAGACTAGATTCAGATCAACTACAAACCCGCGCTTAAACACGTTTTCATCTGCGTTCTGGATCTCGTCTTTTATCTGTGCCTCGGTCAAATCTAACCCGTAAACCAGCGCCTAGGACTTGTTCGATATTTCCGCGACAACGACGCGCTCGCCAGACCGTTTAACCACGCTTCGTTTTGCATCTAGCTGGCTCGCACAGGACCTCGGAGTTATCAAACCCCGCCCAGAAGTACCTGAGGTAGGTCTTCCTGAAATGGGCATTGTCGATCTCGCAAAGAGGGTCTGACAACTGATCGACCAGCACCTGTCCGATACGAATTTCGGTATAAAAAAGGTGGCAAATATGATCAGCATCCCGAAATAGCCAGAGCTGAGGGCGCAGAACTTCAAAGCTCAGAAACCAATGACGTATTTTCCTGAGCACTGAACCACACGATGAAGCCAGCTGCACCGGACGTCCGCTATCTGCCCTCGGTGCTAGGGTGCATACCCTGACGTTAAATGTCTGTTTTAATTATATTTTTATCAATAACGAACGAGGTGACTCTGAAGAAGCAATCCAGGTTCAGGAAAGCCCAAACCATGGGTACTTTGAACTAAGCCGAGAGCGGTGTACCTGTTGCTGATCTGTGCCGTGAACATGGGATGAGTACGGCCAGTTTTTATAAGTGGCGGGCGAAGTATGGCAGAATGGATGCGTCCCTGGTTTCACGGATGCAAGCGCTCGACGAAGAGAGAAATCGCGCCAATTACAGCATCAGCAACATTGGGCTCAAGGCAGGTGCTTAACGCCCGGTCACTCTATGACCTCTTCCGACAGTCAAACCTCCGGTCTCAGGATCATCTGGTTTGAAAGAAATAAGCTTCTGCAATTTGAGAACGACCGCTTTCAGGAAGGCGTTGGAGAATGGCCCGCTGCGCCGCTCCGAACTTGCGCCGCTTGCGTCACCGGTTAAGATGACGGACCAATGGAGGATACACTATGACCCATCCCGCACTTTCTGCAGAGTCGGTTGCCGTGATAACCGGTGGAGCCTCGGGGATCGGATTGGCTGCGGCGACGAAGTTTGCAGGCATGGGAATGCGGCTGGTGATTGTTGACCTCGCTGAGGACAAGCTGGACACCCTTGCAGGACACCTTCGGGATGCAGGTGCTGCGGACGTTATGGTGGCTTCGGTAGATGTCTCTGACAGGGAGCAGATCGTTGCTTTGGAATCGGAAGTAACCGGCCGCTTCGGTGGTGCGGATATCCTGATGAACAATGCAGGGATTGGCGCAGGCTCTTCTTGCCTTGGTCCACTTGACGCATGGCAATCAATACTCGCGGTCAACCTCTGGGGCGCTATTAACGGGACTCAGGTCTTCGCGCCCGGAATGGTGAGCCGGGGCCGTCCAGGTGCGATTATTAACACGGGCTCCAAGCAGGGTATCACGACACCGCCCGGAAACCCCGCTTACAATGTATCTAAATCCGCACTCAAAGCCTTCACCGAGGCGCTGGCACATGAACTTCGCAATACAGAAGGATGCCAGCTTTCGGCGCATCTCCTGATCCCGGGCTTTGTCTTTACCGGCATCACAGGACTTTCCGAGAAACCGCCCGCCGCATGGACTGCAGAGCAGACTGCGGATTTCTTCGTCAAGAGCATGGATCGTGGGGATTTTTATATCCTTTGTCCCGACAACGATGTGCCGCGCGAGCTTGACGAAAAACGCATGGCTTGGGCCATGGGCGACATCATAGAAAACCGTCCGGCGCTTAGTCGGTGGCATCCTGATTATTCTGATGCCTTCGCTGCGTTTGTCGACAAAAACGACGAGGCTCTGGACCCGTAAACGGGCAAGCGCTTCAGCGGCAGCTTTTACGGGCATCGGACGTTTGTGATAAACGAGGCTACCATTAGCCCGGTCGTTTCCACGACAGGTTGCACATCTCCACCCGGCAGTATGTGCGCCCTGTTCGGGACTGGATTACGTCGATTGGCTTGGAAGCAAACGTATAGGGCTCGCATTCGATGCGGCGGACAAAGGTCACTTAGATATACAAAAAGACGGGCAACCTGCGCGTGGTGTAACTGCTTGTGACCCTTTAAGGGATGCAAATGAACGCTCAAATAATTCTGCAACATTCGTCGGTGAAAACCGCGTTAGAGCAGTGGGGCCCGATGTCTTGGACGCACCGCCAACGTCTTGAGGGGAGCGGCTATGGCAGAACTTGGGTGGTTCGAGATACAGAACGATTTAGTCGGCTATCTGGCAGCTTCTTTGGTCGTTGCGACTTTCATGATGCGGTCGATACTCTGGCTCCGGGTTTTCGCACTGGCCAGCAATGTCGCGTTTCTCGTGTACGCCCAGATGGCTGGCCTTGGACCGATTTTCATTCTGCATGCAATACTGTTGCCAATAAACCTGTTTCGTATCTGGGAGATTTTCGTCAGCACGCGTAAAAGCGGGCAGCGTCCTTTGAACTAGCCCGTTCCACAATACGCAGTCACCTGACTGATCGGCTGGTTTATCGAACGTCTCTGTTACGCGGCAGGATGACTTGGGGTAAAAGTTTAAATCCCGGAAACGGACAAGATCCTCGACAAAGAGAAATTCGCCTTTACGATAAAGAAACCAACAGATTATCCATCATTAACGTAGGTATCTTTGTCGCAACAATTGATTTTCGAGCCGGACTTTTCGGCAGTGCGGTTTGAGGACGGCACCGAGGTCAAATTCACCCGGATGGAAAAGCGTGCACTGGCGGTTTTTTCTACCTCCGCTGGCCGTGTGCTATCCCGCGATTACCTTCTGGATGCAATCAGCGAACATGGGTCGGAGAAGAGTGACCGAAACGTTGATTTTCTGATCAACCGAATACGGGCCAAGCTCCGCGACAGCGCCAAAAACCCGAAGTTCATTGAGACACGATATGGTGAAGGTTACGTCTGGCTCTTTACCGGAACGTCGGCATCAAATGATGCCGAGGCCGCATTCATCGTCATAGCGCCGCTTAAGGGCCTCGCCACCCTTGGTGAATTCGAGGAAAACGGTCTGGCTTTGGTCCCCTTCCTGCAGGCAGATTTTCGCAGTCAGATCCCACCAGATGAAACCGTCATGATCGCGCAAGACGTTGAAGGGGTTTCTGCAAGCGTCGCCCGCGGGCAGAAGATCGACGTTCAGATCAGCTTTTTCCAATACGGTTCAGGTGTTGAATGTGTCGTATCCGCGCGCCGATTGCCCGGCGGCCACATCTTTGTGGTGCGCCGCTTTCCCATTGAGGCCGGACCGGAGGGGTATCAGAACCTATCGGTTCAATCGCGCACGCTCACGCGTTTGATTATGGCGAATTACTGGCAGGACATCGCCCAGAAAGGCATTGGTGAAGCACCCCTGCCCATCGCAATGCACCATGCGGCTGAACTGCCCAAAGACAGTAATTCGTGGGAGATTGCGAACCGCAGGCTGACAGATCTCAGAACAGAGCAACCCGACGACCCCGCACTCAAGATGATGTGGGCCACACATCTGCACACGAAATATGTGCTGAACGGATACGACCTTTTTACCAATGGCGAAGACACATGCGCCGCAGACGAGGCCGAGATTGAACAATGTGTGCTGGACGCTCTGGACTATGCACAAACGAGGCCGGAACTGGCGGTGATGGCCGCAAAGCTGTTGTATTTCGTCGATCAGGGTTACCGGGATCTGGCGTTGGAACTGGCAGCCCGAGCGCACAAATCAAACACCGCAATCGCCTCGTCCCTCGCCATCGTTGGACAGCTACACTCCTTCACCGGCGACATGGAAATGGCCGAGAATTATTTATTGCAGGCCGAGCAACTGAGTACACCAAAATCTGATTTTCAGATTTATGCACTTACCCTGCTGTGTCAGGCCTACAAGGCATCCGGCAACCACACCCGGCTCGCCGCGACGATGAAGCGAATGCACAAAGCGCGGCCTGCCACAATGCTCATTTTCGAACCGCTCTTTAGCGACCCCATCTCCCCCTCGTTGCGTGCCAAGGCCATAACACTGCTCATGTCACGCAAACGCGCAACGGGTTTACTCAAGTTCGTCACATACCTGAGCGCGCGCCTTTTTGAGAACCCCGAGCATCGACAGAACTCTTTATTGACACCGGTCAATCTGCTTGTCCGACGCTTCGGGCCGGAGGTCGTGCCGCAAGAGACCGCTCTTCATCTGCCCCAGCTGCAGCGATCCAACAGCAAAAAGTAGGAAAGCAAACAATTCTACAACAATGCGCTTCGATCCTGCGTGTCAGGGCAATCGGAGGCGTAACCTGTGGCAAACTCCCCAATCACGGACAGACTCGAAATTCGCACCGTTCAAAAAGGGTTCTATAAAGGCTTCAACCCAACGGTCTCTTTGATTTCAAAGGTCATTGTGACGCTTCTGGTCTTGGCACTTATCGCCAGCCCAACCGCCGCCGCCACGCAGTTGGAGGCACTCAAGGCACTGACACTCACGATCTTTGCGGCATGGTACATCAACCTGCTTGGTGTGTTCGTTATCGCCTGCGCCGTTTTGGTGGTTTTGCCGGTATCGGGCGTTCTGAAACTGGGCAAACCCAGCGACGTGCCCGAATACAGCACGCAGTCGTGGCTTTCGATGATGGTCTGCGCCGGGATCGGGATCGGCATCCTCGTCTTTTCGGTCAGCGAACCCGTGGCTCATTCTGTCATCAACCCTGATATTCTGGCAGGTGAAACGGGCAGCGGGACGATCACTTCGGCGATGCGCTTTACCTATCTGCATTGGGGGGTGTCCGCATGGAGTTGCTATGCGATTGTCGCCCTTTCGCTTGGCCTCAATTGTCATGGCAATGACCAACCGATGACGATGCGGTCCGCCCTTGTGCCACTGTTTGGGGCGCGCTTGGAAGGTTGGCTTGGGAATGTGGTCGACATCCTGTCCATCCTCGCCATCATCGCCGGTATCACGACCACAATTGTTCTGGGTCTAGAACAGATATGTTCGGGATTATCCGTTTTGACCGGCAGCACCTTTTTCGCAGATTTCGCCGGTGATCCGCCCCTTGTCGCTCTTCTCACAGCCATGCTTGTCGCCTTGTCTATCGTAACGACATCAATCCTGTCCGGCGTTGATCGCGGCGTGAAATGGATTTCCAATCTCGGGCTCCTCGTCGCCTTTGGTGTCTTGCTCGTGTTTCTCTTGACGGGGCCGGTTGGGCGACTGATGGGCGGGTTTGCGGATGCCGGTCTGACCTATCTGCGCCGCCTGCCATCCGAGGTTTTCACTGTATACGGGCCGTCAAGCGGCCCAAACGGAGCTGAGCAAGCACAGTGGCAGGCAGATTGGACGATCTTTTACTGGGCGTGGTGGATTGCCTTTGCGCCCTTTGTGGGGCTCTTTCTGGCGCGGATATCGCGCGGGCGTACTGTGCGTGAATTCATCCTTGGCGCGGTGATTATGCCAACAGTTATGTGTTTCATCTGGTTCTCAACCCTTGGGGGGTCCGCGCTGCTGCTTGAGGCCGACGGGATCGCGCAAGGAAAAATCGTGAACGCAGCCCACGCCTTTCGGATTTACCAGACAGTTGACTTGGTCTTGGACCCGGCGTGGGCAACGATCATGAAAGGGGTGATCGTGTTCCTTTTTCTCATTCTCATCGTGGCGTCTACATCGGCTGCCATCATCGCGATCAAATCAATAGGGGCGTCAGGCGCCACTGTATCGGAAACACCGTTGCATTCGATGATATGGGCGCTCGTTATCGCGGGCATCACGGGCGCTGTCATGGCTGTCGGGGGGGTGGCTTCGGTGCGTGACATCATGATCGTGGGCGCGGTGCCCTTTTCCGGCATCATGGCATTGATGCTGGTGTCGATCCTGCGCCTTGTTCTTAAGGCAGGGTCAAGATCAGCCGCCGCCGTCGGCTCAGCCAGAACGGATTTCAGAACCTGAGTGCAAGTCGGAACCATACCCGGGTCGCATCCTGCTCAATTGCGCCAACCGGTTCGTCCAGAATATGGGTGACGGACAGCTCCCCCAGAAAATCACCAATAGCGGTCCTGTACCCGATAGAAGCACTTGACCAGTTATCGGTGTTCCCCGTCAGAACCGCGTTGCCAAGGTCCTCGGTCCAGCCCCCGTCGATCCCGAAAAATCCCTGCCGCAAGTCCAGCCGTTTTGCCTCCAAAGATGGAAGTTTGAAGTTGTAGGCAAGCTCGACCCGACTACCCAGGCAGCGGTCTCCATTGACGAAACTCTGGTCGAAACCACGCGCATAGGTGTTGGTGCCATACCCGCAGCGCTGCGAGATCGGTAGACTGTCATCAGTCCATTGGCCAACGATGCCGGCATTGACCAATACCCGTCGTGAAACCGGCACTGAAGCTTCAGCACTGAAGGCGATACGCAGAAAGTTAGCGGTAGACCCCGGTGCTGATCCAAGCAGACTGTTCTCTGCCGATGCACCAAACCCGCCCAACCCTTTGGTTGCGGAAATTGCCAGCCGCGTCCTGAACCTAAATAGCTGCCCGGTGTCGCGTTGCAGCGCCGCCCGGACCAGTCGCAGGTTTTCCTCCACAACTGTCCTGCCGAGTGCTTCGGCCGAACTGTCACGTAGAGCAAACTCGAGGCTCGCCAAAACTCTGCTGTTTTCCGATGCGGCAAGCCGCCTCGCGCCGATGGCAAAATTCGTTTGCTCCCCTCTGATGTCCAGCGCGAGGCTCTCGCTGGACCCAAGACGGTATTCGCCATGATCAGCGGAAGCAAAAAGAGTAACGCCGGTATCCGGCACTTGAAGGCGGTAGCCCAGACCGAGCGCGGCAAGTTCAATTTCGTCATTCTCCGACAGACCGCTTATGAACAGCACCGCGTCGAATTGATCACCCGCCGCCGCAAAGTCAGGAAGGGACATACCAACAGCAGCATTGTAAGGCCCGAGTTCTTCAGCGCCGTTTGAGGTGAATGTCAAATAACCGGTATTTTCTTCCACCTTCCGAAGCCGTGATGTTGACCCTTTGTCAACACCCGTTGCCGGGTCGGCAGCAAAATCGGCAAAGAAGGATTGTGCTTTTGCGAGATCGGCAGACAAAAGCAATGACATCGCCGCCAGCGCAAAAATTCTCTTCATACGGGAATACACCAATGAAAATAATACTTTAATAAGAGGCGAGAAACTCCCTTACGTCAATCGAAAATCGGTGCAGCATCAAAGTGCTGCTTCCCGTTTCAACAATCTGCGATGAGTTGATCAGGCCAAAAGCCCTCACCGGTCAGTCATAGAATTGGATGGAGTTCTCCTTCACCTTGACCGCCCCTAGAGCTATGGGGCGCGCGGCACGAATTAGGTGATCCCGTTTGATCAGACTGCCCTTGGCAGCCTTCAATACGAGTCCGCTTTCGAGATTTGGCTTAAAAAAATCTGGCTTGCAGCGAATGATTGCGTTCCGCACCCTTATCCAGGCTTTTCCTAAACGGACTGGACTTCAGCGGCTGGCAGAGCGGTCGTCTCGGCGCGCGCGATAAGTATTCGCATGGCTCGCCTGCCCGGTAGGGCGGGTTTTTGGATTCAGGTGCCTCTCTGTTTCAGATGGTGCGAGACCAGACCCCACGTCGATTGGAGCTACACGCAAAGGACCCGCTTTCTTTGCCTATTTCATGGATTTTCTGATCGATACAAATCAAAGTGTCGTCGACGATGCTGCACGAACCAAGCCGATGCTGCCAGCGGAAGTTGGTTCCGTATAATTCATGCTTTCAGAGTGGGCAGCGGGCACGACCGCAGACCCAGAGGCCCCCCGAAACCGGAAGCAACATCACCCAGAGCTTGAGGGCAAGATCGCGTCACACCTGATGCATTACACGGTCTGCAGCCACCGCTGCCGCGGTGCGGTTATCCACGCCCATTTTCTGAAATACCTGTTCAAGATGCTTGTTGATTGTTCTGCTGCTCAGAGAGAGGATTTGCGCAATATCCCGATTGGGTTTGCCAAGAGACAGCCAGTAAAGCACCTCCGCTTCCCTTGGGGTCAGGCCGAATACCTCTTCAAGTTGCTGGTAAGGATGAGCGTCCCGTTTTTGATTGGTTTTCAGCAAATTCTCACCAGAAGGCGACGTGCCAATATAATCGAGGACAAAGGTTTCAAAGGCAAAGCTGCTCGCTTTTGAGGCAGGCAATTGAGAACTTGATGACAGCCAGCGCAAAAACCGCTGGTTTCCCGCAAGGGCCGTTTCATCACATTTCATGGTTTCCCCAAGAAAACGAAGCGCTTTTGGACTTCCCCAGAGCAACGCGCCCTCTGAGGATACCGCGATAACGGAGCGCCCTGACGTATCCAACGCTTGCCGCGCACTCTGTATCGCTTTTGCATTTATGATGTGGGTGGTGATCCGGGCTATCAATTCGTCGATGACCGCGGGCTTCATGACATAGTCGACACCTCCGACCTGAAGACCACGAACGATATGCTCCGGTTCGGTCAGACCGGTCATAAAGATCACTGGTGCATAGGCCAGACGCTCGTCTGCTTTCAGCAAGGAACAGGTCTCAAAACCGTCAATGCCCGGCATCATGGCATCCAGCAGAATGACGTCGGGGAGGATACGTTGCGCCAGATCTAGGGCCGTGCGACCATTGGTGGCCACAACGGCACTGATGCCGTTTTCTTCCAGCGCCGCGCTGATCATGCTCAAGGTTTCCGGACTGTCGTCCACGACCAGCGCGATGTGACGGTCCTTGCTGTCAACGGTCGGCATCGACCATCTCCTCGAGAATATCAGCAATGCCCGGCAGATCGAAAACCGAGGCCATCTTGTTGAGCCGCACCAGCATGGAACCCCGCAGGCTGCCTTTTTTGGCCAGCTCACCGATGCGATCTGTCAACGCCCGGGCCATCCCGTTGCGCGCAAGTTCAATCAGTTCGGTACGCTCTGCTTCGGAAAACGGAGCTTTGGGCTTAACTTTGAGGTCCGCGGTTTCCTTGTACGAAAGTTCAAGGCGCAGAATTTCGGCAATGCGCAACAGAAGATCGTCAAGATTGTAAGGTTTTGTGATGAATGCGTCGCATAGTGGCACCTGAGACGCGGGAGCCTGTGTATCCATCGCGTGTCCGGAGATCATAATGATCGGGGAGGAACGATGCGCACCCTGTCGTAGTTTTTCCGCCAGCGAATACCCATCCAGACCGGGCAGATCGATATCCAGTACAAACAGATCAGGTGTGATATCCTTCAGCATCGCCTCCGCGTGCTCTGCACTTGGCGCGGTGAGAACCGCAAATCCCAAGGGCGCAAGATAGCTGTCCAGCAGATTCAGGTGGTTGAGATCATCATCCACGACAAGCAGGGTCTTGCGTGCGCCCAAAACCCGCGATACGGACACCGGCTCAGTTTCAACGACCGTTCCAGACAGGTTGTCGCGCGCATCTGCCGGCACTGCAGGCAGCATCACGCGGACCCGAAATAGGCTGCCTTTTCCTTCAGTGCTTTCCAATTCGATGTCGCCACCCAATATCTCTACCAGTAGCTTGGTGATGGTCAAACCGAGGCCCGACCCCTGCGCCTGCGTCCCGCTTCCACGCTCGAACGGCTCCCAGATCCGCGCGCGATCCTCTTCACGGATGCCGCATCCGGTATCGCTGACTTCTATAACAGCCACTTCATTGCGATATTTGATCCGCATTGAAACCTCGCCGTTGTCGGTGTAGCGGATAGCGTTCGACAACAGGTTGATGATGATCTGACGCAGGCGCTTTTCATCAAATGTGATCCACACCGGGAGGACTCTGCTTGTCTCCATCCTGAACCGGAGGTTCTTTTCACGCGCGGCTTCCTCGAAAATCGAACTGACCTGTTGTAAGAATACCCGCAGATTTATGCGGTCCCGACTGATTTTCAAGCGCCCGGCCTCGATCCTTGATATATCGAGCAGCCCTTCAATTAGGCCAGCCAAATGTTCGCTGCTGCGCCGAATGGTGATGATCGAATTGCGCCTGCGGGCAGGCATGTCTTCGTCGCGTTCAAGGATTTGTGCAAACCCGTAAATGGAATTAAGCGGTGTTCGCAGTTCATGGCTGAGCCCAGTCATATAGCGCGTTTTAGCAAGATTTGCGGCTTCCGCCTTTTCCTTTGCCTGTTGTAGTTCCAAGTCCGTGCGTTCGTGCGCCCGTACCTCAAAAAGCAGCCGTTCCGTCTGTTTTTCAGCCTCTTTACGCGCCTGCCGCTGGCTTTCGGAAACCAAAAGATACATCCAGACCGTGATGCCGCTGACAATGACAACCATCGTAAAAACAACCCAGAGGATCGCGTCAAAGTTCTCTGCATAACGCAGATCGCGTACAAAAAGTAATAGTCCTCCAAAGCCCAAACCGATGAAAGCGGTGATGAGGATAAACCGTGACATGCGCGACATCAGCGCTTGCGCTACCGATAAGGGCAAGTTCCGTGTCAGCACGCCCCGCGTGACGTTATCCAGACGGGCGTGTGGTTTGCAGCTGTCTCTGCAAGCGCTGTCCAGCGTGCAGCAAAGCGAGCAGATCGGACCGGCATGAAAAGGACAATGGGTCATGTCGGGCGGATCAAAGCTGTAATCACACATGATACATTTCCCGGCCACATCCGCCGGTGCGGCTCTGGCGATATAGTAACGCCCACCCGTCGCCCATGCGATCACAGGGGCCAGTAGAAACGACGTACCCAGTGCGATAAAACTGGAGAGGGCCTCCATCATCGCACCAAACGCACCGCCAAAGGCGAGTAGGGAGAACAGACATGCCGTCGCCATGGAACCGATGCCGACAGGGTTGAAATCGTAAAGGTGCGCGCGGCGAAACTCGATGCCCGGGGGGCTGAGGCCAAGTGGTTTGTTTATGACCAGATCAGCAACCAACGCACCGATCCACGCCAACGCAACATGCGAATAAAGCGCCAATGTGGCCTCCAAGGCACCAAAAACGCCCAGTTCCATCAGCATCAGGGCAATGCCGACATTGAACACCAGCCAGACCACGCGGCCAGGATGTGCGTGGGTCAGTCGGGAAAAGAAGTTCGACCAAGCGATTGAGCCCGCATAGGCGTTGGTCACGTTGATTTTTAGCTGACTGAGAATGACAAAGCTGCTGGTGAGCAGCAGAACCGCCCAGGGCTGCTCCAGCGCCATGTCAAAAACGGTTTCGTACATGCGCGTCGGGTCGGTGGCCAGCGCTTCGGGAACTCCGTTCGCGATTGCAATAACCACCAGATAGGACCCGGCGAGCATCTTGAGCATGCCCAGAATGGACCATCCCGGTCCCGCCATCAAAAGCGACGCCCACCAGCGGCGCTTTTCTGATGGCGTGTGTGGCACGGGCAGAAACCTCAGGTAGTCGACCTGCTCACCGACCTGCGCGATCAGAGAGAAGATGACGCCGGAGGCTGCGCCTAACATGATCAGCTTGCTGCTGCTCTCGCCGGTTTGTGCCGCGTTGCCTTCAAAGCTGGACCAGCTTTGGATATCGTACCCCACAACGCCCAGAATGACGAAGGGCGTGATGTGCAGCAAAACCCAGAGCGGCTGTGTCCAGGCTTGAAAAGAGGAAATCTTGGAGAAGCCATTCACGACAAGCGGGATAACAACCACCGCGCTGATCAAGTAGCCGATGACCAATGGAATCCCGAGGCTGTATTCCAAGGCCAGCGCAAGGATTGCGGCCTCAAGCGCGAAAAAGATGAAGGTGAAGGTGGCATAGATCAGTGAGGTGATTGTCGAGCCGATGTAGCCAAATCCTGCCCCCCGTGTCAGCAGGTCGATATCCACACCGTAGCGCGCACCATAGTAGCTGATGGGCAGCGCTGTGAGAAACAGAACCGCCCCCACCAGCATGATCGCAGTCACAGCGATATCAAACCCGTAAGAGAGCGTGATCGCAGCACCGATCGCCTCAAGCGCAAGGAAAGATATCGAGCCAATGGCGGTATTGGCTACGCGCGCGCAAGACCAGCGCCGGGCCCGGTGGGCCGTAAAGCGCAAGGCAAAGTCTTCCTTGGTCTCGTTGGCTACCCAACGATTGTACTGCCGCTTTTCCTTTGTCGCGCGATACGTCGTCGCCATCTGCATCCCCAGTCCCACAGCCTTAACCCTGAAAAGGATGATTGGCTGAAGACGTCAGCTCAGCGGGCCCTCCATTTCCCGTCACATCCATTGCTGGAGCATTGATACAGCGTAGTTACGCGCAGTGGCATACGTCAATCGACGTATTCGCGGCAGGCAATGATTAACAGATGATTAGGGCAACCTGCACAGATTGTGCACATCTACCGCAATCAACCGAAAGGATTGTCCATGTCTGACAAGAAGTTACCCGCAAAAATGACCGGCGCGAGCCGCCGTGCTTTTATGGCCGGTACCGCCGCGATGACGGCGTCACTGTTTTTGCCCAAGAGCCTGCACGCTGCTGATTTTCCAACAGCACAGGTCAATACAACCGGCCTCGCCGTGACTGATGACACCGTTACGATCGGCATTCTGCATTCGGTCACCGGTACAATGGCAATTTCGGAGACAGGTTCCGTTCAGGCCGAAAAACTGGCCATCGAACAGATCAACGCCCAAGGCGGCATTCTTGGCCGCAAAATCGAATACATTCAGGAAGATGGCGCGTCTGACTGGCCCACATTCGCCGAGAAAGCGCGCAAATTGCTGGTGAATGACAAGGTCGCCTCGGTCATGGGGTGCTGGACATCCGCCAGTCGCAAGGCGGTTCTGCCCGTCTTTGAGCAGCACAACGGGTTCCTCTATTACCCCACCTTCTATGAAGGTCTCGAACAGTCGCCCAACGTGATCTACACGGGTCAGGAAGCCACCCAGCAGATCATCGCGGGCCTTGATTGGGTCTCTGAGACTAAAGGGGCCAAATCGTTCTACCTGCTGGGGTCCGATTACATCTGGCCGCGCACCTCCAACAAGATCGCGCGCAAGCACATCGAAAACTTCCTTCCGGATTCCAAGGTTGTGGGCGAGGAATACTATCCGCTGGGCCATACCCAGTTCAATTCCGTCATCAACAAGATCCGTCTGCGTAAGCCCGATGTGATCTATGCGATCGTCGTGGGGGGCTCCAATGTCGCCTTCTACAAGCAGTTGAAAGCTGCGGGGATCGATCCGGCAGGCGAAAGCCCGATGGTGCTGACTATCTCCGTGACCGAGGATGAAATCCGCGGCATCGGCGGCGAAAACATCGAAGGCACCTATGCCTGCATGAAGTATTTCCAGAGCCTTCAGAACGAAAACAACCTCGCATTCGTCAAGGCCTTCAAAGACATGTGGGGCGAGGACATCGTGATCGGTGACGTGACGCAGGCGGCATATCTTGGTCCATGGCTGTGGAAGGCTGCGGTTGAGAAGGCCGGGTCCTTTGATGTGGATAAAGTGCGCGAGGCCAGCCCGGGCATCGAGATGACAACCGCGCCTGAGGGATACGTGAAAATACACGAAAATCACCATCTGTGGTCCAAGACCCGCGTGGGCCGTGCGCAGGCGGATGGTCAATATGAAGTGGTGTTTGAGACTGCGGAGTTGGTGGAGCCGGATCCGTTCCCGGAAGGCTACCAGTAAGCACTGCAGGGGGAGGCGTATTGCGAGGATACGCCTCCCGCTTTTCTCACCCAACATGACACGGAGGCACAGAATGTTTGCCGACTACTCAATGAGCGAACTAGGCGCGATTTTCGCCATGCAGGGCTTTGCCGGCCTTATTCTGTTCTCGGTCTTCGTGCTGATGGCCTTGGGTCTGGCCATCATTTTTGGCCAAATGGGCGTGATTAACATGGCGCATGGCGAGTTCATGATCCTCGGCGCTTACATGACCTATCTGACGTCAAATCTGTTTGAGGCCTATCTGCCTGGCCTTTTCAGCATGTATTTCTTTATCGCAATGATCATTGCATTCTTCGCGTCCGGTTTATTGGGTCTGTTCGTTGAATGGGCGATGATCCGGCATCTTTACAAACGCCCGCTTGACACGTTGCTCGCCACCTGGGGTTTGAGCCTGATCTTGCAGCAACTTTATCGCAGCGTTTTCGGCGCGCGTGAAGTCGGGGTGAGCATCCCGGATTGGATGATGGGATCGCTGCCGCTGACCGATCTGGTCGAAATACCGATCAATGGTATTTTTGTCATGGTGTTGGCGGTCACGATCTCGCTGGCCGTGTATTATCTGATGTTTCGCTCATCATGGGGTTTGCAGGTGCGTGCGATCAGCCAGAACCGCGTGATGGCCGATGCGGTCGGGATCAACACCGCGTGGACCGATCGGTTGACCTTCGGCATCGGCTGCGGGGTCGCGGGCGTGGCCGGTTCGGCGTTTACGATGATCGGATCGACCGGACCCACGGCGGGGCAGCTCTACATCGTGGATACTTTCCTTGTCGTGGTCTTTGGCGGCGCAGGCAGCCTGCTCGGCACTATCGCCAGCGCCTTTTCGATCAGCCAGGCACAGTCGATCATGGAATTCTTCCTCTCCGGCTCAATGGCCAAAGTGCTGACGCTGCTGATCGTCGTCGGCATCCTGATGATCCGTCCTCAGGGTCTGTTCACTCTCAAGCTGCGTAAATAAGGAGCCGGAAAGATGAGCATCGCTTCCAACCGCCTTTTCACCCGGCAAGACATCGTTGGCTTTGCCATCCTTGCCGGGATCATCTTCATTGTTCTGCCGTTGGCATTGGACGGCTTCCGGCTGAACCTGTTCGGCAAATACCTCACCTACGCTTTCGTTGCCGTCGGTCTGGTGCTGTGTTGGGGGGCAGGGGGCATCCTCAGCCTCGGGCAGGGCGTCTTCTTCGGGCTGGGCGGATACTGCATGGCGATGTTTCTCAAGCTCGAAGCCTCAACGCCTGAAAACACGGCCATCCAGTCCACGCCGGGCATCCCCGATTTCATGGATTGGAACCAGCTTAGTGCCTTGCCATGGTGGTGGGAACCGTTCGCCAATCTGGCCTTCGCCCTCTTCGCTGTTGTCGCGGTTCCGGTGATTTTCGCCTTCATCATTGGTATGGCAATGTTCCGCAGGCGCGTGGGAGGGGTCTATTTTGCGATCATCACACAGGCTTTCGCCGCGATCCTGACGATCCTTATCATTGGTCAACAGGGCTTCACGGGCGGTGTCAACGGGATTACCGACCTGCGCACGTTGCAAGGATGGGACATCCGGACCGAGGCTGCAAAAGAGACGCTTTACTATGTAAATGGCGTGTTGCTCTTCATCTGCCTGTTCATCGCGCAATTTGTCCGCAAATCGAAACTGGGGCGACTGCTTATCGCAATGCGGGATCAGGAAGACCGGGTGCGTTTTTCAGGTTACGACGTCGCGAGTTTTAAAATCTTTATCTTCTGCCTCGGTGCCGCATTTGCCGGAATTGGCGGGGCGATGTTCACGCTTCAGGTCGGTTTCATGTCACCGACCCTAGTGGGCATCGTGCCCTCCATCGAGATGGTGATCTTCTGTGCTGTGGGCGGGCGGCTGTCCATTATCGGCGCGGTTTATGGCGCACTGCTGGTGAACTGGGCAAAGACGTCATTGTCCGAAAGCTTTCCGGAATTGTGGCTGTTTGGTCTTGGCGGTCTGTTCATCGCGGTCGTGATGCTCTTTCCCAACGGGTTGGCCGGGCTCTACGCCGACCATGTCGCCCCGCGCATCAACAAGCTTTTGGCAAGACCGGCCAACGCCGCCAGTAAACCTGACGACGCCACCCGCGCGGCAGCGGAATAGGAGACAGACCCATGTTGGACCAGAATCCCAATTTCGTCCTCTCCGTCGAAGGGCTGACCGTTTCTTTTGATGGGTTCAAGGCGGTTGATGACCTCAGCTTTTACGTTGAGCCCAATGAATGCCGCGTCATCATCGGACCAAATGGGGCCGGCAAGACAACCGTGCTCGACCTCATCTGCGGGCGGACCAAGGCGACAAATGGATCCGTCAACTTCAAGGGTAAGGAACTTCTGACCATGCGCGAGGATCAGATCGTGCATGCCGGTGTCGGTCGAAAATTCCAGACGCCTTCCGTCTACGAAGACCTCACGGTTTTCGAAAATCTGGAATTGTCCTACCCGCATGGCTATAGCGTCTTTGGCGCCCTGACGTTTCGGCGCAGCAATACGGTAAGGTCCCTGATCAAGGAAATCGCTGAGACGATTTTCCTTGAGACGTTGCTTGATGAAAAAGCCGCGTATCTCAGTCATGGGCAAAAGCAATGGCTGGAGATTGGCATGTTGCTGATCCAGGATCCCGAACTTCTGATGCTTGATGAACCTGTTGCGGGCATGTCCGTGGCCGAGCGCAAAAAGACAGCAGAACTACTCAACACGATTGTCAAGGACCGGTCGGTGATCGTGATCGAGCACGACATGGGCTTTGTCGCCGATATCGCCACAAGGGTGACCGTGTTGCATCAGGGCAAGACCCTGTCTGAGGGCTCGATGGAGCGCGTGCAAAACGATCCAAAAGTCATCGAAGTTTACCTCGGCCACTGAAAAGGAGCGCCTATGCTTTCGATCAAGAATCTCCGCGCGGCTTATGGCGAATCCGAAGTGTTGCATGGTCTGGATCTGGACGTGAAACCGGCCGAGATTGTCGCCATCATGGGGCGCAACGGCATGGGCAAGACCACGCTGATGAAAACGCTC
The DNA here is from genome assembly GCF_000154785.2 of Roseobacter litoralis Och 149. Classification (NCBI taxonomy): domain Bacteria; kingdom Pseudomonadati; phylum Pseudomonadota; class Alphaproteobacteria; order Rhodobacterales; family Roseobacteraceae; genus Roseobacter; species Roseobacter litoralis. Next base: position 1,007,024 of record NC_015730.1, read on the forward strand.
ATGGGGATCCTGCCCGAAAGGGACGGCGACGCGCGGGTGGGCAAGACCTCCGTTTATGGCATGAAACCGCACCAGCGCGTGGCCGCAGGCCTTGCTTATGTGCCGCAGGGTCGGATGATCTTTTCGTCCATGACCGTGCGCGAAAACATCGAAACCGGGCTCACGACGACGGGCGCCAAGGATATCCCCGAGGACATATACGAGCTCTTTCCGGTGCTGTTGGAAATGAAGTCGCGCCGGGGGGGCAATCTTTCTGGCGGGCAGCAACAGCAGCTGGCCATCGCACGCGCTCTGGCAAGCGCGCCGAAGGTGCTTTTGCTTGATGAGCCGACCGAAGGCATTCAGCCGTCGATCATCCGCGAAATGGCCCGCACCCTGCGCCGTATCCGAGACGAGAAAAACCTGACGATTGTCGTGTCAGAACAGGTTTTGAGCTTTGCGCTGGATGTGGCCGACCGGGTGATCGTGATCGAAAACGGGAATTTTGTGCATGACAGCCCCCGCGATGGCATCGACGCCGACCGCGTATCGAAATTTCTATCTGTTTGACGTCAAGAAACTAAGAAGGAGAGGACCTAACCCATGGCAGACACATTGATTTCTGTGGATCTGAGCGAAAGCCCACACACGAACGAGAACATCCACAACCGCTGGCATCCCGACATCCCCATCAACATCTGGGTCGAGCAGGGCGACGATTTCAAGATCGAGACCTATGACTGGACCGGCGGGCAGATCAAGAACGACGATGACGCCTCCGATGTGCGTGATGTAGAGCTTGAACAGGTGCATTACCTCTCGGGACCCATTGGCGTGAAAGGGGCGGAACCCGGCGATCTGCTGGTCGTCGAAATCCTGGACATCGGCGCCAAGGAAGAAATGAACTGGGGCTTCAATGGCTTCTTTTCCAAGAACAATGGCGGTGGTTTTCTGACCGATCATTTCCCATCGGCGCAGAAATCGATCTGGGATTTCGACGGCATGTTCACCAAATCCCGGCATGTGCCCGGCGTTAAATACGCGGGGCTCATCCACCCCGGCCTGATCGGGTGCTTGCCGGATCGCAAGATGCTCGACATGTGGAACAGCCGCGAGACCAAGCTCTTTAACACGGATCCCGAGCGTGTGCCGCCGCTGGCCGCCCTGCCCAACACACAAAGCGCGCATATGGGTGCCATGCAGGGCGAGGCCCGCGACAAGGCCGCAATGGAAGCCGCCCGCACCGTGCCCCCGCGCGAACATGGCGGCAACTGCGACATCAAGGATTTGAGCCGGGGCTGCAAAATCTACTTTCCGGTTTATGTGGACGGCGCGGGCCTGTCGATGGGCGATCTGCATTTCAGCCAGGGTGACGGCGAGATCACTTTCTGCGGTGCGATCGAAATGGCCGGTTGGCTGCACCTCAAGGTTGAGGTCATCAAGAGCGGTATGGCGAAGTATGGGGTCAAGAATCCGATCTTCAAACCATCCCCGATCAAGCCTCAATACGATGATTTCTTGATTTTTGAGGGGATTTCTGTCGATGAGAGCGGCGAGCAGCACTACCTTGATGTTCATATCGCCTACCGGCAGGCTTGCCTTAACGCGATAGAATACCTGAAAAAATTTGGCTACACCGGGGCGCAGGCTTACTCAATTCTGGGGACTGCACCGGTGCAGGGGCACATTTCTGGCGTTGTCGATATTCCCAACGCCTGTGCCACGCTTTGGTTGCCGAACGATATCTTCGAGTGGGACATGATGCCCAACGCGGATGGTCCAAAGAAGTATCTTGATGGCTCCGTTGATATGCCGATTGCGCCAGATCTTTGAAAAAACACCGGGCGGTTTTCGAGCCGTCCGGTTGCCAACCAAAAAAGGAGCAGGATATGCCTCTATACGACTATTATTGCGAGGACTGCGGTCCCTTTACCGCATTTGCGTCTCTGGAACGGTTCAAAGCGCCCTGTGACTGCCCGGAATGCTCAACCAGCGCACCTCGGGTCTTGTTGAACGCACCGCGGCTTGCTGTTTTGGAAGGTGGCACACGTCGCGCACATGAAACAAATGAACGCAGCGCTGACAGCCCGAAGAGATCCAGTCATGGGCCGGGATGCTCTTGTTGCACGTCTGGCAAGGCGCGCCCATCAAAGACCCTGCATCACGCCAATGGCGCAAAGTCTTTCCCAACGAAGAGACCATGGATGATCTCGCACTGACATCTTGGACAGTGCGTCGTTTCAACGATCGAAAAACATCTGTCATCACGTTGAAGTCGCCCCAACTATGAAGTTCGAAAAAGTCGTTTTGAAAGACATTTTGGGAAAGATCTGACTGCACCAAAAATGTGGCAGGTTTCTGCACCCAAAGAAAAACCTCCATGGCAGAGTCCACGGAGGCAGCCTAAGTGCCGTCGGTTTCGGGTGGTCGCAACGTATGACTTTTGCGATTGGGTGTGGGTTTGTTTCTTCGGTCTTCTGCGTAATAAATCCCACCGGGTAGCCGTGGCGCAGGAAACGGACTGTGACAAGTCATTTCATGGCTATTTTGCAGATGTCATGCGCCTGATGCGCGAGCCTAGACGGTGCATGGTTGAACCCAGCGCCGTTCACTGTTTTGCACCAGTGAACCGTGTTTGAGGCGAAGGCGGTTACAGTAACATCGGCGGCGGTAGCATCCCGCACATTCCGATTCAGCGCGTTCCCCGGAAATAGACGGCCTGTACTTCCCTCGCGTTGAAATGCCCTTGGGTTTGACCGCGGGCACGTCCACCACATTTTGGCCAGTCCAATTTACGCACGGCCTGTCCACATGGAAAAATCGAACGATCCGCCTGAGACAAAAGCAGCCTGAAATGGACCGCTCGCAGTTAAAATACAAAGACCGGCGCGATTTGCGCGCCGGTCACCCGGTCTCAGTTGAACGTTACTGCCTGATCATCCGTCGGAACCAGCCGCTTTCCTGACGCCTTTCACGGCCAGTTTTCCAGCGCCAACCGCGCCTTTTGCGACAACCTTTGTTGTTCCGGCGGCGACACCGACCGAGTTGTCAATGACTTGGTCGGTGGAACAGGCCGCGATGTTGAGCAATGCGGCCAAAAGAGTTACCACGAGTGCCTTGCGTGTCGTGAAAAGTTTCATTTTCAGTCTCCTTTTCCCAACAAATGGGTTTTAGCCAGCGTGGAAGCTGATCCCGCGATGATGCGCGTTGGGACGCTCGTCCCGGTTGGCCATCTGCGAAATGCAGTCTCGGCCACATCAACTTCCACGAGCGAAGATTTAGGACATTCCATCAGACAAGAAAAACGAATAAGAATTGTATATGAAACGCGTAAAGCTCATGGATTAATATGGACATCACCCTCATCAAGACCTTCATCGAAGTCGCCAACACCGGCTCTTTCGTCGCCGCCTGCGACCGTCTGTTCGTAACGCAATCGGCCGTGAGCCTGCGGATCCAGCGGCTCGAAGACAGCTTGGGCCACCCCCTTTTTATCCGCTCCAAGGCGGGTGCCGTGTTGACGTCCGAGGGCAAACAGTTCGAACGATACGCGCTCAGCCTGCTCAAGATCTGGGAAGAGGCCCGCCAGCAGATCGCCATTCCGGAAGGCTACAGCCGTGCCTTGTCTATCGGCGCGCAATATTCGCTGTGGCCCCGGCTGGGTTTTCGCTGGCTGGACGCAATGCAGGCGCAGATGCCTGAACTCAGCGTGCATGCTGAACTAGGCATGACAGATAGGATAACGCGCTTTTTGATCGAAGGCGTGGTGCAAGCTGCGCTTCTTTATACACCGCAATTGCGCCCGGGGTTGATCGTAGAGCATGCGCTGGATGATGAGCTGATCTTGGTGGCCTCCTATCCTGAAGCCACCGTAGATATGAAGAAGGAATTCGTCTCTGTGGATTGGGGGCCTGAATTCACCCATGCGCTGACCATCGCCCTGCCGCATCTAACAGATTCTGGGCGGTCCATGGCGCTCGGTGCGCTGGCAGCGGATTATGTCGTCAACAGGAAGGCAGCTGCTTTCCTGCCGGCGCGGTCTGTAAAGCGTCATTTGGATGCAGGAAGACTGCACATTGTTGCGGACGCGCCACGCTTTCCCTATCCATCCTGGGTCGTATTTCGGGATGACTTGGATGACGATCTGACGGAGCTGATGCGCACGACTCTGGCGCAAGTGGTGCAAAGTGCTGAAGATGAACAGAAATCCGTGGTTGATCAGCTTGAGGTAATGAAAAATTTCGATGCTGAAGATCATTCACCTATTACAAGTAAATAATACTCGTCTCATACCCGATTATTTCGAATTTCACTCAAGACAAACCGTTCTCTATATCCGGTCTCAGCAGAGATGCTCCCGTTCCTCAATGAGGGCGGGTCACCTTGTTGGGAAAGGAATGACCCATGAACACACTTTTGAAACTGGCTTCGGTTTCCGCGATCGCATTGTTGGTTGCGTCTCCTGTATTTGCACAGTCTGGTTTGGTCGGTATCGATGATCTGGATGATCGTATCGATGACATCGCCGAAGACGCGCAGGACAATCTGGAAGATGGCAACGACGATGGTCGTTTTGGCCCGAATAACGTGCCGCAGGGCTGGCGCGGATCATTTGCACTGACAGGATCGGCCGCCAATGGCAACACGGACACCGGTGAGCTCTCGGCTGCAGGTCGTCTGACCTACGGCATTGGCTCGTGGAACCACCTGATCGGATTTGCGGTCGAATATGGCGAAGCCAACGGAACAAAGAACGAAGAGAAATTCTTTGGTACTTACGAAGGCAACCGCTACTTCACCGACGAATTCTACGCGTTTGGCCTTGCCCGCTACGAGTTTGACGGCGTGTCTGTGGATGACGACGGCAACGTGCTGGACGGCGACCAACAGGACGCTTTCATCGGCTTCGGCCCGGGGTACCGGGTGCTGAACGACCAAAACCACACTTGGCGTGTGCAGGCAGGTCCAGGTGTTCGGTACTTCAGTGACATCACTGATGAATCCGATACTGAAATCGGCTTCATCGCGTCGTCGCGGTACTACTACGGCTTTAATGAGCAAGTATCGTTCACCCTGGACACAGATGTCCTTGGGTCTGATGTCAACACAGTTCTCACCAATGACGCTGGCATCAACTTCAAAGTGACCGATACCCTGTCAACCCGTGTGAGCTATCGAACAGAGTACAATACCGACCCTGCGGGTGGCCGTAAATCGACCGACAACACACTGGGCCTGTCGTTGGTGCTGGGCTTCTAAGCACCTTGAAACGCGTCTGGCCGGTTCAGCGTCGTACGGATCAGGCAACGTTCAACTCCGGGGGCAGGGAAACCTGCCCCTTTGTTTAAAGCGAGTGCACCTGATGAACATGGCGGCAGATATTTCGATTCAAACGGATGCGTATGACTGTCTTGCGGTTGAGCTTCTTACTTCGCAGAACACTGGCACCGTGATCGGCGTTTGACTTGGTCGTGGCCGACCCGGGGCACGTTTTTTGTGTTCGGCTTTGACCCGGTCATGACGGAAGTCTTCGAAAAACTGATTGAAGTGCAAACCCTATCTGGGCAGCCTGAACGCTTCGTTGACCAAAAACCAAATAAGCCTGCTGCGACGCAGTAGCCAATGCACCAGAATAGGTGGCTTTTTCGACGGCCGCGCGGCGTAGCAAACTGTTCACCTGCAGCGAGAAATCAAGTTTTCTTCTTTAGGCTCGAAGCCGAACTGCGGCGGCGGCGCGGTCTCGCGTGATATATTTCATTGGTCAACGTCGGGTTGTCGTTGTGGTTGCGCGCGGCGGACCGGAGGGTCCGTCAAAAAAGCGCCAAGCGGCACAGCTTGTGACGGTTCGCAGGGTGCCGGTGGCTGAGCTTGTCCTTGAACAGGGGCGGAGCAAAGCGTGTTGCTGTAAGTGTCGGGCGAAGCTCGGCGGCGTCGATGCGTCAATGTTCAGTGAGATGAAGGCCATGGAGAAAGAGAACAGGTCAAGTTGCTGCGACATCCCATTGTTGAATGACAACGGACATACTGGCCAATCAGCTTGGGCGCAGACGCCACCTCGACAACATATTTAGCAAAAGGCTGTGGTGGCTGCCGTTTCAGGAAACGATCAATTTCCAGGAAATCAATCACGGCTTCAGCAAAGACTGGATCACATGCCACCAGTTACCCGCGCCCCATTCGGCGCTTGATTGCAAGGTGCCCGGTGTAACATAGTGTTCAAGCATAAAATGAGTAAAAGCAGCATTATACCCAAACCCCATACACCCTGGCTAAGGTGTAATTTCCCACAAAAGACTTGAGACCACGTCAAAAGCTCTTGGAAGGCTGAGGATCAAACAATGACAATTTACAAAAGCACGTTTCCCGATGTCGCATTAACCCAAGACACTATTACGCAACGCGTATTTGAAAACATTGACCCCAAGATGACCGTTCTGATTGACGGACCGACGGGGCGGGAACGAACCGGGGCTCAATTCATTCATGACGTGAAATCTCTGGCGGGCGGTTTGACGGCGCGAGGGTGGGGGGCTGGAAAAACCATTGCGTTGATGGCGCCGAACATACCTGAGTTCTGCGTCATTTTTCACGCGTCCGCCTGGGCCGCGGGGACGATCACAACAATCAATCCGACCTATACCGCACCCGAGGTCAAACACCAGCTTGAGGATGCCGGCGCCGAGGTCCTGATTACTATCGCGATGTTTGCCGATATCGCCAAAGAGGCCATCAAGGGTACGCGCATCAACGACATCGTTATCATTGATGAGGCCCCTGCGGGAATGCTTCCCCTTCATGAACTGATGGGGCCGCCGATGACCGCACAAATCCCTGTGGATGTGACGACCCATGTGGTGGTGTTGCCCTATTCTTCGGGCACCACTGGTCTGCCCAAAGGCGTCATGCTCACCCATCAGAACCTTGTTGTGAATGTAGATCAGGTTTTGGCGGTAACCGGCCTTTCGGGCGCGCGCGAGACGACCATTGCCTTCTTGCCGTTTTTTCACATTTATGGCCTGCAGGTTCTTCAGAATGTGTACATTGCGGCTGGTGGCTGTCTGGTGACCATGCCGCGCTTTGATCTTGAGCTTTTTCTGAGTTTGATCGAAACGCATAAAACACCGAAACTCTGGATTGTTCCGCCAGTGGCATTGGCCTTGGCCAAACATCCCATAGTCGACAAATATGACCTGTCCTGTCTCGAGCAGGTCAATTCTGCAGCTGCCCCCTTGGGATCGGACGTGGCAGAGGCCATCAGCCAGCGACTGGGCACGCACACGACGCAAGCCTATGGCATGACCGAACTTTCCCCGGCTAGTCACGCGTCGCCCTTTGGTAAAGGCAAGGACGGGTCGTCGGGTGCTGCGTTGCCAAATACCGAGTGCAGGATCGTCGACACAGAAACCCTCAAAGATGTAGCACCTGGACAGGATGGAGAGCTTTGGGTGCGTGGGCCGCAGGTCATGGCGGGCTATCTGAACAATCCTCGGGCCACAAAAGAGACAATCGCCGAAAATGGATGGCTCAGGACAGGTGACATCGCCAGAATCGATTCCGATTCCTTCGTTTACATCACGGACCGCCTCAAGGAACTCATTAAATACAAGGGCTTTCAGGTGGCACCGGCTGAACTGGAGGCTGCATTGGTCTCGCATCCCGCGATACTTGATGCCGCAGTCATCGGTGTGCCAGATGAAGAAGCAGGGGAGTTACCCGCGGCCTTCATTGTGGTCGCTGAAGATAGCAACACGCTGTCATTGGAAGAGGTTCAAGCCCATCTCGCGGAACGTCTGGCCCCCTTCAAGCAAGTGCAAAGGCTGAGTGTTGTTGATGCAATCCCCAAATCTGCATCTGGCAAGATTCTCCGACGGGTTCTGCGCGATCAATCCAGCGCATAAACTGTTTGTTTTCGTCCCGACGGGTGCAATTACACGCGTCTAAGTCTTGTGGCTGCCCAAAATGAGGCAGGGGCGCAGATAACTCAAACAGCGGGCGAAGGGGCCTCAAAGCCCTTGCAATGCAATAAAAAATCAAAAGAGGCATTGTTTTTCAATATGTTATACAGTTTTAACGATCACAAAACTAATTTTTAACGAAATATTGGGCTTTCCGGCGCAATTTCTGAACAAATCAGCAATGTCGGAGCGCGTGTATGAGTATTCTTGATCCAATTAAGTCCGAAGCAGATCAACCCGGTCAGAACCAGGGCTTTATGATCGCCTATCTGGAGGCGCTGTCGCTGGTTGAGCGATTGCACCGCCTTTTACTCGATGTCATCAAAGATGAATTCGAACGTGTCGGGGTGCTTGAGATCAACGCCGTACAAGCGCTGCTGCTGTTCAACATCGGTGAAAACGAGGTAACGGCAGGCGAACTAAAGAGCCGGGGATACTATCAGGGCAGCAACGTGAGCTACAATTTGAAAAAGCTTGTTGAAATGGGCTACATGCACCATCAGCGCTGCGAAATTGACCGTCGCTCGGTGCGCGTGAAGCTGACTGAAAAGGGCCGCAAAATCCGTGACGTGGTCACTGTGCTGTTTTCACGCCATGCCGAAGGCTTGGAGCAAAAGGGTGTATTGGGCCCCGAAGGTATTGATGACATCACGCGGTCTCTCAAGCGGATGGAGCGGTATTGGACGGACCAGATCCGCTACATCTACTGATAATTATTGAAGCGCGCTCACGGCAATACCCGCAAGTTCGCGCTTCAATTTTTGCGTCATCGCGTTGGCGTAGTCCTCAAACCCCAGCGCTGTTTGTACAAAGGAGTCCGCGCCCATGATGACTTCTGCGGCGAAATAAGCGGATAACTCCCCAATTTCGACATATCTGCGATCTGTGGCCGCTGGCGCGTCTGATCCGATCGCAAGGGCATTGATTGTAATTTCGCTGGACATGAGGGTCTCTCTTACATGCCGTGGCCGCGGGCCCAGATTGGATTTCCCGTCTCCGGATAAATCTAGCGTACGTTTCCAGCAGGACGCCATTTGGTCCAGATAATCCGCGCCGATCTGCATGGCGGTCCCAAGTGCCGTGCCGGGGGTTGCCTCGCGCCGTTGCGTTTGTGCCAAAGTTTTGCTGACATTTTGCAATGCGTCTTGCCCTGTGATCGGTGTCCAGCCAACAAGCAGCTCTTGGTCATCCGGGCCGCTCCATTCATAGACCAAAAGGGAAACCGGTGCAGAGGGCATCGCCAATAAAATTTTGGTGACTTCCGGGTGATTAAGGGCTGCCACGAGGCCATCGATCTGCAATCTGTATTCCCGCAAATCAACCGATCCGGAAACGTCCAGACCAATCGCAAGTGCCTGACGACAGTTTGCAAAGGCGACAGTGGGCGACACGAAATGTGCACATAGGATGAAAAATAAAATGCGCCGCATCGCTAACCCCGGGGGGAATGGGGCGACGATGTTGAGCCGATAACAGGCGGCGTCAATTCGCGCTCCAGCTTGCGACGCATCGCCCGTTCATAGTCTTCAAAACCCTGCGCAATCTCCACGAAAGCAGCGGGACCGCGCATGACCTGCCCTTTGTAGAAGGCGATCAAGCCTGTTTCCGCTTCAAAATCGGCGCCGTTGACGACCAATCCGTTCACTGTAACGCCGTCAAAGGGAAAAGCCGCATAAGCCTGAGCCGGGCTGAACCCCTCATTGTTCTGACCATCTCCTGCCATATCGAGTGTTTCATACAAACAGGAAGGCGCCCGCTCCAACATGCCCGCACCGTACCCCAAGGCGTATCCCATTGCGGTGGGAAAATCATTGTGGCTGCGCTTGCTGTTTGCAATCCTTTGCGCTGCGCCAAGCAGCTTTGCCGGGCTGTCGATGAGCGTCCAGTCCAACAGAATTTCCTGATTGTAGCGCCCGGACCATTCGAAAGCAGCAAGCGCAACATATTGATCTGTCGCAAAAAAGGCGGCCTGAACCTCTGGGGCGGTAAGCGCTGCGACCAGACCGCCTCTTTGCAGGGTGTCTTCTGCGGCGTCAACGGAGCTGGACACATCCATCGCAAGGACCAGCGCCAAGCGGCAATTCTGCGCCAGAGCGGCTGGCGCAGATAACAGCATGAGCCCGGCAAGAGTGGCTGCTCTTACCAATGCCCCGTGTTTTCCATGCTTGCCCATGGCTCAGCCGGGGCAAGGTGGTCGCCTTCCTGCAGGATTTCGATTGAAATGTTGTCAGGTGAGCGCACAAAGGCCATGTGACCATCGCGCGGGGGGCGATTGATTGTTACGCCATTGTCCATCAAATGCTGGCACACCTCATAGATGTTGCCCACCCGGTAGGCGAGGTGTCCGAAGTGGCGGCTGTCGCTGGGCAGGCCCTCGTCACCGTCCCAATTATAGGTCAGTTCAACGGGACACTCTTCCTGACCGGGAGGCGCCATGAACACAAGGCTGAAGCGACCGCTGTCGCTGTCCATACGCCGCGTTTGCTTTAGGCCCAACAGTTCGTAAAAAGCGATGGATTTATCCAGATCCTTTACGCGGACCATGGTGTGCAAATATTTTAATGTCATCAGGGTTTCCGTTTTGTGAGGTTACAAGTGCAGCCTAACATGCCCAGCTTTGGACGCCAGCACCATCCCGCAGACGTGAACGCGCGGGTTGGAGGTCTGCGGAAATTTACAAAGGTCGTTCCTGCGAAGAGTGTCGAGATGTCTTCCAGAGGTCGATTTACACATCTGAGGCCAGAGCAGATTGCGTGTGTTCCAGTCATCGTGCCGTCTGGTAGGGTCAGTTGGAATCATAGACGTTACAAAAGCGGCGCACCCGTTCCTCGTGTTCTACAAAAGGAATTCCGACAAGGTATTTCAATTCGCACGCCCACGGCGTAAATCAAAAGTCTGGACACTGCGTGACCTGTCTCTTGTAAACCAAGATGCAAGCCGCAACCTGTCGGCTCAATGCAACAAGATCGAATGATGGGGAATGATTTGCAGCAGTATCACGACGCACTACGCACCATTCTGGAGTTCGGAGAAGAATCAACGGATCGTACGGGCACCGGCACGACCTCTTACTTCGGGATGCAAATGCGCTACCGTCTCTCGGACGGCTTTCCACTGGTCACGACCAAGAAGTTGCACCTCCGCTCTATCTTTCATGAACTGCTCTGGTTTCTGTCCGGTGACACAAACATCCGTTACCTGCAGGAAAACGGTGTCAAGATTTGGGACGAATGGGCCGATGAAAACGGCGACCTCGGGCCGGTCTATGGCCACCAGTGGCGGGCGTTCTCTGCGGGCGCGCAGACAGGGGACGTAAAAGATGATGAGCCTTTGCACATTGGTCGGGGAGTTGATCAGGTAGCCAATCTGATTGACACAATCAAATCCAGTCCCGATAGCCGTCGTCTGATCGTGTCCGCCTGGAACCCGGCTGATGTGCCGCGCATGGCGCTGCCGCCGTGCCACGCGCTTTGGCAGGTGCGCGTGCTGAACGGTCGCATGCATCTGCAGCTATATCAACGTTCCGCAGACATGTTTCTGGGGGTGCCTTTCAACATTGCGTCATACTCGATGCTGCTTGTGATGTTGGCGCATGTCACCGGCTATGAACCGGGTGATTTCGTGCACACGCTGGGGGATGCGCATATTTACAGCAACCACATGGATCAGGTGAATTTGCAACTGACGCGCACGCCCAAACCCTTGCCGAAACTGCGTATAAATCGTGATGTGAGTTCCATTTTTGACTTCCGCTACGAAGATTTTGAAGTGATCGGCTATGACCCTGACCCGGCGATCCGGGCACCTGTGGCGGTCTGAGCAGTGATTACTCTCATTGTGGCCCGTGCAGAAAACGGCGCGATCGGACGTGACGGGACAATCCCATGGAATGTCCCTGAGGATCTTAAGTTCTTTCAGCGCGAAACCTTGGGCGGCGCGCTGATAATGGGGCGCAACACTTGGGAGAGCCTCCCGGTGAAGCCTCTGCCCAGACGTTTTAACGTCGTGGTTTCATCAAATTCGGATACTGCGGAAGTGGTTGCACCCAGTGTAAAGGTTGCCATTGAGCTTGCGATAGAGCACGGGCATCAGCGAATTTATGGTATTGGTGGTGCAGCAATTTACCAGGAAATGCTGCCATTGGCACATCGCTTGTTGATTTCTGAAGTGCAGATCGACGTCCCTGATGCCGATACGTTTTTCCCAAATTTTGACGTAGCGGGTTGGAAGGCAATCGACACGCGTCCGCTGCGCGGGCAGGCGCCTGCCTGTTCTGTGCATGAGTATCTGAGGTTGATGTAGCTTCCTGCGCGGTGCGATCAGCTCAACAGGGTGTCGTTTGGCGAAATCAGCTCTGAGCGCGCCGGTGCAGACAGTTATGTTGCCGACGCCTGCGGTTGCCGGGCAACTTGCGCTCCGAATGCTGGTCACGATCGGAGTTCATACCAAACCATTCGCACCTATCAACTGTGGAACGGATACTAACTATGCGCCACTGTTGCGATCAAACCGAGCCGGTTTTGGATGGTTCGTTTCTGGGCGTGTCTGTCACGCGTCACCGTCATATGGAAAAACAGCAAGCGGAACAAAGCGACAGCCCGGGCCATACATCTTGGCCCAAGCGCTGTAAAATTTTCTACGGATCAGAGCAGTTTGAGATCGCTCGCCATCTGACGTCCGTCTCGCCCCTCCGTAAGCTCGAAGTCGACTTTCTGATCGTCCGCCAGACCCGTCAGGCCTGACCGTTCTACAGCAGAGATGTGCACAAACACATCCGAGCCGCCACCTTCGGGGGCGATGAACCCATAACCCTTGGTGGTGTTAAACCATTTCACGGTGCCAGTTGGCATCTTTTCCGTGCCTCCTTTGTCTCTTTACACCGCCTTTGATAAAAGCGGCGTGAACTTCCAGTTTTCGGCTGCACTTGCGCATTACCCCAAGTTTGACCTTGCTTTATCAGATTGGGCTTCTCATGAAAAAATCAAGCAGTATCAGGTGTAAACTGCTCAAAACTACGTTAACCACAGCGAAAAAAGAGGAAAAACTATGCAACTTTATGGTTTGAAAAATTGCGATACTTGCCGGAAAGCTATGAAAGCCTTGCCGGGTGCTGTGTTGGTAGATGTGCGCAGTGATGGCGTTCCGGATAGCGTATTGGCGCGGGCACACGAGACCTTTGGGGATCAACTGGTGAACACACGGTCCACCACGTGGCGCTCCTTGGATGAAGAAGCGCGCGGCAGGCCCGCCTTGACACTCCTAAAGGAACACCCTGCACTCATGAAACGACCGCTGATACAGCAGGGCGACACCTTGTATCTGGGCTGGAGCAAGGAAACTCAGGCCGCGTTGGGCGCAGCCTGAGCAGTTTCACATCTCTCGGGGTAGAACCTGCCGTGAAATCGCCCTGTCGAGCGACAGCGGCCCGGCGCCTTTGACCACCAGAACCAGCAGCACAAAGATCCAGAACGCGCGTTGGTCCATGATGATGCTGTCGGGAAACCGGTCAAACCACGCGCCGAACGTTTCAGCATGTTCCAGACCGCCATGACCGATCAAATCGGTCAGCGATTGTACGATCACAAATCCGATCATGCCCAAAGCGCTCAACCGCGTGAAAAGCCCGACCACGATCAGCGCAGGCAGAATGAACTCTGCCCATGTCCCTGCGACGACCACAGCCCAATGCCATATGGAAAGCTGTGATGTGTCATAGACCACGGCCTCCATCACCCTGGGGAAAATCTGCGCATAAGCGCCGACAGATGGTTGAAACAACCCCATGAAACCGTCGCCCAATTTGGTGAGGCCGGAGACCCAGAAATACATCAGCAACGTGCCTGCAAAAACCAAACGCGCCAGAGTTGGCAAGAGCCATTCTGCCCGCGTCAGGCGATCCGAAATGGCGGTGTAAAGGGTAATCATGGTGTTTCCTTTGTAGTGTATTCTGTCAGGGCGTGCGTGGCGATCGCTTGCGTCAGCGAGGCTGTAAGGTCGAAGGCTTGGTGTGTACGGGCGATCTTTTCACAGGCGGCGCCAAATTCCTCGCCCGCATGCAGTGCCTCAAGCCAGTCCGCGCCACCGGGTGCCAGCAGGTGAGGTGCGGGGTCGAATTCGGGGCGCGTGATGATCACATCCTGCGCGATGGCACGCGGCTTGTCGGCGTTTTCGGTCATGTTGAATGCCCAGATGTCGTAAAGTGGCCAGCGTGAACGCAACACTTTGGTAGAGGGCTTCAGGCGCAACTTTAGCTGCATCAGCGCCGCCTCATCCTGTTGGAAAACCTCCGGATTGAGGTCTGGTGCGTCCGCTGCGTGGTAGGATTGTCGCATTTCAATATCAAGGCGCGCGCAATCCGCGAGATACCCCAGATGGGCGAGAGGCTCAAAGGTCTCCAGAAACGCGGGCAACGTGGCGCCATAGTGCATCATCAGGGGGGATCGCGGCGGGTTTTGCCTTGCGTAAACTTCGGCGAGTTGTGCAAAACCCCGCGCACCCAAGAGCTTGACAAGTAAAGGAAAAGCAACCGTCAGGGCTTCTGTCAGCGAGACGAGCACATTGTTGCGATAAACAGAAAACCGGTTGCCAGCGGGATCCCCTGCGCCATCCGTCAATCCGGGCGGCACCACTGCCTGAGCGTCAAGCAAGGCTGCGCGAAACTGGGTCTGTTCAACTGTCATCCGACGGATTCGAGAGCCTGCGCGGCGCGCTCGGCCTCTGCCAGCAAGATCGGCCAGTCCGGCACGTCGTTGTCCCATTCCACAAGAACGGGGCGCGGTCCGGTTTTGGAAATCGTATAGGCCAGCAAATCCCAGACCGGGTCCACGACGGGTTTGCTATGGCTGTCAATCAACAGCGGCGCGCTATGATCGTCCGCATCTTCGTCATGACCGCCAACATGAATTTCGCCCACCGCTGCGAGCGGATATGCGTCGATATAGTCTTTCGGGGTATAGCCGAGATTGGTCGCAGAAATAAAAACGTTGTTCACGTCCAGCAACAGACCGCAGCCGGTGCGTTTGACCAGTTCCGCCAGAAAATCGGTTTCGCGCCACGTGCTTTCGTCAAACGCCAGATAGCTTGACGGGTTTTCTAGCAGCATTTGCCGCCCAATGACCTCTTGAACCTCGTCGATGTGATCCGCGACATGCGCGAGTGTTTCATTCGTATAGGGCAGGGGCAGCAGATCGTTCAGAAACTCTGCACCATGGGTTGACCAGGCAAGATGTTCTGAAAAGCTCGCTGGATTTGTGCGATCCAGCAGTGTCTTGAGCCGCGCCAGGTGCGCTTTGTCCAGTGGCTGTATGCCACCAATGCTCAATCCGACACCATGAACGGATAATGCGAAGCGGTCCTGTAATGCCCGCAACTGGGCGTGTGGGCGACCGCCATCGCCCATGTAGTTTTCCGCATGAACTTCCAGCCACTCTACGCAGCCGGGCCGTTCCATCAGGTCACTGAAATGCTGTGGTTTGTAACCAACACCCGGCGCAAGGGGCAGGTTGGGCGCGTGTGGGGAAGTGTCTAACATGGGCTCTCCGAGAATTGCGGCCAGCCGAGAGGTGCCTGAAAAGCGCCCGACATCGAAAATGCCGGGCGCGGGAATGGATTAGTTATGCGGGCCGGTCGCGGTCCAGCTCTTCGAGCGACCCTTCGCGTGGAGTGCCGTCTGCCATGGCGGGCAGTTCGATCTCTGCGCATGTGCCTTTGTCAACAAGCGTCCATGCGTTGCCCTGATAATCGACAGTGGACGAACCGGCGCATGTTGTGCCGGGGCCAGCAGCGCAATCATTCGCGCCCGCAAGCGAGATGCCATAGCATTTTTCCTTGGCGGCGGCCTGAACGGTTGTTGTCTGCGCGACGAAGGCGGCAGCGACTGCGCTTGCGATTGCGACGGTTTTCATCGTGTTGGACATATCATTTTCCCTTTTTAAACTGACCTGCTGGCCATCTGTGCCTCATTTGTATCAAAGCATGCAAAACATACCATTCACGAGCCTGTGTGTCACACATGCGTCAGCAAATGGTGACCAAGGGGCAGAAAAACACGTAAAACGCCGCAGAAATGTTTCAAAAACTGCGGCGTATTCTGTGTAACGGCTGAGAACAGGCTTTTTTGTTACAAAAGGTCGGGCGGCGTTGCCTCACGTCCCAAAGCTTGTGTTACAGCCTCAAGACTCTCAACGGTGGTCTTTTTCTCTCCGAGCCTGCGCAGGGTGACTGTCTGTTCTTCGACCTCGCGCGCGCCAACGGCCAGAATGACAGGGACCTTGCCGACGGAGTGTTCGCGCACCTTGTAGTTGATCTTTTCATTTCGCAGATCGGCTTCCGCGCGCACCCCAGCTGCCTTGAGTTGATCAACCACCTGCATCACGTAGTCATTCGCGTCAGTGATAATTGACGCCACAACCACCTGCCGCGGGGCCAGCCAGAACGGCAGTTTCCCGGCGGAATTTTCAATCAAAATCCCGATGAACCGCTCGAACGAACCCAGACAGGCCCGGTGCAGCATGTAAGGGCGGTGCTTTGCCCCATCCTCTCCGATAAATGTGGCGTCCAACCGTTCCGGCAGGTTCGGATCAACCTGAAACGTGCCGCACTGCCATTCCCGGCCAATGGCGTCGGTGAGTTTGAAATCCAGCTTGGGCCCGTAAAATGCCCCTTCGCCTGCGTCCAGCGTATAGGGATGACCTGTCGCCTTGATCGCGTTTTCCAGCGCGGCCTCGACATGGTCCCAGCTTTCCTCAGATCCCACGCGCTTTTCGGGCCGTGTGGCAAACATGATCTCGAACTTCTCAAAACCGAGATCCTGATAGACGGACGACAGATAGGTGATGAAGGCCGCGCATTCCGCCTCGATCTGGTCCTCGCGGCAAAAGATATGGCCATCGTCCTGAGTAAACCCGCGCACCCGCATGATCCCGTGCAGTGCACCTGACGGTTCATAGCGGTTACAGGACCCGAATTCAGCCATGCGCAACGGCAGGTCGCGATAGGATTTAAGCCCCTGATTGAAAATCTGCACGTGGCACGGGCAGTTCATGGGTTTCAGCGCATTGACCGCTTTTTCGCGCGCGTGTTCCTCGTCCACTTCGACGATGAACATATGCTCCTGATACTTGTCCCAATGGCCCGAGGCTTCCCACAGCTTGCGATCAACCACCTGAGGGGTGTTGACCTCCTGATAGCCCGCCGCGCGTTGTTTGCGGCGCATGTAGTCCTGCAGCGTTGTATAGATGGACCAGCCGTTTGGATGCCAGAATACTTGCCCCGGGGCTTCTTCCTGCATGTGAAACAGGTCCATTTCGCGGCCCAGCTTGCGGTGGTCGCGTTTGGCCGCTTCCTCCAGCATGGTCAGATGCGCTTTGAGCTTTTCCTTGCCCGTAAAGGCCACGCCGTAAATACGCTGCAGCATCGCGCGGTCACTGTCACCGCGCCAATACGCGCCTGCGATGGACATGAGTTTGAACGCATCGCCGGGCACTTGCCCGGTATGTTGCAGATGCGGGCCACGGCACAGGTCCTGCCAGTCGCCGTGCCAATACATCCGCAAGGGTTCATCGCCCGGAATGGCGTCGATCAACTCGACCTTATAGGGTTCGTTGTTCGCCTCATAAAAGGCGATTGCACGCGGGCGGTCCCACACTTCCGTGCGCACTGGGTCGCGTTTGTTGATGATCTCTTTCATCTTTTTTTCGATCAGGCCAAGGTCTTCGGGCGAGAACGGCTCAGCGCGGTCAAAGTCGTAATACCAGCCATCCTTTATTACAGGGCCGATTGTCACTTTGGTCTCTGGCCAGATTTCCTGCACGGCGCGCGCCATGATATGAGCAAGGTCGTGGCGCACCAGTTCATTTGCCTGTGCCTCGTCCTGCATTGTGTGGATCGCGATGGTGGTGTCTGCGCTGATTGGCCAAGCCAGATCATAGTGCTCGCCGCCGACGGTCGCGCTGATCGCCTTCTTGCGCAGGGAGGTTGAAATGCTGGCTGCGACATCGCCAGCGGTGACGCCTGCGTCGAATTCGCGTGCGCTGCCATCGGGGAAGGTGAGAGAGATCTGGGCCATCTTGGGCGCTCCTCGTCAGTTTGGCGCCTACGAGACGCCCGGTTGCGGGTTTAGGAGCTTGGCTGATGAACCCCTATGCAGTTCGTGTCAAGCGGGGCAGAAATTGTATACCGAAGAATACGTTGACTGCGACACCTTACGTGTTAAATCCGACATATGTTTCCAATGCGAAACGTCCAAATGTGAGGGATTTTCAGATGCCGCGTTTCAACAGAACTTTCGAACTTAGCATTCACGACGTTGATGTCATCGAAGAAGCGCTGCGTGCGCGGTCCCGCGAACTGTGCAAGATGCGCCGTGCGTTGTCGGATCAGAACCCGGCCGAACTCGAATCGATCATGGTCATCGAAGGAGATCTGCGCGAGAGCGAAGAACTTCTGGGCAGGCTCCATAACCAAAAGGTTTTTTATCGCCCCCGCGCGCAGACATACGTCAGCGGCTGATCACCTGCCATCCGGTTGATCGCTTCCCAGATGGGCGGCGGTCTTCGGGCAATGCAAGATGATCCCAAATCAGTTCAGGCGCCTATAGCCCTTCGCGGCATGTGCGACCGGTCGCCCGGCCTTTAACCAAGCGGCGCAAACATTACCCATTCAAAAAACAAAGTAAGCCCGATAAATTGTGCTTCGGGGATTGTAGGTTCCGAAGGGTTCGGCGCATCATCGGCCAAAAAGAGGTTGAGATGTCTGATCCGAAGCATTTTGATAGCCCCCGCGGGCGCAGGCTGGCCTATCACCTGACGCTTGGTGCAGGACCTTTGATTGTTTTCCTCGGTGGCCTGAAATCCGATATGGAAGGCACCAAAGCGGTGCACCTTGAGGCGTGGGCCCGGCAGAGCGGCAGGGCCTTTCTGAGGTTTGACTACTCAGGCCATGGTCTGTCATCGGGTACCTTTGAGGAGGGATGCATTGGGGATTGGTCAGAAGACACATTCGATATCCTTAACGCGCTGACGACGGGTCCTGTACTGCCCGTCGGCTCGTCCATGGGGGGCTGGCAAGCATTGCTGCTGTCGCGGCGGATGTCGGATCGCATCATTGGCATGGTTACCATCGCGGCGGCGCCAGACTTTACCGAAGACGGGTATTGGGCTTCGTTCAGTGAGGCGCAAAAGGCGCAGATTGAGACGGAGGGCCAGATTGAAATACCCTCTGACTACATGGAGCCCTATATCATCACCCGCCGCATGATCGAGGATGGCAGGGAAAAACTGGTCCTGCGTAAACCCTTGGTTTTGGATTTTCCGGTCAGATGTCTGCAAGGCACCGCAGACACTGCGGTGAGCATGCAAACTGCGATCAGGTTGCTGGAGCATGCCCAAAGCCCGGATATGCGATTGTTGCTTGTCAAAGATGCGGATCACCGGTTTTCGGATGGGCCTTGCCTCGGTCTGATCGACTCTGCGATTGAAGAGGTGCTCGCGCTGGCAGCGTCTTGAGGTGATGGGCGATGTCCCGCGTGTGGGCCAGCCCGCGCAAAGCGTGGCGCTTGTGCTTTCGCGCTCTGCCGGTCACAACTGCGACATCGGTGTCTCTCAGGTGCAAAAAACCGCAATGAAAAATTGTTACTCTTTCAAAATGCTGGAGGGGCGGGATGGCTGAACCGCTGGTGTTGCTGCCCGGAATGATGTGTGATGCGCGGCTGTTCGGTCCGCAAATCGCTGAGCTTTCCGTTGATACGGCCGTCATGA
The DNA here is from genome assembly GCF_000154785.2 of Roseobacter litoralis Och 149. NCBI lineage: Bacteria > Pseudomonadati > Pseudomonadota > Alphaproteobacteria > Rhodobacterales > Roseobacteraceae > Roseobacter > Roseobacter litoralis. The sequence continues at coordinate 1,026,714 of NC_015730.1, forward strand.
TTGCGCCAATTACACGGGGAGAACGCATCGAGGAGATCGCGTCGGGCCTGCTGGATGAATTGCCCCAACGCTTTGCGCTGGCCGGGCTGAGCATGGGCGGGATTGTGGCGATGGAAATCCTGCGGCGCGCCCCGGAGCGGGTGACCCGCATCGCCCTGATGGACACCAATCCGCTGGCTGAAACACCGCAGGTGGCCGCCGGGCGGGAACCGCAGATTGTTGCAGCCCGCACCGGTCGGATGCTGGATGTAATGCGCGAAGAAATGAAGCCGAAATACCTCGCCCCCGGGCCTGCACAGGTCGAGGTGCTGGATTTGGTGATGGATATGGCCGCAGCCGCCGGGCCAGAGGTGTTCGTCAGACAGTCGCGCGCCCTTCAACGCCGCCCTGATCAGCAGACGACGCTACGCAAATGCAAAGTGCCTGCACTTGTGCTTTGTGGGGCGCATGACGCGCTTTGCCCGGTCAAGCGACATGAATTCATGGCGGAACTGATCCCGTCGGCCGTGTTGCGTGTGCTGGAAAACGCAGGACACCTCCCCCCCCTTGAGCAACCCGCACAAACGACGCAGGCGCTCAGGGAATGGATGTCACAGCCTTACGTCTTGACGTAAGGTGCGTTCAGGCGGCGGCGTTCTTGTTCGCGGCCCGCTTGGTTTTGCTTGTCGGCTTGCCATCACCACTGTTGGCATCGATGAAATCCAGAACCAGTGGCCGGATGTTGCGCCGCCAGCTTTTGCCCGCAAAGATGCCATAGTGCCCGGCGCCGTCTTCAAGATGGCTTGCCTTCTTGTCGTCCGGGAGGCCGGTGCACAGATCGAGTGCGGCGACACATTGGCCCGGCGCCGAAATATCATCTTTCGACCCTTCGACAGTTTTAACCGCGACGGTTGTTATTTTGCCCAGATCGACCTTCTTACCCGCAACGACGAACTCGTTCTTGGCAATTTCAAGATTCTTGAAAATGCGTTCGACAGTCGAGAGATAGAATTCAGCCGTCATGTCCATAACAGCCAGATATTCATCGTAGAACCGGTTGTGCTTGTCGTGCTCCTCGGCGTCGCCCTGCGCGACGCGCGTGATCTGGTTCATGAAGGCTTTGCTGTGCGTTTCGCCATTCATTGAGATGAACGAGCTGAGTTGCAGCAGGCCGGGATAGACCATGCGACCTACACCGGGGTATTTGAACCCAACGCGCTGGATCATCATTTCTTCCAGCTGGCCCATCGTCACGCGGCGGCCAAAGTCGGTCACATCCGTCGGTGTCGCATCGGGATCCACCGGACCACCGATGAGCGTCAGACTGCGCGGCTGTGCGCTTGGGTCTTCCTCGGCAAGATAGGCGGTTGCAGCCAAGGCCAGCGGGGCAGGCTGGCAGACGGCAATCACATGCGTGTCCGGGCCGAGCTCGCGCAGGAAATCAACAAGATATAGGGTGTAATCTTCAATATCGAACTTGCCAGCGCTCACGGGAATATCCCGCGCATTGTGCCAGTCCGTGATGTAAAGATCAGCGTCAGGCAGCAGGCTGATCACGGTGGAACGCAACAGGGTTGAATAGTGCCCGGACATCGGTGCAACCAGCAAAACCTTGCGTTTCGGCACGGGACGGTCAGCGACGACAAAATGCAGCAGATCGCCAAAATCCTTTTCCACGACGACTTCGGTGGAAACCAGATGATCCTGCGCGTCCAAAGAAGGGACGGGCGGGATGTTCCAGTCTGGCTTTACGATCATGCGTTGGAATGTGCGTTCCGTCACTTCGCCCCATGCGGTCATCCATGCAAAAGCAGGGTTGGGAATTAGGGAAAATGCAGGGTATGATCCCATAGCCAATGCAGAAGCACCAAGCCATTGGTTCGTGTTACGGATCGTTTCCATAAGGTCGTATGTCGCCATGTATCGCATAAGGGGTCTCCTTGACCATTGCCCGGATTGCCGAGACAGACAGTCGCATCGCCCCCTGAAAGCCAACGACGTAATGCTGCAGGTGCAAACATAGGGAGTAAAGGTTCCGATGACAACAAAAAGTGACGAAGGTGTTGTCCCCAGCGGCGAAACACTCGAAAAAATGACCCAAAACCTCAAAAAAGTAGAGGTGTTGTCAGAACGTTTGCAGAGAGTTCTTACCCAAAAACAAGGCCACAACGCCGCCTTGGATGGCCCGAATCAAGAGTTGTTCGGGAGGGCGGCGCAAGCCTATTGGGCCGAAATGATGCACAACCCGGCCAAGGTGCTGGAACATCAAATGTCCTATTGGTCCGACACGATGAAGCATTTTGTGCAAGCGCAGCAAGTGCTTGCACAAGGCAAGCTGGCAGCCCCCGAAGATCCGGGCCCCAAGGATAAACGGTTTGCCAACCCGCTGTGGGACACACACCCCTACTTCAACTACGTGAAGCAACAATACCTGATCAACGCACAAGCTCTGCAGACCGCGGTCGAGGATGTGACAGAGCTTGACGATCTCGAAAAGACCCGGCTGAACTATTTCGCCAAACAGATCGTTGATATGATGTCGCCGACCAACTTTCTGGCAACCAATCCGGATGCCCTCGAAAAAGCGATCGAGACGGAGGGCCAGAGCCTTGTGCAGGGTCTTGAGAACCTGATCAGTGATCTGGAGGCGAACAACGGCGAACTGGTGGTCAAGCTCGCGGATGAAAACGCGTTTGAACTGGGCCGCAACATCGCCACAACACCCGGCAAAGTCGTTTACCGCAACCGCATGATGGAGTTGGTGCAATATACGCCAACAACGGAACAGGTCTATAAAACGCCGCTGGTGATCTTTCCCCCTTGGATCAACAAGTTTTATATTCTCGACCTCAAAGAGCAAAACAGCATGGTTAAATGGGCTGTTGAACAGGGCCAGACCGTCTTTGTCGTTTCGTGGATCAATCCGGATCCGACCTATCGCGATGTCGGTATGGAGGATTATATCGAGGAGGGATATCTTGCCGCAATTCGCGAGATCAAGGAGATCTGCGGCGAAAAACAAGTCAATGCCGTAGGGTACTGTATCGCAGGGACCACTCTGGCACTGACGCTGTCCTTGATGAAACAACGCGGCGACAAATCCATCAGGTCGGCCACCTTCTTTACCGCCTTGACGGATTTTTCGGATCAGGGTGAATTCACACCGTTTCTGACCAATGATTTCATTGATGGGATCGAGGCGGAGATTGAAGACAAGGGGATGTTACCCTCGGTGATCATGGCGCGCACCTTTTCGTTCTTGCGCTCAAACGATCTGATCTACGGCCCTGCCATCAAGAGTTATATGATGGGGCACGCCCCGCCCGCGTTTGATCTGCTCTACTGGAATGGGGATGGCGCGAACCTGCCGGGCAAAATGGCAATGCAGTACTTGCGGGGCCTGTGCCAGCGCAACGAACTGGCGGGGGATGGGTTTGAACTGCTGGGCCACAAGCTGACGCTGACGGATGTTGACGTGCCGCTCTGTGCCGTGGCTTGCGAGACAGATCACATCGCGGCGTGGAAAGACAGCTACCGCGGTGTCCAGAAAATGGGGTCTAAGGATAAGACGTTCATTATGACCCAGTCAGGGCATATTGCAGGCATCGTAAATCCGCCGACCCGGAACAAATACGGTCACTACACGAACCCCGACATGAAACTGGAGTACCAGGACTGGCACGCGCGCGCTGACTTTCATGACGGATCATGGTGGCCACTGTGGGGCGACTGGTTGAAAAAGCGATCGGGCCGCAAGGTTAAGGCGCGTATCCCCGGCGATTCTACGCATGAAATTCTGTGTGATGCCCCCGGAACCTATGTTGCGATAAAAGCAACGGTCTGATTTTCAACGTAATTCTGCACTGCAGCATTTATTTGTGCTGCAGTGCAGAAAAAGCTTGCAATGCTGCAGTGCGGCATCTATATATTCCTCAGACGCAACAGACCGGGATCATCTCGGAAGGCGACGAAAGGAATTAGATATGAGCAAGACACCTGATCTCTCCGCAATGTTCAAAGATGTAATGGGCGCTTTTCCGGTAGACACCAAAGCATTTGACGAAGCTTTCAAAACATCAGCCACGCTGAATGAAAAGCTCTCTTCCGTCGCGCTGAGCGCCGCAGAAAAATCCACAGACATTTCCAACAAATGGGCGCAAGACACGCTTGCCAAAATGTCGGACATGGCCAAAGCCAAAGCAGAGCCTGCTGACTACGCAAAAGCGATGACAGATTTCGCTTCCGCGTATTCCGAAACAGCTGCAGAGCACATGGCTGCTTTCGCTGAAATCGCGAAAAAAGCACAAATGGACACAGTTGAATTGATGATGGCCGCTGGCAAAGACATGAGCGAAGACGCTCAAGCCGCAGTCAAGAAAGCCACAAACGAGGCGACTGCAGTTGTCAAAAAAGCTGCAAAAACCAACTGAACCAGAAATCTGATTTGCGCTGGATCCTCCCTGTAAGGCGCAATGAGGTTGGGCGAGCTTGTAAAAGCTCGCCCTTTCTTTTTGTGCGTCAGTGTCTTAAGCTGCAGTGCAGCGCTATTTTTTCGGAGGCACCCCGTGGCGGAAAAACAAAAATCATTGCTCATAAAGCGCTACGCCAGCAGACGGCTTTATAACACTGAGACAAGCGATTACGTGACGCTTGAAGATATCGCGGGCTTCATTCGTGAAGGGCGCGAAGTGCAGATCCTCGATCTGAAATCTGGTGACGATCTGACCCGGCAATATCTGTTGCAGATCATCGCCGAGCACGAGAGCCGCGGCGAAAGTGTCCTGCCGGTTGACGTTCTCAACGATTTGGTGCGCAGCTACATGACCCCCGGTGCAAGTGTTGTGCCGCAGTTTCTGCAAGCGTCCTTTGAAATGCTGCGTAGTGGCCAAAGCCAGATGCTGGATCAGATGGGTTCGATGAACCCGATGGCAAAGATGCCGGGCTTTGAGATGATGGAAGCTCAACAGAAAGCGTTCATGAAAGCGATGACCGGTGGTTTGGCCAACCCATCCGGGTGGAACAGCAAAGATGAGGCCGACTCCGAGGAGGCGGCTGAAGAACCGGGCGAAGACCTCGATTCCATCAAGCAGCAGCTTTCTGAATTGCAGGATAAACTGTCGAAACTAAAGTAGTTCGCAAGGACCCGGTCTGGGTTAAAAGCCCAGACGGTCGCGCATGGCGTACCAGGTCATCGCAAGGATCAACAAGGGCGTGCGCAAGGCACCCCCGCCCGGAAAAGCCGGTGTGGGGATGCAGCCCATTGTATCAAATCCCTGATCCTGGCCCTCGATTGCGCGGGCCATCAATTGTCCCGCATGCGTCGCCGTTCCGACCCCATGGCCGGAATATCCCGAGGCGGACAAGATGTTCGGGGCCACGCGCGCAAGGTAGGGAAAGCGTTTCATGGTGATGCCCAATGTCCCGCCCCATGCGTAGTCGATGCGCACGTCTTTGAGGTGCGGATAAACAACCTGCATTGGTTTGCGCACGAGCGGTGCGATGTCTTTCGGGAATTGATACCCGTAGCTTTCGCCCCCGCCAAACAGCAACCGTTTGTCGTGGGACAGGCGAAAGTAATTGACCACGAACCTGCTGTCCGCGACTGCGACATCCTGTGTCAGCACGCGGTTCGCGTCTTCGCCCAGTGGCTCGGTGGCAACAATGAAGTTATTGATCGGCATCACGCGCGCGGTGACCTTGGGTGCCAATCCTGACAGGTAGCCATTGCAGGCCAGCACAACATGACCGGCGGTTATGACGCCACCCTCGGTTTTGACCTTAACGGCTTGACCATGTTCAAGCTCTGTAACCCGCGTGTTTTCGTGAATGGTGACACCAGCCGCCACAGCGGCCCGCGCCAGCCCAAAAGCAAAGGCCAGCGGATGCAGGTGCGCCGCCCCCCTATCCAGCAACGCGCCTTTGTAGTCAGGGGAGGGGCAAAGTGCGTGACATTCCTCAGCCGAAAGCGCTGCGATTTGCGTGTAGTTGTATTTGTTCTGCAGATGCGCCGCGTAGTCATGCAGATGCGCGACATCTTTTCTGGTTGATCCGGTCCACGCGATGCCGGGTTTCAGGTGGCAGTCGATCTTGTGTTCTGCGATCAGGGATTTGACCAGTGCCTTGGCATCCTCGCCGTATTCCCACAGGACGCGCGCGCGCTCAAACCCGACCATGCTTTCCAGCGCTTCCTGATCAACCCGTTGCCCGCTGCCAAGCTGACCGCCATTACGGCCTGATGCGCCAAAGCCGACCCGATGCGCGTCCACCAGAATGACCCGGCGGCCAGATTCTGCGAGGTGCAGCGCGGCGGATAGCCCGGTGTAGCCCGCGCCAATGACACACACATCTGCGGTGTGCGCCCCGTCCAGTTTGGGAAACGGTTCAGGTGGCGTCGCCGTTGCCGCATACCAGCTTGGCGGGTACTGGCCGGCAGTGTCGTTTGTATATAGCAGATCCATTTGCGGTTCAGATAACGCTCAGACGTTGAGCAACAAGTGTTCGCGTTCCCAAGGCGAAATCACTTGCAGGAACTCTTCGTACTCCGCGCGTTTCACGATCGAATAGACGCGGGCGAAGTCTGGTCCCAGAACGTCGTGGATCGCGTCAGCCTCATCAAACAGGTTCAGCGCAGAGCCCAGAACACGCGGAATATCCCCATCCCCGTCATAGGCGTCGCCCTTAAATTCCGGCTGCGGTTCTTCGCGACCGACCATGCCGAGATATCCGCAGGCGAGGCTGGCCGCGATGCCCAGATAGGGATTGCAATCCATCCCGGCCAGCCGGTTTTCCACGCGCCGCGCGGCGGGGCTGGACAGTGGTATGCGGATGCCCGTGGTGCGATTATCCCGTCCCCAGTTCAGGTTGATCGGCGCTGCGTGATCTTTCACATAGCGTCTATAACTGTTCACATAAGGCGCAAAGACCGCGAGTGCTGCGGGCATGTGATTTTGCAGACCGGCAATGAAGTGGCGGAACAGGTCGGTTTCTCCGCCGTCCGGCGTGGAAAAGACGTTTTGCCCGGTCTCTGTGTCCAGAACGGAGTGATGGATATGCATGGCACTGCCGGGTTCATCCGCAATGGGTTTGGCCATGAAAGTGGCAAAGCAATCATGACGCAGCGCCGCTTCGCGGATCAGTCGTTTGAAATAAAAGACCTCATCGGCGAGTTTGACCGGGTCACCGTGCAAAAGGTTAATCTCCAACTGCCCCGCGCCGCCTTCCTGCGTGATGCCGTCGATCTCAAAACCCTGCGCCTCGGCGAAATCGTAAATGTCATCGATGACCGGGCCGAATTCATCCACGGCTGTCATGGAATAGGCCTGCCGCGCAGCAGCCGGGCGGCCGGACCGGCCCATCATCGGCTTGATGTCATGGGCCGGGTCAATGTTGCGCGCCACAAGAAAGAACTCCATCTCAGGGGCCACAACGGGGGACCACCCTCTTTCCTGATAGAGCTTGCAGACGCGTTTCAAGACATTGCGCGGGCTGAAGGGCACAGGCTCGCCCGCACGATCAAAGGCGTCGTGGATCACCTGCAACGTCCAGTCACCCGTCCATGGGGCGGCGGTCGCGGTGCTCATGTCAGGCTTGAGGATCATGTCGCGTTCAATGAAACCATCATCCCCCGCCGCTTCGCCCCAGCCGCCGGTAATGGTCTGGTAAAAGATACTGTCGGGCAGGTGAAAGTAATCCTGCCGTTGAAACTTCGATGCAGGAACGGCCTTGCCCCGCGCAATGCCGGGCAAATCGGAAATGATACACTCAACTTCGTCAAGCCGGTGCCCCTCCAGATAGGCGCGCGCAGCATTTGGCAGGTTTGTTATCCAGTCGGCCATGCGGCCCTCTCTTTCTTGAAGAATGCAGCCATTTTGTTGGCGACGTCCATGCGGTCGCTCGGCTGCTCGAGCTTTGACATCGCACGTGCCAAGAGGTCGTCAGGAACAACGCCACTTCCGCGTGTTTCGATCAACCCCTTAATAAAGGTTGAATCGTATTCCGGGTGCGGCTGTATGGTCCAGATGCGATCACCGTATAAAAGCCCCGCGTTTTCGCAGAAATCCGATTGGGCGATCACTTTGGCACCTTCAGGGCGTTGCACGACCTGATCCTGATGCCATGCATTGATCGCATAGGTGCGACCGTCCATCTGATACTCGGTCAGTCCAACCGACCACCCCTTGTCGAATTTTTCAACCCGTCCCCCCATGGCCTGCGCGATGATCTGATGGCCGAAACACACGCCAATCATCGGACGGCCCGCCGCATAAGCCTCGCGAACGAAGTCTTCCAGTGGCGGGATCCAGTCGTGGGGCTCGTAAGCGCCATGTTTTGATCCGGTGATCAGCCATCCATCCGCATCCGTGACACTTTCGGGAAAGATGCCATCCACAACGGCCCAGCCCTGCATGTCAAAGCCTTGCCCCTCGAGCAACCGCTCAAAATACTGGTCGTAGCTGCCGCCTTCCATCATGTTTTCAGGCGGGTGTCCGGTGATCAGAATACCAATTTTCATGTTCTACACCGTGTCCAGATAGATGGTGACCTGTTCCTGCGGCGACAGCTCGGCCATATATTTCATCTCCTGCCGTTTGGTCAGCACGAAATTTCGGATCAGGTCGGGGGCAAAAATACGCGCCACTTGTTCGTCGGTTTCAAACTGATTAATCGCGCTTTCCCAGTCGCCCGGAATTTGCGGCAGGTCTGCGGCATAGGCATTCCCGGTGATCGGGGCAGGGGGATCCTGCGCGTCTTCGATCCCGTTAAGGGCAGCACCCAAGACGGCGGCAAGCATCAGGTAGGGGTTCACATCGCCGCCCGCCACCCGGTGTTCGATGCGCCGCGCTGCAGGGCTGCCAGAGGGAATCCGTATGGCAGAGGTTCTGTTTTCATAGGCCCAGCTGATGCCTGTGGGCGCATGTGACCCCGGCACCATCCGATCAAAGCTGTTGGCATGGGGCGCAAACACCAAGGCCGAGCCCGGCATGGCCTTGAGGCACCCCGCAACTGCATGGCGCAGCACATCAGTGCCTGCCTCGCCCCCGTCGTCAAAGACATTGTTGCCCGCGCCATCCAGCACAGAGAAATGAATGTGCAGGCCGGACCCGGCATAATCCTCATAGGGTTTGGCCATGAAACTGGCGGCAAACCCGTGCCGCCGCGCCATGCCCTTGACCAGCATCTTGAACAACCACGCATCATCAGCTGCCCTGAGCGCATCATCGCAATGCATCAGGTTAATCTCGAATTGGCCGAGCCCAGCCTCGGAAATCGCTGTGTCTGCCGGAATGTCCATTTCTTCACAGGCATCATAGAGGTCGGTGAAAAATGCATCGAACTGATCCAGCGCGCGCAGGGACAGGATTTCTCCTGCCACGCGGCGTTTGCCAGAGCGCGGCGACGGCGGCACCTGCAGTGTGCGACCGGAATCGTCAATCAGGAAAAACTCCAGTTCCACCGCACAAACCGGCGTCAACCCGCGCGCTTTGTAGCGCTCAACCACCGCGTTCAACGCGTGGCGCGGATCACCTGCATAGGGTCGCCCGTCTTCGTGAAACATCCAGATCGGCAAAAGCGCCGAGGGCGCATCGAGCCACGGCATCGGCATGAACCCCCGCTCGGTCGGTTTCAGCACGCCGTCGCGGTCGCCGGTTTCATAGACCAGCGGGCTGTCGTCGATATCCTCGCCCCAGATGTCGAGGTTCAGAACCGACATGGGAAACCGCGTGCCACCCTCGACCGCTTTATCTGCATAGCGCGACGGGATGCGTTTGCCGCGCGCCTGACCATTCAGGTCAGAAGCCGCCACCCGGATCGTGCGGACCTGTGGATTTTTTCGAAGCCAGTTCTTCATACAGCACCAGTCTTATGGGCTGGTCATAAGGGTGCGGCGTCCCGTACCACGGCCAGCGCCACGGATAATTTGATCAAATTATGGATACTACCGGATCAGGTTGGGACGCAACCTCAATTTAGGTCTGGCATCTTGCGGCAAATGACGGTTCAGCCGCGCGTTGACCAGCCCGAATATCCCCACAACGATCAGCGTGAGCAGGATGAAGTACCCCGCGAGGATCGGGTAGGGCACGAACGGATTGAACGTCTTGTCTGCGAAGTAGCTGGCATAATAGAGTGCATCGCCGCGCTGTTGCCAGGCAGGGAACCCGGACAGAAAGACCAGCGCAGTTGCATGAAACAAAAAGATCGCCTCATTGGTGTAAGCAGGCCAGGCCAGCCGCAGCATAGTGGGCCAGATGACACGCCGGAACCGGGCCCATCCGGTCATCCCGTATGCATCTGCGGCTTCGGTGTCGCCTTTGGGTATGGACTGCAACGCGCCGTAAAAGATCTCACCTGAATAAGCGGCCGTATTGAAGAACAGCACGATCAACGCCCCGAGCCAGGCGGCTGTGAAGGGGTCGAATATGGGCGATACGGACTTGAGGCTCAGGAACAGGAAGTAGCCGAAGAAGAACTGGATAAAGAGCGGTGAGCCGCGAAAGATAAAGATGAACCACTCAGATGGCTTGCGGAAAATCCTGCGAGGGGACGCCTTGCCGACGGCTACGGCTGTCGCCAGAAAAAACCCGCAGATCAGCGCCACAAGACCGAAATAGATGTTCCAGATCATGCCAGACCCAATCAGCGTAAACTGTTGGCACAGCGTGAAATCATCGCGGGGCAGCAACCGTTCGCCAATACCGATCGCGCGCAGGCCATAATCCTGAATGGTTTGCCAGCAACTCATGCGGCGGCCTTTCTCTGGGCTTCGCCAGCGGCGGTTGCCTGTCCGTGGGTCAGGCGCGCCATGACCCGTTCAAGCACGATCTCGGAGACGCGCGTGAACAACAGGTAAAAAACCAGCAGCGCGAGGAAATACCACATGCGCCAGTCGCCATGCGGGTAATCCGTGAAGCGGGGCGTCTTGGTCCCACCCAATTCGCGGGCCCAATAGACGATGTCTTCAACACCTAGCAGGAACAGCAGCGGCGTGGCTTTGATCAGTACCATCCAGAGGTTGGACAGACCCGGCAAGGCATAGACCCACATCTGCGGCACCAACACGCGCCAGAAGGTTTGGCGCCGCGACATGCCATAGGCTTCGGCAGTTTCAAGTTGGCTGCGGGGCACGGCCCGCATGGCCCCAAAGAGGACATTGGCTGCGAAAGCGCCGAAAACAAGGGCAAATGTCAGGACAGCCAGTGCGAACCCATAGCTCTCATGGACCCACTGCGGGGCCGAGCCCAAGGGCATTTTTGCCGCCTGACAGACGACAAAATCATTCCCCTGTCGGATCGGTTCCGACCAGTCGGGGCACAGCGCCTTGTGTCTGAGGTATTCGATGCCCTGATCCAACGCGATGACGAAAAACAGGAAAAACGCGATATCGGGCACGCCGCGCACCACTGCAATATAGGATTTTCCAAACCAACGCAGCGGCGCGATGTTTGAGCGCGCAGCGGATGCGCCGCCAAACCCAAAGGCCAGTGCCACGGGTGCTGTGATCGCCAGCAGCAGTAAAACGGTCAGCACGGACCAATAGAGCGACATGTGTTTTGGCGTCGTCAGATAGCACGACATCCACTGCCAGTCAGGCAGAAGACTTGGATCTGTGCAAAAGCTGAAAATAATATGTCTCGCTTTAAATAACCGGCGCCCGCGGTGGCGCGCGCCGGTTTGAATGGATCAGAACTGTTCCAGATCGGGCAACCACTTGCCGATCAGGGCATTCAGGCTGCCGTCTTCTTTCATGGACCGGATCGCCACGTTGAACTTTTCTTTCAGCTCCGTATCGCTTTCGCGCAGGCCCAGACCAATGCCGCCACCAATCATGACGTTTTGCTCCAGCAACATCAGGTCCGGATCGGCGTTTGCCAGTTCGGACAGGAATGCTTTGTCCGCCAGAACCGCGTCCGCTTCACCGTTTTTAACGGCGGCGACGGTTTCTTCCGGGGTCGCAAATTCAACCAGTACCGCACCGGAGGAGGCGATAAAGCTTGCCTGGATCGTATTGGCCTGTGCCGCGATCACGCCGCCCTCAAGGTCCACATCCGCAGAGGCGGACAGATAGGCAGAAGGATCTGGCAGGGTGTATTGCTCAGAAAAATCAATGACTTCATCACGCTCATCGGTCACGGACATGCCTGCGATGATGACGTCATAGTTGCCGGAAACGAGGTTGGGGATGATGCTGTCCCACTCGTTTGTGACCCATTCGCAGGTCAGTTCTGCGCGCGCGCAGAGTTCGTCCCCAAGCTCGCGCTCAAATCCGTCGACTTCGCCGGCGTCATTGAGGAAATTATACGGAGGGTAGGCACCTTCAGTGCCCATGCGCACGGTTTTTCCGTGACCATCTGCAAGCGCCATACCAGCTGTCAGGGCCAGAGTGGCAGTCGTCAGGATAAGTGTTTTCATATCAGTACTCCCAATTATTATTTTTGATTACGCTGCGTGGGTTGCCGAAAGAAACCCACGCAGGCGTTCTGATTTGGGTGCGCCGAACAGCGTTTCCGGCGGCCCTTGTTCTTCTACCAGACCTTGATGCAGAAAGACGACATGGTCTGACACATCAGCGGCCAGTTTCATGTCATGCGTCACGATCAGCATGGTGCGCCCTTCCCTGGCGAGGTCCTTGATGACTTTGATCACCTCTTGCTCGAGTTCAGGATCGAGCGCCGAGGTTGGTTCATCAAAAAGCAGCGCCTCAGGCTCCATGCAGAGTGCACGCGCGATTGCTGCGCGCTGTTGTTGACCACCGGACAGTTGCGCAGGGTAGACGTCGCATTTGTCGCCGATACCAACCTTGTCGAGATAGCCGCGCGCCGCTTTTTCGACCTCATCACGGTCCCGCTTGAGGACAGTCACCGGCGCTTCCATGACGTTTTGCAAAATGGTCATATGCGCCCAAAGGTTAAACTGCTGGAACACCATGCTGAGGTTTGTGCGAATGCGCAAAACCTGATCGCTGTCAGCGGGGCGGCGGGCATGACCCTCGCCCTTCCACGTGACCTGTTCCCCTTTGAACAGAATGTCACCTTGCTGGCTGTCCTCCAGCAGGTTGCAACAGCGCAACAGCGTCGATTTGCCAGAGCCCGAAGACCCGATCAGCGATATCACATGTCCTTTGGGTGCTGTGATGTCGACGCCCTTGATCACCTCAAGCGCTCCATAGGCCTTGTGCAGGTTTTTCATCTCAATGACGGGCGCTTGCGGCTTCACGTATGTGATCTCTTGCTTATTTCGCTAAGGCATAAGGAAGGAAATTTGCTGGTTTGGCAACTTTGAAAGTGTGTATTTTCAGTTTCCGCTAGGTCAATATGCGCATTAGCGCCACTTATTTTATCCTGATGTCGGTGGTAGCGGCACCGCGAGATACGCGGACGCGGGAATATGCACTATGTTTTTGATCATCAATGCTGCGCGAATATGCGGTTCCAAGCCTGCAACTGACTTCGATATTGCGCCAAAAAGCGCCTGAGGGTCCTGTCCGCGCGCGCAGATATAGGGCAGGCCCGGCGTTGGCGCGGTCGAGACCAGCACCCGCAAGGCGGCGGTCAGGTCCGTGTCGCGTTCCAACAAGGCCCACGTCACCGCATCAATCGCCGCTATATCCGCCATGCCTGTGCTGACGGCTTCGGCAGAGGCGCGATGTGCTCTTGTATCAACGCAGTTGGTCGCAAAGCTGAAACCGGCCTTGTGGTCAATCAGGTGTTGTTCAGCAGCTGCCCATCCGGATTGAGACCGCACATCATTGCGCGCAAAACGCGCGCCGGCAAAATCCGTGATCTGCATACGCTCGTCAGATGACCGCACAATGAAATGGGATCGATAGTAACCGGGTGGGCAATCGGCCACCCCATAGTCCGGCGTCCCGACCAGCAAGACCGACGCGTGCAGGCCGCTGCGATAGGGAAGCCCGCATGTTTGTGACAAAACGAGATCGTGGCGTTCCCAGCAGTCATGCGGGTCTAAATCGCGGCTTAGGTGCTTTGGGCCGCGTCCGTAGGTATCGCGGATGGCTTGCCAATATATATCATGCGCCGCACGGGTGTGCGGGGTTTCATACATTGGCAAACTGGCAATCATGCCTGAGGGTTTATGTCCTGCCGGACCAGCGCGCTGTCGCGGTCGCTGATGCCCAGAAAATTCGTGACCATGCGGACCAGAGCGTCTTCTTCCTGTGCCCGAGCACCATCCGCCAGCACAACTTCCCACAGGGCTTTGACGACGGACAGACGGTCCTCATAGGGGACTGCATCTTTGATCGCGCGGGTAAAGCGAACCGTATCGGGCGCCTCGGCTTCAAGCGCTTCGGCTTCTTCGCGCAGGGCGCTGACCGCGCCCGGACCAAGACCGTACCTGCGCGCATTAATTCTGTCGATGCGCTCACGCTCCGCAGTGCTGTAGTCATGGTCGGAACGAGCGATCCGCACCAGCAACGCGGTCAATGCAAGACGTGCGTCTTCATCGGGAAAGTCTTCGGCGTCAGACTGGGTCAGTCTTTTCAGGAAATCAGCAAACATGAGAGTGATATAAATACCTTTCTCGGGCGTGCCAATCTCAATCGTCATTCAGGGCTGTTTTACGCGCGTCGGCGATATCATCCGCGCTCAGGCCCAATGCCTCTTCGATGTTTTCAAGCATGACTTCTTCATCGGCGTCGCGTTCCCCATCGGCCAGCGCAACCGACCACATGGCTTGCGCGAGGGCGCGGCGGTCGGTGTAAGGCACCTCATCGCGCAGAATGCGCGCAAATTCCGGTGTGCCGGGGGCGTCACGCTCCAACGCTTCGCAGGTTGCGCGCAATTTTGCGGCCTCAAGCGGTTTGAGACCAAAGGTCGCCGCTAGAATACGGTCGATTTGCCCTACTTCGGACGCTCTGTATTGTCGATCCGCAAAGGCAACCCGCACAAGCAGCGCGCCAAGCGCCAACTGTGCATTGGGTTGCGGCAGGGGGGGCGCCTTGGCTTTTCGGCGGGGAAACAATCGCTCAAACATCTTTTATCTCAATTCACGCGAGGTCGACCAGATATACACGGGCATCATGGGCATAAGCCGTCCGATTGTTTAATAACACTGCTGTGACCAGATCAATCCGTGTTTTTACGCAGTGCGGAGGGGATGGCGCGCTGCAAAGCACTACTTGGCAGGGCTGTGTGACTGTCCGAAATGCGCCCCGAGACGGGCCATTTCTTGGGCCAGACCGTAGGGTGGATTGATCACGAACATGCCCGAACCGATCATGCCATGCCCCTTTTTCGCGGGCGGAAAACGAACCTCATGACGCAAAGCGGAGGGATGATCCTGTTGCAAGGATCGCAACATGCCCATGTGCTGGCTGACTGTCAGGATCGGGTACCATAGGCAGATGACGCCAACATTCCAGGATTTCCCCAATTTGGAGATTTGCTGCGGGATCTTGGTGTAATCGGTCTTAATTTCGTAGCTCGGGTCGATCAGCATCGCGCCACGTCGCGGGGTCGGTGGACAAATGGAATGGGCCAATTCAAACCCATCCATCTGGTAGCATTTCGCGCCGGTGGAGGACGTGTTGAAATCCAGCGCGTCAAATTCGGCCGGGTGAAGTTCGGCAAAGTGCATCCGGTCGCCGGGTCTGAGCAGGGATGCGGCGATCAGCGGGGAACCGGGGTAAAACGACGCCCCGAAATCTCGCCTGATTTTGGTCAGGACGGCCGCAAAAGGATGTGTATCGTCGAAAAAGGCGTGGGCTATCTCTATACCCTGCGCTGCCTCAGCCGTTTTCAGCGCCGCCGGGTCCTGCAGGTCGTAAAGCCCGCGGCCCGCATGAGTCTCGATATAGGAAAGCGGTTTATCCTTGCGCAGCATGTAAGACAAAATCCACGCCAGCAGCACATGTTTATGCACATCGGCAAGATTGCCCGCATGGTAGATATGTTGGTAGCTGAGCATGATACATCGCTAGAATGAATGACACGCCTGCACAACAGGAAAGCGGCAGGATGACGTATGGGGCCAAGACATGAAAAAAGCGCCCCGATGAAACATCGGAGCGCTCTTTGTAAGACCTAAAGCTGTGTTCAGGCTTTTTTGTTCTTCCGGCGACGTGCCACGCCTGCCAGAGCAGCCATACCACCGATCAACAGCAGCGAAGATGCTGGCAGTGGAACGGGGCTGATCGCTGCGCCGTCGACGGTGAACGCGTCATTCCGTGACGTTTCAATAGACACCTCCGCCGAAGCAACGCCAGCGTCGAAGCTGATTTTGACGATGTTCGTATCGTTATTCCCGAACAAAGACCCTGAGAAAACAGCTTTTGTTCCGTCGCCCAGTTCTACCGTCAGGGTCTTGGCACCCACGTCGGCAGCATCTTGAATTGCAAACACCAGAGTTGTAAACAGCGTTCCGCCTGCAAGCGCAGCGTTCCAGACTATGCCCTGTGTATCGTTGGAATTGATAGCGAAATTGCCATTGTCGGGGACAATGTTACCTTGACCGTTTGTATCGTCGGGACTCTTTTGAAGAGCTATCCCATTGCAGTCTGCTGCGCCCAAGTCGAACCTGCTGCATGTCGAGCCTGAACCGAGCAGGTCGCCCGCTGTCCACAGTGATCCAAATGTACCAACTTTCGTTGTCAAATCGCCTGACAACTCTCCCTCTTCAACCGAACCGACACCGCGTACCGCTTGGGTGTTCGCGAACGTGCCAGTTAGAATGCTAGAAAGCTCGAAGTCTTCAACAACAGCGCCGTTCGTAAGATTGGCAAAATCAGTTGGAGTAAATACTTGCGCGGTAATAGTTGTTGCATGTGCAACCGATCCGAATGAAAGCAGCGCCGCTGCTGCAACTGTCGTTCTAAGCATGAGTTACCTCGTTAAAAATGTAAATGTGCAATTAATATCTCGTTAATCCCTGTTAATTTCAAGCGAATACGCGCCGATTAAGATAATGCGGTCAATTTTAGTTGCTTTTTCTATCGCCTTAATTGCGCGGGTGTAGAAAATGCGGCTCTAGGTAGTAATTCGCGCACGCAACACGGGAACTGCCCACAGCAAAACCACTCGAATCAAACGAGGCGGCTGTTTTCCTTAGCGGCACGGATGAAATCCGCGAACAGGGGGTGCGGATCAAAGGGTTTCGACTTCAATTCTGGGTGAAATTGCACGCCGATGAACCACGGGTGCTTCGGCCATTCGATGATTTCGGGCAGTTTCCCGTCAGGGGACATGCCGGAGAACACCAGACCGGCGTCTTCGAGTTGCGCGCGATACTTGATGTCGACCTCGTAGCGGTGACGGTGCCGCTCATCAATGGCGGAGGTGTGGTAGATATCAGCCACGCGCGTGCCCGCGGTCAGGGTCGCATCATACGCGCCGAGCCGCATGGTCCCGCCCTTGTCATCGCCAACCTTGCGGGACACTTTGGCATTTCCCTGTACCCATTCCTTAAGGTGATAGACGACAGGTTCGAACCGCTTTTTGCCCGCTTCATGGTCAAATTCTTCGGACCCGGCGGCTTTGATGTTCGCCACATTGCGTGCCGCTTCGATCACGGCCATCTGCATGCCGAGACAAATACCAAGGTAGGGCACCTTGTGCTCGCGGGCATATTGGGCCGCTTTTATCTTGCCTTCGGTTCCGCGTTCGCCAAAACCTCCGGGCACGAGGATCGCGTGAAAGCCCTCAAGGTGCGGGGCGACATCTTGGGTGTCGAACACTTCTGCGTCCACCCATTCAACAGTAACTTTGACGCGATTTGCCATACCGCCATGGGTCAAGGCCTCTGCGATGGACTTATACGCGTCTTCGAGCTGCGTATATTTACCAACGATCGCCACTTTGACTTCGCCCTCAGGATTATGCACGCGATCCGAGACATCCCGCCAGACCGTCAGGTCGGGTTTGGGCGCGGGGGAAATGTCAAACGCATCCAAAACGGCCTGATCGAGCCCCTGTTCGTGATAGGCAAGAGGGGCGTCGTAGATGGTTTTCAGATCATAGGCTGCCACAACAGATTCTTTGCGCACATTACAAAACAGCGCAATTTTCTCGCGTTCTTTCTCCGGGATCGGATGTTCGGAGCGGCATACCAAAATATCAGGCGCGATGCCGATAGATTGCAGTTCTTTGACCGAGTGCTGCGTCGGCTTGGTCTTCAGTTCGCCTGACGCGGCCAGGTAGGGCAACAACGTCAGATGCATGAAGATGCATTGGCCGCGAGGTTTATCGTGGGTGAACTGTCGGATCGCTTCGAAAAACGGCAAGCCTTCGATGTCGCCGACCGTCCCGCCGATTTCACAGAGCATGAAGTCGACCTCGTCATCGCCAATACCAATGAAATCCTTGATCTCATTCGTGACATGCGGGATCACCTGAATGGTTTTGCCGAGGTAATCGCCGCGCCGCTCCTTTTCCAGAACGGTGGAATAGATGCGGCCGGAGGACACGGAATCGGTGGAGCGCGCCGCAACGCCGGTGAAACGCTCGTAGTGGCCCAGATCAAGGTCTGTTTCCGCGCCATCATCGGTCACAAAGACCTCGCCATGTTCAAAGGGCGACATCGTTCCGGGATCGACATTCAGATAGGGATCAAGCTTGCGCAACCGTACGGAAAAACCACGCGCCTGCAGCAAAGCGCCCAGAGCGGCGGATGCCAGCCCTTTTCCAAGCGATGAAACCACACCTCCGGTGATGAAAATATATCGTGCCATTGCTTGAGCTGCTCCCGTGCGTCGCCGCGAAATAGTGTCAGTTTCGCGATTTTTCGACTGCGAAAAGTCGCAGCACCACGGGAGTAAAGTTTAGCAGGATTCGGACCGGCAAGGCAAGGCCACTCGCAATATGATGTTGCAAAATCCTGACAGCTCTCAAGGTGTTGTAGTGTTTTTGTTATTCCAGCGTTGGAACCAAGGGGGCGTTCTCATCCGCGGATGGGGGCAACAGCAGATCACTTTCCGGCACGCCGGGTGTGTCGCTGCGATCCGCTGCGGGTGGTGTGACGCCGAGGCGGTCAATCACCGAAGACCCCGATGCGTTCTCGGCTGCAAATATCGTCAGTGTCATCGACGTACAGATAAAGGCGATCGCCAACGCCCATGTCACCTTGCCCAAGGCTGTCGCCGCGGCGCGACCGGTCATGGCACCGCCACCGCCGCCACCCATGCCAAGGCCCCCTCCCTCGGAACGCTGCAGCAACACGACGGCTATCAGCCCCAAGGCGAGGATAAGGTGTATGATCAGGACGACGTTTTCCATGAAGGACCTGTATGGTTCAGAGCAACTTTGGGCGTATCTAGGCAAGTTTGCCCCCACCCGCAAGGGAGGATTCAAACCGACGTTACGGGCTTTGATGAAATACGACTGCCTGCGGCGTGAATTGCGGGTGTGAAATGGGGTGCGATCCTCGTGTATTTCGGCGTTGCTATTGGCATGCAAACCCATGTGCCTCAGTGCTTTCGGTGGCAGACGGATCTGTCTTGTTGAAAATTTCCGTTCCAAAGCGGCTGGACAAACATGCCCGCTTGGACGCATCTTTGTATCATGCCGCATGACCATGATGACCACAATCACCCGCACTCGTTGCTGCCCGGCGACCCTGTACTGCGCATCAAAGCGCTGGAAACGCTGCTGACCAAGAAAGGTCTGGTCGATCCGCTGGCGTTGGATGCGATTATCGATACCTATGAAAACAAGATCGGCCCGCGTAACGGCGCGCATGTGGTGGCAAAGGCGTGGCTGGAGCCTGCCTTTCGCGCCGCTTTGCTAAAAGATGCGACAAAGGTCGTGTCCGAACTGGGGTATTATGGCCGTCAGGGCGAACACATGGTGGCCGTTGAAAACACGGACACGGTTCACAACATGGTCGTGTGTACCTTGTGCAGCTGTTATCCGTGGCCCTTGCTGGGCATTCCGCCGACATGGTACAAATCAGATGCGTATCGCGCCCGCGCTGTGCGCGAGCCGCGCAAGGTACTGGCCGACTTTGGGGTCGCATTGCCCGCCGACAGGGCAGTGCGGGTCTGGGACAGCACCGCCGAAGTCCGGTATCTGGTCATTCCGCAACGCCCCAAGGGCACGGACGACTGGGATGAAGAAGCCTTGATGGACCTTGTAACCCGCGACAGCATGATCGGCACGGGCCTTGTGCACAGCCCCGAGGCGCGCACGACATGACCCGGCCGCACGACATGGGGGGGCGGTATGGCGATGGTGCCGTGATACCGGAAAACGAGAGCGTGAAGTTCAAAGAGGACTGGCACGCGCGCGCTTTGGCAGTGACCCTTGCCTCTGGCGTTCTGGGGCAGTGGAACATCGATATCTCGCGTCATGCGCGCGAAAAATTGTCACCCACGGATTATGCGCGCTTTAGTTATTACGAAAAATGGATGGCCGGGCTGGCAGACCTGCTGGTTGAAACCGGGGTAGTGGATGCGCGTGAGTACGCCGCCGCAGATCCGGCGCCGAGCCCACTGGCAGAGCGTGCGTTGCGCGCCGAACACGTGGACAGCGTGCTTGCCCGTGGCGGTCCAGCAGACCGACCGTCGCAGGTGCCACAGCTTTTCAGTGTCGGCGACACCGTCAAAACGCGCAAGATTGCGGCGAACTGCCTTGTCGATGGGGGCCACACGCGCCTGCCGCGCTATGCGGCGGGTATGCGGGGACGCATCGTCCGTTTTCACGGCACGCATGTTTTGCCTGACAGTGCCGCGCATCACCTTGGCGAAGCGCCGGAACCGCTTTATGCGGTCGCCTTTCGTGCTGCCGAACTCTGGGCGCATCCCGAGCATCCCGACGATGAAGTCGTGCTGGACCTGTGGCAAAGCTATCTGGTGGCGGACACATGACACCACCGGAACCTGTGTTTTCAGAACCTTGGCACGCGCAGGTTTTCGCCGTCACTGTGCGTTTGAACGAAACGGGCCATTTGCCTTGGTCCGATTGGGCGGCGGCTTTTTCGCGTACACTCAAGCGCCACGGGTTGAGTAAAGAACTGGATGGCGGTGACGACTATTTTCTGGCTTGGCTCGAAACACTGGAAAACACACTGGTGTCCAAGGGCATGGCAGAAACATCCGACATTGCCGCGATCAAAGCAGCTTGGGAAACGGCCTATCTGAACACACCGCATGGTCAGCCTGTTCACTTGACAGAATAACTGAACGGCCGAAGCGCGCGGGTCTGTCGAACGCGCGCATTTGCCGATGGTTAGTCGTCAATGTCGTCCACATCTGTTTGACCGGACAGAGCGCGCCGCACATGGCTCCACCCCAGACCGATGCCCAAAACGGCAGACAAGGCAAAGAGCGCCAGCCAGACATTCAGGTTCTGATTATCCAGCGCCAAAACGCCAAAGTCATGCAGGACCCAGACCGCGGCTGCGAATATCCCAAGGATAAGGCCCATGCCCAGGGGGCCGATGGATCGCAGCGTTGCGCGCAGGAAAATGATATATGCGACGGCCAGAACAAGACCCACAAGGACGGCAATCGACAGGTTTTGCGCACCATATGTCTGAAGCCACGTGATATAGTTGTACTGGGTTGGATTGAAGGTGGCCGCCAAGAGCACGAACGCGCCCATCCAACGTGTTAGTATACCCATGTCTTTCATTCCGTCCGGTTGCTGCACTGCGCCGAAAGCGATCCTTGCGGCCCGGGAATGTCTATTACCCTTCCAAGGTGCTGCGTCAATCGAGCGGCGTACATTTTGAGGTTTCGCCCCGGCGCATGCCTCGCTATACCGGCGCGGGTTTCATCCGAATACAAAAGGACCAGATATGGCAAACGTCGTCGTTGTGGGCGCTCAGTGGGGCGACGAAGGAAAAGGCAAGATTGTCGACTGGCTGTCTGAACGCGCGGATGTGATCGCGCGCTTTCAGGGCGGTCACAATGCCGGACATACGCTGGTCATTGATGGCAAAGTCTACAAGCTGAACGCGTTACCCTCCGGCGTGGTGCGGGGCGGCAAACTGTCTGTTATTGGCAACGGCGTTGTGCTGGACCCTTGGCATCTGACCAAGGAAATCGACATTATCCGCGGGCAGGGCGTCGATATTTCTCCCGAGACCTTGATGATCGCCGAAAACACACCGCTGATCCTGCCCATTCATGGCGAATTGGACCGTGCGCGCGAGGAAGCCGCGAGCAAAGGCACCAAGATCGGTACGACGGGCCGGGGTATTGGCCCCGCCTATGAGGATAAGGTCGGTCGCCGCTCGGTCCGGGTCGCGGATCTGGCCGATACTGCCACGCTCGAAGCGCGGGTGGATCGTGCGCTGCAACACCATGATCCGCTGCGCAAAGGCCTCGGGATTGAGCCGGTGGACCGGGACGCGCTGGTTGCGCAACTGATCGAGATCGCACCCCACATCCTCAAGTACGCAGCCCCCGTGTGGAAGGTGCTCAACGAAAAGCGGCGCGCGGGCAAGCGTATTCTGTTTGAGGGCGCACAGGGCGCGCTTTTGGATATCGACTTTGGCACCTATCCCTTTGTAACCTCATCAAACGTGATTGCAGGTCAGGCGGCGACCGGTGTCGGTGTAGGCCCCGGCGCGATCGATTATGTGCTCGGGATCGTCAAAGCCTATACAACGCGGGTGGGTGAAGGCCCCTTTCCGGCAGAACTCGACGATGCCGATGGCCAGCGGCTTGGCGAGCGTGGGCATGAGTTTGGCACGGTGACGGGGCGCAAACGTCGCTGCGGCTGGTTCGATGCCGTGCTGGTGCGCCAGACCTGTGCGACATCCGGCGTCAACGGGATTGCCCTGACCAAGCTTGATGTTCTGGACGGCTTCGAGACGCTCAAGATCTGTGTTGGATATGAACTGGATGGCAAGCGCATGGATTACTTGCCGACCGCAGCGGATCATCAGGCGCGCTGCCGTCCCATTTACGAAGAAGTGCCGGGGTGGTCGGAATCCACCGAAGGCGCGCGCAGTTGGGCGGATTTGCCTGCCAACGCCATCAAATATGTGCGCCGCGTTGAAGAGTTGATTGACTGCCCCGTCGCCCTACTTTCTACCTCGCCGGAGCGGGAAGACACCATCCTCGTCACGGATCCGTTCGCCGATTGATAAGGAACCCCATGTCGCTGAGTTACAAAGCCAGACGCCGCCTTGCACTGCTGATCCTTTTGATCGGGCTGCCGGTCTATATTGTGTCCTGCATTACCGTGATTAACTGGCTTGATCGCCCCTCGCTCTGGGTCGAATTGTTGGTATATGTGGTTCTTGGGGTGTTCTGGGCCTTGCCGTTCAAATTTATTTTCAAAGGCGTCGGTCAGGCAGACCCGGATCAACCCGAAGGCTGAACGACCCTTTCGGCGCGCAGCTCGTTTGGATCGCGTTAAACTGTTGCGTGTCGGTCCGGTGGCTATCTGTTTTAGTCAGAGGCAGTAAACCAGCCGCCTTTGACGTTTGTTATCTTGTCTGCGCGCAGCAAGTGATCAAAGTACCGCAGGCCATCCTCACGGCTGAAACCCCCTTTAAAGACTTGTCTTCTGCGCGACATAAGCTGCTGCAACGAGAGTTTTGCCCGTCCTTCGACAAGGCTGACATATGCAACTGCGGCTTCCTGTAATTTTGGCAAGGTTTGTGCCCCATGCGCGGCCGCACGGGTGGCGAAAACGCTGCCCTTGCCAGCTTTGGTACTTTCCTTCTACGTGTCGTCCGTGCGGCGCAGAGCGGTGGTCTCTCGCACACGGTGATCTACCCGTTGTTCTGCCACGAGCCTCAGCGGGGCGGGGCGGGCACCTGAATGGCGCTCGGAGCTTTCCCCGGCGGATACAGCGCGGCGCGGTTGTACGACATCTGCAAGGTCGCCGCGGTAGGCTTGTACGTCTTTGGCGCGTTTTGCGGTCTCGTTTTCAAGTGACTGATCGTTACGGCGTGCGGCAACGGCGGCGCGCAATTGTGAAAAAACGCTGCGTCGCGTTTGACCATCTGGTTGTTCCATCTGGTGATCCGCCTCCGCCATCAAGCGTGACAGGTCGTCTTCTGCGTCTTGTTTGATTTGGGATGCATCTTTGCGCGCGGCACCTGATCCGGAGATTGGCACATCGACAGGCTTGGCTTGGGTCTGCGACATGTACGGTTCAGGGTCTGCTGCTTCATCCCGCTGCTGCGGTTTGCTGTCGTATGTTTCCCCAGTCAGACCAGATACCTGATCGTCAGCATTTGCGTTATTGCCCGCTTCAAGAGCGCGCAGGACCGCATCAATGTCGTCTGTGTCAACGTCCTCTGCAACAGTCTTGCGCGCGCTATCCTCATGTTCAGCATCTTCTTGAAGCGCGCCCGCGATGTCTTGAGCAGCGTTGGAGATCACATTGCTTTGGCTGCGTGCCTCCGCATTGCGCAGCGCTTTCAACCCGTCAAAACCCAGAACTTCGCTGGGTGCTTCGGCGTCTTCATCGTATCCGACATCCTGCGCCTGCATTTCTTGTCGTGACACCGCCGCGCGCAGACGTTCACGTTTCTCAAAAGAGCTACCGGCTGATTTGGTGGTCTGGCCGGGAACGTTTTGTTTTGTCAAAAACGACGTTTCAGATGCCGGGCGCACACCTGCCAACGATGCCACGGTCTTGAAAGCCTGAGCCGTCATTTCCGCTTCCATGTCATCCTGAACGATTGCGGGCGTAGTCACTGGTTTTGCGAAAAAAGCCGCTGCGCTGTCTAGGGCTGATTGTTCTGCGTTCGTTGTCCTGAGCACGGACTCCTGTGCAGCGACTGCGGTTGGATCATGCGCTTTAAGCATGATTTGGCCATCAAAACTATCAGCCTCAATGCGCTGGGCCCGGGTTTGCTGGATCTTATGCGCCAACGCCTCTGCATCTGGTTGCGGCGGCTCTGCCCCGAAGAACCTGTCCTCTGCCGCAAGGTCGCGAAAGAATTCAGCGATGTCCTTCATCGTGCCAAGGGCGTCGTCAAACCCTTCTAAAGTACAGGAAAATGTACCATAGGATACCGTAAGGACCTTGCTGTCATTCGTCATCTCATGCGCGTCCCGTGCGTTTTGGTAACAAGGTGTCTAACATTTTAGCTAAGCCCCAAGGAGCATCAGACAGTGTTATTAATCGTGCCAGATCATGGCAATATTGTGGCGTGTGTCCCTAATGAACCATAAACTTTCATGACGTATACAATTGTAGAAACGACTAAACCGTTAACCCTGATTGGCGGGGGCGAGGCGACAGTGGATGATGTCGCGAGCGCGCTGGCGCTGGCGCCGATATGTGTTGCTGCCGACAGTGGTGCGCATCTGGCCTTGGAGGCTGGTATCGATGTGGCCGCGGTCATCGGGGATATGGACTCGATCTCGGACCGCGCGCGTGCGCGCATCGCAGCGGAGCGGTTTCATCATATCGCGGAGCAGGACAGCACCGATTTCGATAAGGCGCTACGGCATGTTTCTGCGCCGTTGGTGGTTGCCGTCGGATTTTGCGGGGGGCAGATTGATCACGCGCTGGCGGCGTTGCATACGATAATACGACGGGCAGACCGACATATCGTCCTGTTGGGCGCAACCGACATCGTATTCCTGTGCCCACCCGCGTTCAATGTGCCAACCCCAGCAGGAACACGGGTATCCCTGTTTCCGATGGGGCCGGTGCGGGGGCGGTCCAAGGGGCTGTTCTGGCCGATTGACGGTATCGACTTCGCGCCCGGTTTGCAGGCAGGGACATCAAATCGTACAACCGGACCGTTTTCGATTGAAACGGATGCCCCGGTGATGCTGTGCATCATGCCGCGCGCGTTCCTTCAGCCGGTTGTGCAGGCGTTGCTCGGGCTGTCAGCGACAAAGCGATGGCCCGCTCTCGCAGTACCACATAGAGACCCGCCGCAATCGTAATCACAATACCGACGCTTGCCATCGGATTTGGAAAATCACCAAACACCATGAACCCGATGATCGTCGCAAAGGGAATTTCCAGATACTGCATCGGCGCGAGCGTGGCGGAGGGCGCAAAACGCAGCGACCACGTCATTAACAGATGCGCGACCGTGCCCAATAGGCCGATGCTCAGCAGCAAGGTCCAGTCATAGGACGACACATGCACAATCTGAAGCTGTAAAAAACCGCTGTTTTGAAAGATCAAAAGAACCGGGAGAATCACAAACACTGCCATCACGCCGCTGACCGCCTGCAGGCTGATTGGATCGGTTTCCTTTGCGATCTGGCGGGTGACCAGCATGAAAAGGGCAAAATTGATCGCCACGCCTACGGGCAACAGGGCAGGCCAGCCAACTTGGGCAAAGCTGGGCTGCACCACAAGCAAGGTGCCCAGAAAACCGACCGCGCAGGCAATGATACGGCGCGCACCGACTTCTTCGTTCAACGCGTATTTACCCAGCACCAGCATGATGAACGGCATCACAAAAGCGATCGCAACAGCATCTGCAAGTGGCAGGTATTTCAACGCGGTAACCATGGCGCCGATACCTATAATATGAAGAATGGTGCGCACGAATGTCAGCCAAGTCACCCGTTTGCTCATGCGCCAGCGTCGCCGTGTGAGCCAGACCAACGGGATCAGCAACAAAGCCTGCACCGCAAAACGCACCAAAACCAGCTGGCCGATTGGCACAGTTTGTCCGAGGATTTTCGCTATCGCATCGCCGACAGGCGCAAGCACGCAAAATCCCAGCATCAGCATGATGCCAAGAAAGGGCCGGTCAATTGTCATTGTTGGAGCCTAAAGCGATCTGGTCAGCATTGCAAGCAGAGGTTGTTTTGCGCACTTAGCAGTTCGGCACATTTACAGCCAATCCGCCGAGCGACGTTTCCTTGTATTTTTCTGACATATCGATGCCGGTCTGACGCATGGTTTCGATACAGGCGTCCAGCGGGACAAGATGCGTACCATCGCCGCGCAAGGCGAGGGATGCTGCCGACACGGCTTTGATCGCGCCAAGGCCATTGCGCTCAATGCAGGGGACTTGCACCAGACCCTTGACGGGATCGCAGGTCATGCCAAGGTGGTGTTCCAACGCGATTTCGGCGGCATTTTCCACCTGTGCGGGGGTGCCGCCCATTACAGCGCACAGGCCCGCAGCGGCCATGGCTGCGGCAGAGCCGACCTCGGCCTGACACCCTGCCTCAGCGCCTGAAATCGAGGCGTTGAACTTGACCAAGCCGCCAATGGCTGCAGCCGTCAGCAGAAAGTCCTCGATGTGGGACTCTGATGCGCCGGGGACATGATCCAGATAATAGCGCAAGGTGGCAGGCAGTACGCCCGCAGCACCATTTGTGGGGGCCGTGACCACCTGACCACCGGCCGCGTTTTCCTCGTTGACGGCCATCGCGTAGACGCTCATCCAGTCGTTGATCGTGTGGGGCGCGTTGAGGTTCATGCCCCGTTCGGCCAAAAGCGCGTCATGGATGCCTTTGGCGCGGCGTTTGACCTGCAGGCCGCCGGGCAGAATACCATCGGTCGTCAACCCACGCGTGATGCAATCATCCATCACCTGCCAAAGCCGCTTGGTGCCTTCTGCGAGGCTGGTCGGACAGCCACGGGCAATTTCATTTGCGCGTTTCATCTCGGCAATGTTCTTGCCGGAGGCGGTCGACATCTCAAGCATCTGGGCGGCAGATTTGAACGGGTAGGGAATGGGCGGGCCGGTTTCATCGGTGTCTTTGCCCGCGGAAAGCTCCGCTTCGGTCATCACAAATCCACCGCCGATAGAATAGAAAACCTCGCGCAGGGTGACATCGCCTTGGGCATCTGTGGCGCGGATCATCATACCGTTTGCGTGCCCGCTGAGCGGGGTCTCATAGTCGAAAATCAGATCGGTTGCAGGGTCAAACCGCAGGGGTTGCAGGCCCTCAACGTTCAGGGTTTTTGTGGCTTTTATCTCGGCCAGTGCCGCTTCGGCCTTCTCGGCGTCATAAGTGTCGGGGACAAACCCCGCGAGGCCCAGAATGGTGGCCCGGTCCGTGGCATGACCTACACCCGTGAAGGCAAGTGAGCCATGCAGCGACACGCGTATCCCGTGAAATTCGAAGGGGGACGCGCGCATCATCTCCAGAAACCGCGCCGCAGCGACCATGGGCCCCATCGTATGTGAGGATGAGGGGCCGATACCGACCTTGAACATATCAAAGACAGATAAAAACATCTAAGTGGCACTTCCTTCTGGCGGGTTTGGATGGCGAGGGGACGTAAACGGATCGCGGCCAAGTCCCTCGGCCTGTTGTGCGGTCTCAACTGACGGGCGTTGTTCAAGGTTGCGCAGCGCTGCGTGTATCGCGTCAAAGGCCGTGAGGTCAAACCATGTTCTGTCGCTCTGCGTCGGATAAAGCGCCAGCCAGCGCATCATGGGGCCCAGATAAAGGTCCAGCAAAATGCCAGGGCGATCATCTGCCCATCGCTGATCGATGAGGCCCAGCAGGCGCAGGATGTTGGACTGCGTCATCTGCGTGAGCTGCGACACATGATCCACGTCGCGTCCAATATAAGCGCCGGGATAAAACAGCATGCGCAACGCAGGATGCAGGGTATTGGACAAAAAGAACAACCATTTCAGCAGTTCCGCTCTTTGCGGATCATCAGCGCCCGGGCCAAGATGCCCGTGTGTATCGGACAGCCACAGCAATATGGCAGCGGTTTCAAAGATCGGGCCCTGCGGCGTTTCCAGCACCGGGATCAACTGGTTCGGGTTCAGGGCGCGATAGGCCGGGCTGTGTTGCGCCGAATTTTGGCGATCCACCAGTTGCGTGGTGTAATCAAGGCGCAGTTCTTCCAACGCCAGACGGATCACCAAAGAGGCGTTATCCGGGGCATAGTGAAGAATGTAGCGCGCTGTGCTCATAGCCATTCCATAGCGGATTCGAAGGCAAAGGACTTCAGGAAAAGCGACCTCCTCAAGAGGAAAACGCACATAACCAAAGCGGTGCTGCACCTCACTATTCGGTGGGGATGCAAGAATCGCTCTCGCACCTTGGCTGCATGTTTCTTATAAGGCCCCTGAAGCCGCGCAAGGAGCCATCGATGTCTTCAGAACTCTCGCCGATCGACAAGGCAAAATTTGTCTGCGCCAAACGGGCCGCACAATTCGTAGAAAATGGTATGCGGGTGGGGCTGGGCACCGGGTCAACGGCGGCCTGGCTTGTGCGCTGTCTGGGGGAGCGGGTGCGCGACGAAGGGCTGCATATTACAGGGGTTCCGACATCTACGCGCACTGCGGAACTGGCCCGTGAGGTCGGTATTGATGTGATCACACTCGATGCGGCCAAGCGGCTGGATCTGACGATTGATGGTGCGGATGAATTCGATGGCGCGTTTAATCTGATCAAAGGCGGTGGCGGTGCCTTGCTGCATGAAAAGGTCGTGGCGACGTCTTCTGATCGCATGATCGTGATTGCCGATGTGGGCAAAGAGGTTGAGACGCTGGGCGCCTTCCCGCTGCCGATCGAGGTGATCCCCTTTGGATTGCAAACGACCCATGCGCTGGTTGATGAAACCCTCGTCTCCATGGACGTTCTGGGGCGCGACAGCAGCCTGCGGATGGATGGCGACAAACCTTTCGTGACGGACGAAGGCAACCACATCATTGATCTGCATCTCAAGCGGATCGGCGATGCGCGGCAACTTGCGATGACGCTCAATCAGCTGCCGGGTGTGGTTGAGAACGGTCTGTTCATTGATATCTGCGACACGGTCGTTCTGGGTTTTGGGGACGGAAAGGTCGAGGTGCGCGACATCAATGATGGAACGGTTGCAAGCGAACGCATGGTTTTTGCCGAAAGTGACAATCTGTTCAGCGATCTGAGCGATTGATCAGACCAGCGCCTGTCTGACCTGACCTATGCACGGGCGAGCGCATCCAAAGTGGTCTTTGGCTAGGGCCACCAGAATACACAAAAGAGAAAGACCCTTCGCATGACTGACTTTGACTATGATCTTTTCGTGATTGGTGGCGGCTCAGGGGGCGTCAGAGCGGCGCGCGTGGCGGCCAGCGAAGCAGGCGCGCGGGTGGCTCTGGCAGAAGAAGACAGATACGGCGGAACCTGCGTGATCCGCGGCTGCGTGCCCAAAAAGCTGATGGTATTCGCCTCGGAATATGCGGGCATGCCGGATGAAGCGCAGGCCTATGGCTGGGACATGCAAAAAGGCAGCTTTGATTGGCCGGGGTTCAAAACCAAGCTGAACGCAGAACTGGACCGCCTTGAGCAGGTCTATCGCAGGCTGTTGTCGGAATCAGGTGTTGAGACATTTGATGCACGCGCCACAGTGTCCGGCCCGCATGAGGTGACATTGTCAGACGGGCAAACCAAATCCGCCAAACATATTCTGGTAGCAACCGGCGGTCATCCCGTGCGACCAGATATGCCCAATGCCCATCTTGGCATTGTGTCCGATGATATTTTCCATCTGGAGACCCTGCCCAAATCGGTACTGATCGTTGGCGGGGGCTACATCGCCTGCGAATTCGCCGGGATCCTGAACGGGTTGGGGGTCAAGGTCACGCAATACTACCGGGGTGCGCAGATATTGCGCGGCTTTGATGATGAGGCCCGTGGCCTTGTCGCGGAGCAAATGCGCGAACGCGGCGTCGACCTCAAGGTAGGCACGAACATTCTTGAGATGGCCCCTGCGGGAGAGCATGACAGCATGTCCGAAGGCGGCGCCATGGGCGGGACGGCGCAGGATCGCGCAGAACTTGCACAAATGCACAGCAGCGCTGCGACAAAAGGCCCGGTCTGGGTGAAATCCACCAGCGGCACCGAAGGGGTCTTTGATGTGGTTCTCTTCGCGACAGGGCGGGACCCGAACACCAAAGACATGGGGCTTGAAGCGCTTGGCGTGAAACTGGGTCGGCGTGGGCAGATCGAAGTTGACGCCTACAGCCAGACCGGGGTGCCCTCCATCTATGCGATCGGGGATGTCACCGACCGCGTCAACCTGACGCCGGTCGCGATCCGTGAGGGCATGGCCTTTGTCGAAACTGTCTTCAAAGGCAATCCGACGGCTGTGGATCACGACCTGATCCCGAGCGCAATTTTCACCCAACCGGAAATGGGCACGGTCGGTCTGGGCGAGGAAGCGGCCCGCGAACAGGAACCGGTTGAAATTTATTGCACATCGTTTCGGCCAATGCAGACTGCGTTTGCCGGAAAACCGGACCGCGTGTTGATGAAACTCATTGTGTCGATAAAGACGCGAAAGGTCCTTGGATGTCATATTGTAGCCCCAAATGCGGGTGAAATGATCCAACTGGCGGGCATCGCCATCAAGATGGGTGCAACGAAAGAAGACTTTGACCGAACGGTTGCGGTCCACCCCACAATGTCGGAAGAGATCGTGACGATGCGTTCTCCCATGCGCACGGCTTGAATTCCGTGCAGGGCAACGTACCTATGACTTGGTTTGATCGTGACGTTATGCGGTTTAGAAGGGAAAGAACTTAATGGCTGGCAACAATGGCGGCCCCTGGGGGGGCGGCGGAAATTCGGGCAATGATAAACCGAACGGCGGTTCGGGCGGTGGAAATCGTGGGTCGGGCGGCGGCGGTCCGCGCGGTCCCGGCGGCGAAGGGCCGCAAATTCCTGAGATAGATGAACTGGTCAAAAAGGGTCAAGAACGTCTGCGCGTCCTCATGGGCGGCAAAGGCGGCAATGGTAACGGCGGTGGCACCGGTGGCGGTGGCAGCGGTGGACCCGCGCTGACGCGTGGCACAATCGGGCTGGCCGCTCTGGCAGCCTTTGGTGCGTGGCTGATGGCGAGCCTCTACACGGTCGCTCCCGAAGAACAATCGGTTGAATTGTTTCTCGGCGAATACTCGGCCACAGGAAACTCGGGTCTGAACTTTGCGCCATGGCCACTTGTTACGGCAGAAGTCCTTCCTGTGACGCGCGAACAAACCGAAGACATCGGTGCGCGCACGGACAGTGGTCTGATGCTGACGACGGATGAGAACATCATCGACATCGATTTTCAGGTGGTTTGGAACATCAGTGATCCGGCCAAATACCTCTTCAACCTTGCTGAGCCACAGGAAACAATTCGTGCGGTGTCTGAATCAGCGATGCGCGAAGTGATTGCGCGTAACGAACTTGCGCCGATCCTTAACCGGGATCGTCAGGTGGTTGCCGATGAAGCGCTGCAACTGATCCAGTCGACGCTCAACGGTTATGACAGTGGTGTGAACATCATTCGTCTCAACCTCGACAAGGCCGACCCGCCGCGCGAAGTGATCGACAGCTTCCGCGAAGTGCAGGCGGCTGAGCAGGAGCGTGACCGTCTGGAACGTCAGGCTGATGCATATGCGAACCGGGTCACAGCGGGCGCACGCGGTGAAGCTGCAAGCCGGTTGGAACAGGCTGAAGCCTATCGCGCACAGCAGGTCAACGAAGCACAGGGTGAGGCGGCACGCTTCACATCTGTTCTTGAGGAATACGTCAAGGCACCTGATGTGACGCGCAAACGTCTCTATCTGGAGACCATGGAACGTGTATTTGGCGGCGTCGACAAGATCATTCTTGAAAGTGGTCTTGGTGGAGAAGGTGGACAAGGCGTCGTGCCCTATCTGCCGCTCAATGAATTGCGCCGTCCGACTGGAGGAACAAACTGATGAAAGCAACTAAATTTCTGATCCCGATCGGGGTGATCGCGGTTGTAGGCGTGCTGAGTTCCGTTTTCATTGTGGACGAACGTGAAAAAGCGCTTGTGCTGCAATTCGGCCAGATCAAATCGGTCAAGGAAGATCCGGGCCTCGCGTTCAAGATCCCGTTCATCCAAGAGGTCGTGCGCTATGACGACCGAACGCTGTCGCTCGATACCGACATTGTCGAAGTTACGCCATCGGATGATCGTCGTCTGGTCGTCGACGCCTTTGCACGCTACCGGATTTCTGACGTTGTGCAGTTTCGACAGGCTGTGGGTGTCGGTGGCATGCGGGCCGCTGAAGACCGTCTGGAAGGTATCCTGAACCCGGCAATCCGTGCGGTTCTGGGTTCTGACGGGGTGACATCCAACACCATTCTCTCTGCGGATCGCGCAGAGTTGATGGCCCGGATCACGTCTCAGGCACGCCAGCGTGCCCTGCCGCTTGGTCTTGAGGTTGTTGACGTGCGTCTCAAGCAGACGAACCTGCCGGAACAAAACCTTGACGCGACCTTTGCGCGGATGCGGGCGGAGCGGGAACGCGAAGCTGCGGACGAGATTGCGCGCGGTGAAGAAGCCGCCCAACGTGTGCGCGCCTTGGCAGATCGTACAGTCGTCGAGCTGATTTCCGAGGCGACACGCGAAGCGGATATCGTGCGTGGTCAGGCAGATGCGGAACGTAACGCCATCTTTGCAAGCGCCTTCGGTGCGGACCCCGAGTTCTTTGAGTTCACGCGGTCGATGACCGCCTATGAACGGTCTTTGCAAGGCGGCAACTCATCCATCGTCATGTCCCCGGACAGCGAGTTCTTTAACTACCTGCGCAGCGATCAGGGATCGCGGTCTGACGAGGGCGAAACCCGGTGAGCACGCTTCTTCTGGCCTTAGGGTTGGTTATGATTATCGAGGGGCTGGCCTATGCGCTGGCCCCTTCGCTTATTGAACGTATGCTTGAGATGCTGCGCTCCCTGCCGGAGACGGCGGTGCGGCAAATGGGCTGGCTGATCGCGGTGAGCGGGCTTATTCTGGTCTGGGCCGCCTGGCAGCTTGGCGGGGTTTGAAACCGCCTGCACGTTCACAGGGAGTTGAAACCGCGCAAGGGTGGCCCATCTATCCCTTCAGGCCTATATGGCTACATGCAGACTGGCTTTAAGCGCAAAGTAGGCGCACAGTATGACAGGCAACAACGTATTTCAGGAGACGACGCATGACATCCAAGACGGTATCCATGCCACATAGAGTTCCGGCGCAGACGCGGTTTCGGTTTTTGGTGATCGCTATTTTGGCGATGGCATTCGCCCTTGTTGCACCCGTTACAGTGCTGGCACAGCCTGCAAGCCTAGCGCCGCTGGCTGAAAAAATCAGCCCATCGGTGGTCAATATCACGACCTCTACCACGGTATCACGTCGGACCGGACCGCAAGGTATAGTGCCGGAAGGCTCGCCCTTTGAGGATTTTTTCAGGGACCGTAACAATGGGCCCGAAGGCGCACCGCGCCGGTCGTCCGCGCTGGGGTCCGGTTTTGTCATCTCTGAAGATGGTTACGTTGTCACCAACAACCACGTGATTGAAGGGGCTGACGAAATTCTGATTGAATTTTTTGACGGCGGTGAATTGGTTGCCGAGGTCATGGGAACGGACCCGAACACCGACATCGCCTTGCTGAAGGTCGAAACGAACGAACCACTGCCATTTGTGTCCTTTGGGGATAGCGACAGTTCGCGGGTCGGCGACTGGGTGA
The DNA here is from genome assembly GCF_000154785.2 of Roseobacter litoralis Och 149. Taxonomy (NCBI): domain Bacteria; kingdom Pseudomonadati; phylum Pseudomonadota; class Alphaproteobacteria; order Rhodobacterales; family Roseobacteraceae; genus Roseobacter; species Roseobacter litoralis. The sequence goes on from NC_015730.1 coordinate 1,061,008, forward strand.
TCGCGATGGGCAACCCGCTGGGGCAGGGGTTTTCCGTTTCGGCCGGGATCGTGTCGGCGCGCAACCGGGAACTCAGCGGTCGTTATGATGATTATATTCAGACCGATGCTGCGATTAACCGCGGAAACTCAGGTGGCCCGTTGTTCAACATGGACGGTGAAGTGATTGGCGTGAACACCGCTATTCTGTCACCGACCGGCGGCTCGATCGGTCTTGGGTTCTCGATGGCTTCAAATGTTGTGACGCGCGTCGTTGACCAGCTGCAGGAATTTGGCGAGACGCGGCGCGGCTGGCTGGGTGTGCAAATTCAGGACGTGACAGAGGACATGGCCGAAGCCATGGGGCTTGCGTCCACCGACGGTGCTGCTGTGAACGGTGTACTGGAGGGGCCTGCACTGGATGCAGGTATCGAGATCGGTGATGTGATCATCAGTTTTGACGGGCGCGACGTTGAAGACACACGCGGTCTTGTGCGTCAGGTCGGCAATACGCCTGTGGGCGAAGCGGTGCGCGTTGTCGTGCGGCGGGGCGATGAGACAAAAACCCTGCTTGTGACACTGGGCCGCCGTGAAGAAGCCGAAGGCGCGACACCTGCCGTCGCGCAGGCCCCGCAGGAAGATGCGCCGACCTCTGCTGAAATGATGGGCCTCACCTTGATGGTGCTGACCGATGAGTTGCGCGAGCAACTTGGTGCCAAACCGGAGACCGAAGGTCTGGCGGTCATGGAAGTGGACGAAGCGTCGGAAGCTTTTGAGAAGGGTCTGCGGTCGGGCGATGTCATCACCGAAGCAGGTCAGAAAAAAGTGACAAGCATCGCGGATCTTGAAACCCGTGTCGAGGAAGCCAAGGACGCAGGGCGCAAATCGCTGTTGTTACTCGTGCGACGTGCGGGCGATCCGCGTTTCGTGGCGCTGTCCCTCGCTGAATGATCCGCTAAAAACAGGCGTTGCTGGTGTTGAACTGGTTTTGATACCGGACGCCTGTTTTTGACCTTGGGCGATTGCGGATCGGATTTGGGAACGCGTTTCACGGAGTGTACGCACCGGTTACGGGTGGCGATTTTCTCGATCCGGTGACCCCGCGGGAAAGCACTGGCAATTTTGCTTTCCCGCGCCTTGAATGTCGTCGTGGTAATCATTGCCACAGTGAATACCCACTGTGTCCGGGCGCTGTTAGTCCGGAGCGTTGTCGGCGCAGGTTTTCCTGTATTCACAGGGACGTTGAAAGGATGTATTCAAAAAGGCTTGTAGCGGCGTTTGAACAGGCTTTGAGGGACCGTTCGAAATGAATTATGTCCTGTCGAGTACTGCGACCGTTTTCGTACCGGCTCCAAGAGCTTTGCAATCATGGTTTCCCTGTTCCGCCATGGTGGCGCTTCACCCCGCCGATTTGTACCAGCGTTGCGTGGTACTGTTGCTCCGACAGGCATAGCTTGGACTTGGCAACGTGCAAAAGGGCCGTCTGTTTGCGGGATAACGTCGTTGGGCCTGCTCTTGTCCATTATGCGCGTTGAGTGTGACGGCTTTCGGAACTTAGCTGCTCAGTTCGAACAGAGGGTCACCGCGCTGGCGCATAGTTCGGCAGTACCGGCAGATTTCCAGAGGTTTGCCGAACATGTCGTCTGACGTATCTCAAACGGCTGGTGCATCAGACGAAGCAACTCAGCCGCGCGGCTGCGTTCCGAAGTCGTCCATTCTGATTGTTGAATGAATGCCAGGGCACGCGCGCGGATTCTGACAGTGTTGCGCTGAGTTTCGGGCCTTGGCGATCCGGCGCGGTTTTCAACGAAGGTGTGGCCTTTGCCTTGCTCATGTGCGCACACAACGCCTTTCTGAACCGCAGTGGCGCGGTGTAGGAATAAGCATCCACCCAACCAGGGATCGGTGCACCGAACACCTCAGAGTTGGACAGTGTCACGCAAAGCGTCTGCGCTCATGATGCGCATGCTTGCGACCATGTCGTAACGTCGTGCGTTCAATATCTTGGAAGGCGTTCTACGGATGCGCCACAGCAGATGGGCTGCGCCACTCCAAGCCGCGTTGGTCCGAAATGTGGTTCACGTCGGCATAGATTGCGGTCAGTGGATGCGAAATCGCGCTTAGGTTTTTGAAAGCGGCGTTTTTGGCGCGTCCTTTTCTTGTCTGGAAAGGTAGTTTTACTCGGAGGCTTGGTTTTCCTGCACAAGACCATCCAGTAAAGGTGATAAATCCTCGATCTCTTCTGCAAGAACATGGGTTACGGAATGGGCGCGTTGAAGCCTGCCTGTGACGCGCAGCATGCGCCCTGCGATTACGGCGCGGCGGAACTTTTCATAGATATTCCGCCAGACAATCACATTCACAACGCCGGTTTCATCCTCCAGCGTGAGAAAGATAACCCCCTTGGCCGTGCCGGGACGTTGTCTCAAAATGACAATACCGGCCACGGCGACACGCGCATTTTGCGGCGGCTGTGTCAATTGTCGCGCGACAAGGCAGGCGGGTGGGCTTGGCCATTTCCCAGCGGTTTTCGTATCAGTTGCCGGGGCGGGACGAGATGTGATGATCTGCATAAGAACAAATATAGAACAAAAGAAATCAAAAACAATCCTCTGCGAAGGGGGTCGCAAAACAGGCGCACGCGCTCTATATGCCGACGGTGAACGGATTGAACACGGCAAGAAGGAATGGATGAACGTGGCCAAAATCACCTATATTGAACACGGCGGGACGGAGCATGTTGTTGAGGTCGCAAATGGCCTGACGGTCATGGAAGGCGCGCGCGACAATAACATTCCCGGAATTGAGGCCGATTGCGGTGGCGCATGTGCCTGTTCCACATGTCATGTCTATGTTGATCCCGCGTGGATCGAAAAACTGCCCGGCAAGGACGATATGGAAGAAGACATGCTTGATTTCGCCTATCAGCCTGACCCGGCCCGATCCAGGCTGACCTGCCAGCTCAAAGTGACGGATGCGTTGGACGGTCTCATCGTGCAAATGCCCGAAAAACAGATCTGATGAAGGCGTGGGCGCGGCGTCTTCTGGCGCGCCGCCTGCTCTGTTTCGTTCGCCGCGCGCTGCCAGTGTTGTGCTTTTTGCAGGGGGTGGCAGAGGCGTCCGAGGCAATCGTTTCGGCTGACTACGCAGGTCCGACGCAGCGATATGCCCATGCGGTCCTTGGCGATGGTGTTGAGCACGAGACGCTCGTCATCACGCTGGCCAACGGGGATATCCGGCGTTTCAAACTGCCGGTGACATCGGTTTTTGAAGATACGCACCCCCGGATCGTTGATCTTGACGCAGACGGCTCGCCCGAAGTCATCGTTGTTGAAAGTGATCAATCAAGCGGCGCGCGGCTGGTTATCTATGACGCCTCTGGTTTTGTAACGGCTACCCCCTATATAGGCACCCGTTTTCGCTGGCTTGCCCCTTTGGGCGCCGCTGATATTGACGGGGATGGGTATGTTGAGATCGCCTATGTTGACCGCCCCCATCTGGCGAAAACACTGCGCATCTGGCGCTATCAAAGCCGCCAGCTTAGTGAAATTGCATCGCTTGGCGGTGTCACCAATCACCGCATCGGAGAGCGCGATATTGCCGGTGGCATCAGGCAATGTGATGGCTTTCCGGAAATGATTCTCGCGCGTGCAGATTGGGCCGAATTACAGGCCATCCGGTATAGCGATGGCCTGTTTGAAACACGACGTCTTGGGACGGACACCTCACGCGGCGCGTTTGCCTCCGCTCTGTCTTGCGCGAATTAACGACAAGTTTCTAGTCCAGTGCCCGCCAGCCAATGTCACGGCGACAAAACCCCTCCGGCCAGTCGATTTGATCCACCATGCCATACGCCTGCTCTCGCGCTTCGGCGAGCGATGAAGCGCGCGCCGTAACGCCAAGTACCCGCCCGCCACTGGCGGTGTACTGGCCGTCCTTGCGGGTTGTGCCAGCATGGAAAACCATATGCTTGCTGTCCTCTTTAAAACCGTCAAGCCCGCCGATGACAGACCCTTTTTCATAGCTTCCGGGATATCCGCGCGCGGCCAGCACGACCGTCAGAGCATGATCATCAGCCCAGTTGACCTGCACTTCATCCAGCCTGCCTTCGGCGGCGGCCTGAATGAGATCCAGCGCCTGCGCGCCAAGGCGCATCATCAGGACCTGACATTCGGGATCGCCAAAGCGCACGTTGTATTCGACCAGACGCGGCGCACCGTTTTGGATCATCAGGCCGACAAAGAGCACACCCTGATAGGGTGTCCCGCGCCGCATCATTTCGGTCATTGTCGGCTGCACGATCTGCTCAAGCGCCGCCTGCGTTACCTCTGGCGTCATCACCGGGGCAGGGGAATAGGCGCCCATGCCGCCGGTATTGGGGCCGGTGTCGCCGTCACCCACACGCTTGTGGTCCTGCGCCGTGCCGATGGGCAGCACGGTTTCGCCATCGCACAGCATAAAGAAGGACGCTTCTTCGCCTTCCATGAATTCTTCGATCACGACTTCTGCGCCTGCATCGCCGAAACTGCCGCCGAACATGTCATCAAGCGCGTCCAGTGCCTCGTCGACCGTCTGGGCGATGATCACGCCTTTGCCTGCTGCAAGACCGTCTGCCTTGATAACAATCGGTGCGCCTTGTGCTTCGACATAGGCCCGTGCCGCAGCCCGGTCGGTGAAATGGGCATATGCGGCCGTGGGCGCACCGGCTGCATCGCAGATGGCTTTGGTGAAGGCTTTTGATGCTTCGAGCTTTGCTGCATCAAGACCGGGGCCAAAAACCGAAATGCCTGCATCCCGCAAGCGATCAGCAACACCCGCTGCGAGGGGGGCTTCGGGTCCGACGATCACGAGATCAATGGCGTTTTCATCCGAAAAGCGCGCGACGGCCCCGCCATCTTCGATCTCGAGGGACGCACATTCGGCGATCCCCGCGATCCCTGCGTTGCCGGGGGCCACGATCAGGCGATCACATTTAGGGTTCTGTTTGACCGCCCAGGCCAGAGCGTGTTCACGCCCCCCGCTGCCGAGAATAAGAATGTTCATGAAGGGCTCCCGATCTGCTTGGCCTTATGTTCAGGGCGTTCTAAGCTGGCGGGGAACCTGTGACAACACCCGAGGCACCATGGACTTGCTTGACGATCCCACACCGGGTCAGAATACGCCCGAATTTACGGTCAGTGAAATCTCCGGTGCGGTGAAACGCACGCTGGAAGGAGAGTTCGGCCGCGTGCGGGTGCGTGGCGAGGTCAGCCGCGTGATCAAGGCGCGATCGGGCCATATGTATTACGACATCAAGGATGATCGGAACCAACTGTCCTGCACCACATGGAAAGGACAGGTCGCCCGGCTGAGCGTGATCCCCGAAGAGGGGCTCGAGGTGGTCGTGACGGGGCGCATCACCGCCTATGGCGCGCAGTCCAAGTACAACATGAATGTGGATGAGGTGGCTGTTGCGGGCAAGGGCGCGTTGATGGCGCTGCTGGAAAAGCGCAAAAAGCAACTGGAGGCGGAGGGGCTTTTTGAGGCGTCGCGCAAACGTCCGCTGCCCTATCTGCCGGAAATCATTGGGGTTGTGACGTCGCCGACCGGGGCGGTGATTCGGGATATTCTACACCGCCTGAGGGACCGCTTTCCGCGCAAGGTGCTGATCTGGCCCGTCGCCGTTCAGGGTGAGAAATGTGCACCCGAGGTTGCGGCTGCCATCGCGGGGTTCAACGCGCTGGTGCCTGGAGGGGCCTTGCCGCGCCCGGACCTGATCATCGTGGCGCGCGGCGGCGGATCGGTCGAGGATCTGTGGGGGTTTAACGAGGAAAGTGTCGCGCGGGCGGCGGCGGCGTCAGACATTCCACTGATCTCGGCGGTGGGGCATGAAACCGATACCACGCTGATCGATTTCGTGTCTGACAAACGTGCGCCCACACCCACAGCTGCGGCTGAATTGGCCGTGCCGGTGCGCCATGAGCTTATTGCATGGGTCGAGCAGCAGGATGCGCGCATGCGTCAGGCGCTTAGTCAGGGGTTGACCCGCCGGGACCAGCGTTTGCGCGACGTGGCCCGCGCCTTGCCGCGCCCGGACAGTTTGCTTGAAAGCCCGCGTCAACTGGTCGACACGCGCGGCGCGCGGCTGGCCCCGGCGCTGATGTCCGGGGTGCAGCGGCGCAAGATACGTCTGGCGGATGTCAGCGGGTCACTGCGACCGGCGATGCTGACGCGCGCTGTGCAGGCAGAGGACCGGCAGCTCAAAGAAAAGGCGCGCCGTCTGCAACCGGCCTTGTTGCGCGCGCTGGCGACGCGCAAAGAGCAACTGGAAACAAGGGTGCGGCGGTATCGCCCGGCAGTCCTTGAGCAGGATTATCGACGCAAGAAACAGCATTTCGAGGATGTGGTGCAGCGGTTGGGCAAAGTGGGTGAGCAAAACCTCGATGCGGCCCGCCGCAAGCTCGATGCGTTGGGACGGCTGAATGAAACACTCAGCTACAAGGCCACGCTGGCGCGCGGTTTTGCAGTTGTGCGATCGGATGGGGCCGTGGTGACAGACAGCAAGACCGCAAAAACGGCCAGCAGTCTGGAAATCCAGTTCGCCGATGGCCGCGTGACAGTGGGCGGCAAGACCGCGTCTAAAAAGTCAGCGGGCAAACCACCGGAACAAGGCTCGCTGTTCTGAAGCATCATGCGAAAAACCTGAATCATGTAACGCTGCCTGAAATCAAATATTTCAACGCGTTACGTAATATTTCAGGTATTTTGTCAGACGCTCCAGGGGATCAGACACCGACGTCGGGGCCGAGGCAGATCATCTCTTCGTTCACGTCTTCAGCTTCGTATAATTCGGTCGCGCCGGGCAGGTTCTCGAACCGGGCTGAAAGGCGGCCATCTTCTTTGGTAAAGGCCCAGCATTGCGGTGTCGGGTTATCCTCGTAGACAAAGCAAATCTGCCCTGCCTCTTCGTACCAGAACCCTTCCTTGCATTGTCCGTCCAGAAACGACCATTTCACACGACGGTCATCGAGATAGACCTCCGCCCCGTATTTCTCACCATTCTGGCCATAAAACAGCGTTTTGCCGCGGGTGTATTCATCAAAAGTCCGACCGTCCATTGGTTCCGCCGCAAGAGCCATCCCACCAGAAAGCATCGCAAAAAGGGCCGCAATTACTGGAATGAACAATGGTCGTTTTCGCATGTTTACTCACCTTTGGATACTACGTTTCAAACGGAAGCCTTCTGACGCCAGAGGGCCTGTGGTGCTACAGTTCGCCAGATCGTGACGCGCCGGCACCGCCCTCACGTGGGCTTTATTCGTTAACTCTTTGTTTACCTCTTTGTCGCCGCGCCTCCAAGGCGCTTGTTGCGTCGCGGTTAATGACGCAAGTTTCGGATCGGACACAGAAGTGTCGTTTATGGCTGCCTGTGGTGCCGTGTTTTAAACTACCGTGGCGTTGTTCAGACTGATATTGCTGGGCATCAGGAAATCACGTGGGCATGCTCCGTGGTGTTTGCGGACAGGGAGATATGCCGATGGCACTCGATACGAGCGACAAGACCCCCGAAAAAGGTGTCTGGAAGTCTGGCAAGGGCAAAGGGCGGCGGTATACGAAAGGTCGCCAGCTGCAGGACACCGCTTGGGATGAGGTTCGCGCGCTTTTGGGCGATGCGCCGCGCCGTGCCGATCTGTTGATTGAGCATTTGCACAAAATTCAGGACACCCACGGGTGTTTGTCCGCCGCCCATCTGCGTGCGCTGGCTGAAGAGATGCGCATGTCGATGGCTGAAATCTACGAAGTCGCGACGTTTTATGCGCATTTCGACGTGGTTAAGGAAGGCGAAACACCGCCACCGGCCCTGACAATTCGTGTTTGCGATTCCCTGTCGTGCGAATTGGCGGGTGCGCAGGAACTGAAGGCCGCCCTTGAAAATGGCCTGAACCCGGGGGAAGTCCGCGTGTTGCGCGCGCCCTGCATGGGGCGCTGCGACACGGCGCCGGTTCTGGAACTGGGTCATGCCCATATCGATCACGCCACGCCGGAAAAGGTCACTGCTGCCATCGCGGCGGGCGATACGCATGTGCATATCCCGAGCTATGAGACATTTTCCGATTATGTCGCCGAAGGCGGATATGAAACGCTGAAAACCCTGCGCGAAACCGGCGATTGGGAAAAGGTCCAAGAAGACGTTCTGGCCTCAGGGCTGCGCGGATTGGGCGGTGCTGGCTTTCCCTCTGGCAAGAAGTGGGGCTTTGTGCGGGCCAATCCGGGGCCGCGTTACCTCGCGGTGAACGGGGATGAGGGCGAACCCGGCACGTTCAAGGACCGCTATTATCTTGAGCGCGTGCCGCATCTTTTCCTTGAGGGCATGTTGATTGCCGCCTGGGCCGTCGAAGCCGAGACCGCGTTTATCTACATGCGGGACGAGTATCCTGCGGTGCTGGAAATCCTTGCGCGTGAAATAAAAGCGCTGGAGGAGGCCGGGATTGTCACTCCGGGTTACATCGACCTGCGGCGTGGTGCTGGTGCCTATATCTGTGGTGAAGAAAGCGCGATGATTGAAAGCATCGAGGGCAAGCGCGGCATGCCACGACACCGTCCGCCCTTTGTGGCGCAGGTTGGTGTCTTTGGTCAGCCTACGTTGGTGCATAACGTCGAAACCCTGCATTGGGTGACGCGTATTTGCCGCGAGGGTCCGGAGGTTCTGTCGGCAACCGAAAAGAATGGTCGTAAGGGACTGCGCAGCTATTCAGTCTCGGGACGGGTTGCGCAACCCGGCGTCTATCTATTGCCAGCAGGCTCAACAATTACTGACATTATCGAGGCCGCAGGGGGCATGGCTGACGGCCATCTGTTCAAAGCCTATCAACCTGGTGGACCATCGTCGGGCATTTTGCCTGCATCAATCAGTGATGTGCCGCTGGATTTTGACACGCTGCAACCGCTTGGCTCTTTCATCGGATCCGCGGCGGTCGTGGTTCTTTCTGACAAGGATTCCGCGCGGGCGGCGGCGCTCAACATGCTGCGGTTTTTCGAAGATGAAAGCTGCGGGCAATGTACACCATGCCGGGTCGGATGCGAAAAAGCAGTCAAACTGATGCAGGCGGACCAGTGGGACACCGGGTTGCTGGAAGAGTTGAGCACCGCAATGGTAGATGCATCAATCTGCGGTTTGGGTCAGGCGGCACCGAACCCCATTCGCATGGTAATGAAACACTTCCCCGAGGAAATCTGACCCAAAACGGCTCGGGCCTTTCGTTTCGCGGCAAATCCTCTTAGATGAGCATTAACCGGTGAAGAGGCAGGCCCGCGCATGGCGTTTTTCAAAAAACTCAAAGACAAACTGTTCAAGTCGTCGTCCAAGATTGATGAAGGACTAGAAGCAATCGTTGACGATGGCGGGGTCGCGGAAACGGTTGACGTAAAACCGCCCGCCGTTGCTGCGGAAGAGGTGGAAGCGGCTGCGCAGGTCGTGCGCCCCGAGGAGGCGCACATCGAGGTGTTGTCAGCACCTTCTGACGACCGCGCGCTGGAACCAGATCCGATTGAACAGGCCGCCGTTGACGAGGGCCCAGCGGATACGACGGTCGAAGCGCTTGATCCGCCGGAAGCGCCGGTTACCTATTCTCCAGAGCCAGAGCCAGAGCCAGAGCCAGAGCCAGAGCCAGAGCCAGAGCCAGAGCCAGAGCCAGAGCCAGAGCCAGAGCCAGAGCCAGAGCCAGAGATCACACCCGAGCCGGTCGCGTTGGACAAGTCTGACGCGCCGCAAGCTGAGGCCGATGAGACAGACGTTCAGCCAGCGGATGATCCGTTTGTGATGCCGCGCTCACCTGCGCCGATTGCGTCTGATCTGTCCGAACCAACACCTGTTGCAGCAGATAAACCCGGTTTGCTGGGCAGGTTGATGGGGCGCTCAGCGCCTGCCATCGTGGTGAGACGCACGCTGGATGACGACATGCTGGAACAGCTCGAAGAATTGCTGATTGCGGCGGACATGGGCGTGGACACAGCCCTTCGTGTCGTAGCCAACATGGCGGAGGGACGGGTTGGGAAAAAGCTGTCGGTTCAGGAAATAAAAGAGCTGTTGGCCTCCGAAATTGCGCAGATCATGGAACCCGTGGCAAAACCCTTGCCGCTCTATCCACGCACACCGCAGGTTGTTCTGGTCGTGGGTGTGAATGGCTCTGGTAAAACCACCACCATTGGCAAACTTGCCAGCCAGTTTCGCGCGGCAGGCAAAAAGGTTGTCATTGCAGCGGGGGATACCTTTCGCGCAGCGGCAGTTGAGCAATTGCAGGTTTGGGGGGATCGCGCAGGCGTGCCTGTGCTGACGGCTCCGGAAGGGTCTGACCCGGCGAGCCTTGCCTTCGATGCCATGGTCAAGGCGCAGCAAGACGGTGCAGATCTGTTGCTCATCGACACAGCAGGCCGGTTGCAAAACCGGACCGATCTGATGGAAGAACTGGCCAAGATTGTCCGCGTTATCCGTAAGAAGGACGAAACGGCACCTCATAATACCCTGCTGGTGTTGGATGCGACGACCGGGCAGAATGCGCTTAATCAGGTCAAGGTGTTCAGCGATATTTCGGATGTTTCCGGCCTAGTGATGACCAAACTGGATGGGACCGCCAAGGGCGGCGTGCTTGTGGCGCTGGCTGATAAATTCGGCCTGCCGATCCATGCGATTGGTGTGGGCGAACAGATTGATGATCTTGATGCCTTTGACCCGGAAGATTTTGCGGACGCATTGATGGGGCTGGAGCGGGGGTGAACGCTTTACGCGCTTCCGAAGTGCAGATCCAAATCCGTCACGCGCTTTATGGCGGGCGATAAGCCAGCAAAATGACAGACTGGCTGATCTCCATCGAAGGTACCGAAGCAGGCCATCGGCTTGCCCTTTGGTTGGCCATTTTGGCGGCGTTTCTGCACGCAGTCTTTGGTGCTTTGCAAAAGGGCAGACATGATCCGTGGATATCGCGCGGGGCCATCGACTTTTCATATATGGTAATGGCGGCACCCTTTGCGCTTTTCGTCGTGCCTTGGCCGGAACCGCACATGTGGCCGATCTTTGTCGGGGCATGGGTAATCCATACGCTCTATAAAATCCTGCAAGCCATGGCCTATACACGGGGTGCTTATACGGTTGTCTATCCGGTTGTGCGCGGTACAGGGCCGCTGTTTGCGGTGATTGGCGCCTATCTGATCTTCGGTGAAACATTCACCATCATTCAATGGGCTGGGATCGCGGTGCTCTTGGCGGGGATATTCGGACTTGCCATCTACAATATGGTTTATCTGGTGTCCGAGCGTGACACGCTTCACGCAGCTTTGGGCCTGGCGGTGATCACAGGGTTGTTCGTGGCCCTTTATACCACCTATGACGCGTATGGAATTCGTGCGACCGCCAACCCCTTTACGTTCCTTGCGTGGTTCTTTCTGATCGATGGGTTCTTCATGCCGATCCTGGCCGCACGCCGCTGGTTGGGCATGGCAGCGGATGCGCGCCCCGAATTGCCACCGCTCATGGTACGCGGCGTGACCGGCGGGTTTATCGCTTTTTTCAGCTTTGGCAGCATAATGTTGGCCACTCGGCTCGATAAAGTCGGTGAGGCGGCCGTACTGCGTGAAACCTCGACGGTTTTTGCAGCCGTTATCGGTTGGGCGTTCCTCAAAGAAACGGTCGGCCCACGGCGAATTGCGCTTATGGCATTGATTGCGCTGGGGGCCGTGATAGTTGAGGTTGGTGGATAGGAGAGCACTGTGAAAGAAGAAAAAACCATCAACCCAATACTCAAACAGGTGTTGGAATTGGGGCCGACCATTTTGTTTTTCCTGATCTATCTCAAGATCAAGGAAGACGTTTTTGTCATTGGCGGTACTGAGTACACCGGCTTCATTGTCGCGGCTCTGATCTTTGTGCCGATATTGCTCGTTGCGATGGGCATACTCTGGGCACTTACGGGCAAACTAAGCCGGATGCAGGTGTTCACGGCCTTCATGGTGATCTTCTTTGGCGGGCTCACTGCCTGGTTCAACGATGAGCGTTTCTTCAAGATGAAAACGACCATTGTCTATGGTCTGTTTGCCGTCCTGCTGGGGATTGGTTTGATGCAGGGCCGCTCGTATCTGGCCTATGTCATGAGCGAGTTGATGCCAATGCGCGATGAGGGCTGGATGATCCTGACCCGTCGCTTGTGCGCCGCATTTCTGGCGCTGGCTGTGGCGAATGAAATTGTCTGGCGCACCATGTCGACAGATGCATGGGTCAAGATCGAAACCTTTGGCTTTCCCGTAGCCCTCATGGCGTTCCTGATGTGGCAGTTCACGTCGCTGCAAAGCTACATGATTGACGAGGACAGTACCGACGAGACCTAGACCCGTCGCACATCAGACAATGCGTTGATCATCGGTGCCGGAATACTGTCCACATGCACGGACGATTCACCCATTGACCGTGCAACCTTGCCTGCAAGATCAAGCGATATGGCTGCCTCCAGCGCGAGATTGAAGCGGGGGTTGCGCGCGCATTTGCGGCGCAGGTCATCGAATTGCCACTCCAACACCTCGGCGCCTTCTTCGAGCCACGCTGAGGCAGAACTTGGCACACCTGTGAGGAATGACACCTCACCGAGGAAAAGTTTGGGGGGCAGGACAAACGCCTGTTCTCCCTTGCGCACAAGCGTCGCGCCTTTGAGCACAAAGTAAAGTTTTTCACCCATTTCGCCCTCAAGAGTGACCTGCTTGTCCTGTTCCACGGTATAGCGTTTGGCGAGTTTCATGAGCGCTCGAAAATCCCCCGGCGGCAGGCGCGGAAAATCGTAAAAGATATCGGCATGGGCGCGCGGGATCGCAAGCCGCGACTGGCGCGCGATCAAGGTGCTCAACCCGCCGATGTTTGCGATGCCAATCAGCAGGCTGACGTAGATCGCTTCCCACAAGGGGCTCTCGCCAATGATCGCATAGTAGATCAGATAAACGCAGGTCCCCGCCAAAATGAGCAGCCGCAGGATGATCTGATTTGTGATCGCCATGCCCGCGACATAAAAAGCACCGGCAAGGTAAACCATGTTCTCCGGCGTCAATACGCTACCGTACATATTATCCGACTCTGCCTCGTGATTGCATGGCAGGACTCTTGGCGAAAACGATCCGCATTGCAAAGAAAATCGAGACGAAAAGTATTGTTATTGTTCGCAGATGCTCAAATCAGCGCTTTGAGAACAGCTGAGCCTGCGCGGCCTTGTCCTTGCGGAAATCCCCGCGCTTTTCTGCATGAAGCGCGCGACCTGCGATGACGCCGGGGCGCGCACTCACCGTGTCGAGCCAGCGTTTCATGTGTGGTTTGTCCTCAAGCGTTTGTTGCTGGCCTTCCCAAAGCGACGCCCAGCCCCAAATCGACATATCCGCAATCGAATAGAAATCTCCGGCGACGAACTCATGGCAAGCCAGTTGCCGGTCCAGAACCCCGTATAACCTGCCAACCTCGGCCCGGTATCTGTCCTTCGCGTAAGGCAGATCGTGCGGCGGGTCCATCGCAGGCGCATATTTCAAGAAGTGATGCGCCTGACCGGCCATTGGACCCAGTCCCCCCATTTGCCACATGAGCCACTGCGTCACGGCGATCTTGTCGCGCGCGGTCTCACCACCGAACGCGCCGGTTTTCTGCGCGAGATATTGAAGGATTGCGCCCGACTCGAAAACCGAAACGGACGCCCCATCAGGTCCCTCAGGGTCGATGATCGCAGGCATTCGGTTGTTTGGCGCAATTTTCAGGAAATCAGGCGCGAACTGATCGCCAGCCCCGATGTCTATCAGGTGCGTGGTATAGGGCAGGCCCATTTCCTCAAGCGCAACCGAAACCTTCCAGCCATTGGGCGTGGGCCAGTAAAACAGATCAATAGGCTGGCTCATTTTTATCACTCCGCGCATAGGCTGCATCCTGCAGGCACAGGGTGGAGCCTACCGCATGTGCGGGGTGGGACAAGCGGAATTGTCGGCGGGTGCGTGCTTGCGCGGGCATTGGCAAAAGCCGCGACCATCGTGGCGCAGGTTTTTCAGGCAATATGGCCTTGAGCTGTGCAAGCGGCAGCGTCTCAGGATCGCGCAGAAACCGGCTATACATGCGCATGACGCCGGGACGTTTATAGGCGGACCAATGACATATCCGCTTGCTCGGGGGCGAAATGGGCAGACCGATTTGCTGCAGCCGCGTTATCGTCTTGGGACAATCAAGCTGCACGGTGACGGCATTTTGCGCCTCAATGCCCTGTCCGATCGTACAATCGCGGGGGGTGTCGGCCTTGACCAGACGTTCAAATGCCGCATCAAAAAGATCATTTTCGCGGCTTGTCACATTCAAAACCCGCACAGTGCGTCCGGCCGGTGTTGCGAGCAGCGATTTCGCGCGGCCTGCATAGGTCGCACCCGTCAACAGAACCATGCGGTCAACCGCGCCGGCGGGCAAATGGGCCAGAGCGCTGAGGGCGGCCTCGGACCCCATGGAGTGTGCAATAATGTGTATTGGGCGCTGAGGGGAATGGGCCTTGAGCATTTGAATGACGGCGGCGAGCTGCGCACCGAGCTGTGATGCGCGTTGGTGCACCGTCCGCAGGGATCCCCGCGCGAACCAGCCAAAGGCAATGCCAAGCCCCTCGGCGGGATGCGCCCCCTCGAACCCAAGTGCTGCGGGCCAACTGTGCTCGGTTTTTCCAAACAGTTTGCGGTGTGGGCAGTGATCTTCAGTGCCCGGTGCGTATTTATAGCCATGCACCATGATCACGGCCGGTCCCGGTTTTGAGGCCAGTGCGCAGAGCCTGTAAGGCGCGGCTTGCGCCGTGTCATGCAAGGCAAGGGCGGACGGCGTGGCATTGATCCTGAGCAAAGGCATCGCGCCCCCCTACACCATATTTTGTGGTTCTTTGTTGAACCATCCATAGGTAGGAAAGATGAAAACCGTATTACACCACCGTGACGGTGTTGACGCGCAACACCCTTTATTCTACGAGAAGGCGTGGCGATTTGATACCGGATTGCGGGCCACTCTAAACACTCCGCTAAAAGGTCACTCGATGAGGAAACCCCGTCGCATTGACCGCGTATGGGGTTTTTTTGTGTCCGAAACGGACTGGAGAAGACGAGAATGACAAAAGACCTCAAACCGCGGACGCGTGCTGTGCATGCGGGTACCCGACGAAGCCAGTACGGCGAAGTGTCGGAGGCGATCTTTCTGACGCAGGGCTTTGTGTATGACACGGCCGAACAGGCCGAAGCACGGTTTGTTGAAGCGGGGCCGGATGAGTTCATCTATGCACGCTATGGAAACCCCACAGTTGCGATGTTCGAAGACCGCATCGCGGCACTGGAAGGTGCGGAAGACGCCTTTGCCACCGCTTCTGGCATGGCCGCAGTGTCGGGCGCGTTGATGTCCATGCTCAAAGCAGGCGATCACGTCGTTTCGGCCCGCGCGCTTTTCGGGTCCTGCCTCTATGTGCTCGAAGAAATCCTGACACGCTACGGTGTCGAGGTGACCTTCGTGGATGGCACAGATATCGCGCAGTGGAAGGAGGCCATTCGCGATGATACGCGCGCCGTCTTCTTCGAATCAATTTCCAATCCCACGTTGCAAGTCGTTGATATTGAGACCGTCGCAGGTCTGGCCCATGCCAAAGGCGCAATCGTGCTTGTGGACAACGTGTTTGCAACCCCAGTGTGGTCCCGGGCCTTTGAGCAGGGCGCTGATGTCGTGATTTACTCAACGACCAAACATATCGACGGGCAGGGCAGGGCGTTGGGAGGCGTGATCCTCGGTACCAAGGATTTCGTCCGAAAAACCGTAGAACCCTACATGAAACACACCGGCGGTTCCATGAGCCCGTTTACAGCTTGGGTCATGCTGAAAGGGCTTGAAACGCTTGATTTACGGGTGCGGGCGCAGACCGAAAACGCAACGGCACTGGCCATCGCGCTTGATGGGCATGAAAAACTGAACCGGGTTATTTATCCCGGCATTCCAAGCCACGCGCAGCACGCGCTGGTGAAACGGCAGATGGAAAAAGGGGGGACGGTCCTTTCGATTGATCTGGCAGGGGGTAAAGAGGCGGCATTCCGGTTTTTGAACGCTATTGAGGTTGGTGTCATCTCCAATAACCTGGGCGATGCAAAGACGATTTTGACGCATCCCGCGACAACGACACATCAGCGTTTGCCGCAAGACCAGAAAGATGCGCTTGGAATTTCAGCAGGCTTAATTCGCATCAGTGTCGGGATTGAGGATCAGGAAGACCTGAAAGCGGACCTTTTTCAGGCCTTGCAGTGTGTTTGATGAGTTGTTCATGGAATATAATAAAATCAACGCGTTATATGTTTTCTGCGCTGCGTAAGCATCTGTTTTTGGCAAATATGTACCGGGTATTTCCCTCTATGATTGGCAGATAGTTAATGCTGCCCTATGTTGCTACTTCGAAGACGTACAGGGAACATCGCGATGAATATTCACACACCCGGATTACAGGTCACGCCCGACAGAGATGAGGCGCAGGCGGCACTGGATGTGCTGCGACAGTGGGCCAAACAGGCGACGCCGACTGAGATCAGCGAGCTTGACCCGTCGGTCGCCCGCCTGATCCCGGGCATGGACGGGGTCGAGTATCCAGCCTTGTCGCGCGAGTATCCCGGTGATTTCGCGATTGATGACAGCTACAAAGAGACATTGCCCGATCTTCAAAACGGCCCGTCGAGCCTGATCCGCGGGACGAAACAGCAGATCCAGCATGTAGGTATTTCCAACTTCCGCCTGCCGATCCGGTTCCACACACGTACCGGTGGGGATATCACGCTCGAAACATCCGTGACCGGCTCCGTCAGTCTTGAGGCGGATAAGAAGGGCATCAACATGTCCCGGATCATGCGCAGTTTTTACAAACATGCAGAAGAAACCTTCAGCTTTGAGGTGATCGAAGCCGCGCTTGATGCCTATATCAATGATCTGGAGAGCTTTGACGCCCGCATTCAGATGCGGTTCAGCTTTCCGATGAAGGTGGATAGCCTGCGGTCTGGTTTGTCCGGGTATCAGTATTACGACATCGCGCTGGAACTGGTGGATCAGGGCGGCGTGCGCAAGAAAATCATGCATCTTGATTATGTGTATTCATCGACCTGCCCGTGCTCGCTGGAACTTTCCGAGCATGCGCGCGCAACCCGCGGACAGCTGGCGACGCCGCATTCGCAACGCTCTGTTGCGCGGGTTTCGGTTGAGGTTGAAAACGACGGTCAATGTCTGTGGTTCGAAGATCTGATCGAAACTTGCCGACGCGCTGTGCCGACCGAAACACAAGTTATGGTCAAACGCGAAGACGAACAGGCGTTCGCAGAACTCAACGCCGCCAACCCGATCTTTGTCGAAGATGCCGCGCGCCTGTTTTGTGAGCAATTGCACGCCGATACCCGGATCGGAGACTTCCGCGTGATCGCGAGCCATCAGGAAAGCCTGCACAGCCATGATGCGGTCAGCATTCTGATGGAGGGTGACACGTTCAAATCGGAGAGCCTTGACCCGAAATTGTTCAACACGCTGTTTCACGTCGGATAACTTGACCATCTTAGACGTGATCTGCCTTTTTGGGGCCAATTCAACGCGTGCGTACCTCAACCAGCTCTAGCGCCTTGTGGCCTCGCGGGCAGGCGGGACTTGCAGAGCAGACCGGATGCGCTTGACACCAGCCGAGCGCCGCGCCAACCCTGCGCATATGTTGGACTTGCGCCCCGTCGGATATGTGATCGGTTTGCTGGTGGCTGTGCTTGGTGCAGCCATGGTTTTGCCGATGATGATCGATATCGCCGAAGGGCGCGAGCATTGGCCGGTTTTTCTGCAATCCGCGCTCTTTACGGTCCTTGCGGGGGGGCTGATCGCTGTTGCCTGCTCAAACGGCGTCAAGGAAGGGCTGACGATCCAGCAAACGTTCATCCTGACCACCGGGGTCTGGGTCGCTTTGCCGCTTTTCGGTGCCATACCCTTCGTGCTCGGCGCGACCGAGGCCCGTTTTGTCGATGCGTTCTTTGAGGCCATGTCGGGCCTGACCACCACGGGCTCCACCGTGTTCACCGGGCTTGAAACGCTGCCCAAAGGATTGCTCTTGTGGCGTGGTATTCTGCAATGGCTGGGGGGCATCGGTATTATTGTTGTCGCCATGGTGTTCCTGCCGGAACTGCGGGTCGGGGGTATGCAGATCTTCAAATCTGAAGCCTTTGATACGATGGGAAAAATTCTGCCCCGTGCGACGCAGATTGCCAGCCAGATATCCAGCATCTACCTTGGCCTGACCATGGCCTGCGCGCTGTGCTATCTTGCCCTCGGCCTTGATGCTTTTGATGCGACGGTACATGCGCTGACGACCGTTTCGACCGGCGGTTTTGCCAATTACGATGCGTCCTTCGGCACGTTTTCCGGCCCGCCGGAATATGTGGCCAGCCTGTTCATGATCCTCGCAGCACTGCCTTTCGTGCGCTATGTGCAGATGATCAATGGTCACACGGAACCGCTTTGGCGCGACAGTCAGGTGCGTGTGTTCCTGATGACGCTCCTGATTATCGTGTTGGGCATCGCAATCGCCTTGACGCAGTATTTTCCAAAGGACGCCGAAAGCGCGTTTCGTGAGGCGCTCTTTAACGTGACCTCGATTATGACCGGGACCGGGTATTCATCGGCGGATTATATGCAATGGGGTCCGCTGTTGATCTCCCTCTTTTTCTTTATCGGGCTGATTGGCGGCTGTGCGGGGTCAACCACCTGTTCGATCAAGATATTCCGCTATCAGCTGTTGTTTGCCTCGATCCGCTTGCAGCTGCGAAAAATTCGCTCTCCCAACGGCGTTTTTATCGTGCGGTATGAAAAGCGGCCCGTCGGCGAGGAAGTCCTCAGTTCGGTGATGTCCTTCTTCATGTTCTTTGTTTTGACACTGGGGTTGCTCGCGGTCGCCCTCAGCCTGACGGGGCTTGATTTCATCACATCGCTTTCCGGTGCGGCCACCGCCTTGTCGAACGTGGGGCCGGGTCTGGGCGATGAAATTGGCCCCACAGGTAGTTTTGCAGGGCTGAACGATACAGCCAAATGGCTTTTGACATTGGGCATGTTGCTGGGGCGGCTGGAGCTTTTGGCCGTCTATGCGATGCTCACCCTTTCATTTTGGAGAGATTGATATGCAACGTCCCTTGGGTGCGCAGATTTCACATATGCTCAAGGATCGCGGCGTCGATGTCATCTTTGGCATCCCCGGGGTCCACAATCAGGAAATGTACCGGGGCATCGAAGAGGCGGGCATCACGCATGTTCTGGCACGCCACGAGCAGGGGGCGGGGTTCATGGCCGATGGTTATGCGCGCGCAACCGGCAAGCCGGGGGTGGCCTATGTGATCACCGGACCCGGCCTGTGCAATGCGATGACGCCCATGGGGCAGGCCTATTCGGATTCTGTTGCGATGCTGGTCCTATCGTCCTGTCTTGATGAGGTGGCCGCAAAAAAAGGCCAGTTGCACCAGATGAAAGACCAGCGCGCCGCCGCGGAAACCGTGTGTGAATGGTCGGTGCAGGCGCAAACGGCGCAGGCTGCGTATCACCTGATTGACCGCGCTTTCACCGAGTTTCAGACCCGGCGCGCGCGCCCCAAGCACATTCAGGTACCCATTGCGGAACTTGAGGCGCTGGCACCGGTTGCACCGCCGCGCGACGATGGTGCCACAATCTGTGCTGATGGCTTTTCCGCCAGCGACGCCGCGAAAGTCGTCTCAGCGCTTAAATCCGCCAAACGCCCGATGATGATTTTCGGGGGCGGCGCTGCATCAGCCGCCAGCCCTTGTTTCAAGCTCGCCAGCCGTGCGGGTGCTGCAGCATTCTGCACATACGCAGGGCGCGGCATCATCCCGTCGGATTACGCGCTTTACTTTGGCTCGACGCTGGCGCGCCCGGATTCTGCGCGCGTTCTGGCGCAAGCTGATCTGCTTGTGGTGATCGGCTCGGAACTGGCGGAGGTAGATATCTGGCGGGATGAACTGGGGCATCATTGCCCGACGATCCGCGTGGATATTGACCCATCCCACATGACCGGCGCGCGGCGGGAGGGCGACATTCAGATTGTCGCCAGAGCAGCCACCTTCGCGCAAACCCTGTGTGATGCGCTGGAGGGGCATATTCCGCAAACCGAATGGCGTGCTCAGGATATTGCGGCGACGCGATCCCAATGGCGCGCTGAAATAGCCGCCGAACGTCCGGGCATTGTGCCGGTGTGCGATGCGCTGCAAGCGGCCTTGCCCGAAGGCACGATGATCTATTCCGACATGACCCAGTTCGCCTATGTCGCGAAAGAAGTCTGGGATATGGACCGCGCGGACCACTGGCATCATCCCTATGGCTTTGGAACCCTTGGATATGCCACGCCCGCAGCCATCGGTGGGGCCATCGGGCGCGCTGGAAAACCCACGCTCGCTATTATCGGTGACTACGGATTTCATTATACGATGCAGGAATTGGGCGTGGCGGTCGAGCTTGGGCTGAGCCTGCCGATCCTGCTTTGGGACAATGGCAAGCTGAAAGAGATCGAAGACAGCATGGTGCGTGCCCAGATTGCGCCCAATGCTGTGATCGCGCGCAATCCGGATTTTTGCAAACTCGCCGAAGCTTTCGGCGCGAGGTCAGCCGCGCCCCAAAGTCTGGATGCGCTCCAAGCCGCCGTGCGGGATGCGTTTGAGGCAGACGGCCCAACGCTGATCTATGTCACACCCGACGTGGGGCAGTAGTGGAAAAATCACTCCCAACAGCTGACAAGGACTGTCATGCCAACGCCAAGGTCGGTGATGTCTTTCGGGTCCATGCCTGCGGTTTGGGCGCCCTTGCGTAAAGTTAATCCAGCTTGCGTCATGACCGACCCAATCGCCTGACCTGTCAGCGCAAAGCGTACGTCCTCGGGCAATTGGCGCCCGCCTTCTTCCTTTGGAAGCAACATGCCCAAAACACTGCCACTGCTGTCAAGAACCGGTCCGCCCGCGTCACCCGGCAAAGCCTGTACGGACAATCGGCCAAGGTCGGTTTCTCCGCTTAGACCTTTCATGTCCGACAGCTTCCCGAAGGTGAGAGAGGGTGCGCTGAGCTGTCCCTCGAATGAATATCCTGCAACAGCGATATCGGACTGAAGCCGCGGTGGTTGTGCGCTGAACTGCGCGAAAACCGGCGGCGCGAGCGACTGATTTGGCGTCAGAAGGGCGATCCCGCGATTAAGGTCAACGCCTGTGAGTGTCGCCTCGAACTGATCGTCCAATGTGATGCGCGCGCAGCTTTCCACCGCTGCCGCCGTCGTGACGACGGACCCAGCCGCATCCACATAAAACCCCGAGCGCGAGATCGTTGGTTTTCGCACATCGATCCCTGCGAACAGGTCCAACTGCTGTGACGCGGGAACCCCCGCGCTTGGGTCCAATACTCCGGGAGTACTTTGGAAACTCGCGCGCATCTCCTGAAGCACCCGGCTGCGGCGCGCCTCATCGCCCACAGTCCATACCAGAGTGAAGCCTTTGATTTCGTCCCCGATCAATCGTACATCGGTTTCACTGACAAAACCGGCACCACGCCCCACGATCTGAAAGCTGTTGCGCGAAAGGCTGCGTGGCCCTTCCAGCGGGACAATCGTCAGGGTTTGAAGTATATCATAGAGCCCGGCTAGGGCATCCCGGTCCCCGCGCTGACTGATCAGAAAGGCGCGGGCTTTGAAATCCCCCGTGCTGTCATATTCTGCAAATGGGGCTTCGTAACGGGTGAAACGCATCACCGCTGTCGGGAGTTGGATGGAAATACCCGCCTCGGCGTCGCGGACCATGCGCATGTCCAGCCCGTCCAGAATGGCCGTATAGGCCGCAATCAGTCGCGCCCGCTGCTGTGTGGTCAATACACCTGTTGCCTCAAGTCCATTGTTGCGCTGCCATGTGGCCATCGCATTGCGTGTGCCGCGACCGAATGCACCGTCAATGGCGGCGTTATAAACACCCGCCCATTGCAGTGCTGTTTGCAGCTCGCGCCGTTGTGCTGCAGTCAATTGACTTTCACTGCGGCGCGCTTGCGCTGGTGTTTCGGTATCAACTGGACCATCCACACTATCCAATTGCGCAGTCTGCTCGCCTGCCAGCACCGGGGGGACGATCTGCGGGGTGATCCGCTCTGAAAGAGAGCCAATTGCGCCCAGGCCAAGCACATCGACGCCGGCCGGCCAATACTGCTGCGCATAACTGCTGCTCAACGCCACATAGCTGTCGTTTGGTATCAGGCCTTGCTGGCGATAGCGGGTCAGAACCTGCTCGGCATCTTCGGGGGTATAGGGGCCCAGCACCACGGCATACCATCCCCCGGCCAAAGAGAATCCGGCAACATCAGGCAAAGTCGCAGCATATCTCTCAACCCGCGCCAGCGCTGCATCATAGGTCGGTCGCGCCTCGATCTGGACCCATACCAGATCTCGTCCGGATTGCGCCTGAGCAGCGACCGACAGACAGCTAAAGCAAACAGATAAAACCAAAACAAGTCGCGTCATTACAGCAGTTTTCCCCAAGGCATACACTTTGGCGTCTAATAAGCAGGAAATCACCGGATTGACCATAAGATGTCAGGTAATTTATCGTCTGAGATACAATTGACCCTTGTTCCCAGCCCACGTAGGAAGAGCGCGAGTTCAGCTTGAGGTTCGCGCCATGTCAGACAGCGTCACGACGCCAAAATCCTTTCAGGAGATCATCCTGCGGCTTCAGGATTACTGGGCCGGGAAAGGCTGCGCGATCTTGCAACCTTACGACATGGAAGTGGGTGCAGGCACCTTTCACCCGGCCACGACCCTGCGCAGCCTTGGCAACAGACCATGGGCTGCCGCCTATGTGCAGCCCTCGCGCCGCCCGACGGACGGGCGCTACGGCGACAGCCCCAATCGGTGGCAGCATTATTACCAGTTTCAGGTGATCATTAAACCCAGCCCGCCGGATTTGCAGGAGCTCTACCTCGGATCGCTCCGCGCCATCGGCATCGACATGGACCTGCACGACATCCGCTTTGTCGAAGACGACTGGGAAAGCCCGACGCTGGGGGCCTGGGGGCTCGGCTGGGAGGTCTGGTGCGACGGGATGGAGGTCAGCCAATTCACCTATTTTCAACAGGTGGGCGGTCATGACTGCCACCCTGTGTCGGGGGAACTGACCTACGGATTAGAGCGGCTGGCGATGTATATTCTGGGTGCAGATGATGGCAACAAGATGCCATTCAACGACCCCGGCTGTCCGATCCCGCTGACCTATGGCGATGTCTTTCAGGAGGCCGAGGCGCAATATGCCCGCTGGAATTTCGATGTGGCGGATACGGATGTCCTGCTGCAGCACTTTGTTGATGCCGAAGCCGAATGCGCGCGGATCCTCGCGCAAGCCCCCGACGATCCCAAAACCGGGCGGCGTATCGTGATGGCGCAGCCCGCTTATGACCAATGCATCAAGGCGAGCCATATCTTTAACCTGCTGGATGCGCGCGGTGTCATCTCCGTGACCGAACGGCAGGCCTATATCGGACGAGTTCGCGCGCTGGCCAAGCAATGTGCGGATGCCTTTGTGCAGACGCGCGCGGGCGGCTGGACACCGGAGAGCGCCGCATGAGCGGTAAAATCGTTGGAATAGTCATTATGATCTCGGCACTTCTCGCGGGCGGGGCGCTCTATTATTTACAGGTCTACGGCTTTTACGAAGAGGCAAGCGCCGATCTGCAACAGGTCCAGCTGTTGCCGCTGGGGGCTGACACCCCGGTGCCCATTCTGGCGGAAAATATCGAGGCCATCGACGCAGACAGCTCTCCCATTCGGTTCCGCGCCTGTTTCACCACACCATCGAGCCTCGCGATGCTGACGGAAACCTACGCGGGCCTTGAGCGGGCTGTGCCACGCAACGCGCCGGAGTGGTTCGCGTGTTTTGATGCGGCCGCCATCGCGGAGGAACTAAAGGCCGGTACGGCGCTGGCGTTCATTGGCGAAAAGAACGTGGACTTCGGCGTCGACCGAATTGTGGCGATCACGCAGGACGGGCGTGGCTACATCTGGCACGAGCTGAATGACTGCGGTGAAAAGGCCTATGACGGCACCATCGTTGGTGAAGAATGCCCCAGACGGGAAAGTAACTGATGCCTGATCTACTGATTGAACTCTTCTCCGAAGAAATCCCCGCCCGCATGCAGCGCCACGCGGCACAAGACCTGCAGAAACTCGTCGCTGATGGTCTGGTTGAAGCCGGGTTAACCTATGCCTCTGCGGCGGCGTTCTCCACACCGCGCCGTCTGACCCTGACGCTTGAGGGGGTGCTTGCGGCAAGCCCCACCACTGTCGAGGAGCGCAAAGGCCCGAAAGCCGATGCGCCTGACAAGGCCATTGAGGGTTTCCTGCGCGGTGCAGGTGTCACGCGCGAGGCACTCGAGACGCGGGATACGCCCAAAGGGCCGGTGCTTTTTGCGAAAATCACCAAAGAGGGACGGCCCGCCGCGCAGATCGTGGCGGAAGTTCTGGAAAAGACGATCCGTAACTTTCCATGGCCCAAATCCATGCGCTGGGGCACGGGCACCCTGCGCTGGGTGCGCCCGTTACACTCGATCCTATGCATTCTGTCGGATGAGGCAGGCACGCAGGTCGTACCGCTGAGCGTCGATCTCATCACGGCGGGGGACAGCACACAGGGGCATCGTTTCATGGCGCCGGACCGGTTCTCGGTCACTGGGTTTGATGACTATACGGCCAAGCTGAAACGCGCCTTTGTCGTGCTCGACCCGGCAGAGCGGGCAGATATGATCTGGCACGATGCCACCAATCAGGCCTTTGCCAATGGGCTTGAGGTGGTCGAGGATGCGGGTCTGCTGGCCGAGGTCGCAGGGCTGGTCGAATGGCCTGTAGTTCTGATGGGGCGGATTGACGAAGCCTTCCTCGATCTGCCGCCGGAGGTTCTGCAAACCTCGATGAAAGAGCATCAGAAATTCTTCTCCGTGCGTAATCCCAAGACAGGCCGGATCGAGCGGTTCGTCACCGTGGCCAACCGCGACACGGCGGATAACGGCGCGACCATTCTGGCGGGGAATGAAAAGGTGCTATCGGCGCGTTTGGCGGATGCGAAATTCTTTTGGGACAATGATTTGCGTGTGGCCAAAGCGGGCATGGGCGAGTGGCTGAAAGCCTTGGAAAATGTGACCTTTCACAACAAGCTTGGCACGCAGGCCGAACTGGTGGACCGGGTCGCGGCGCTGGCGCGCGAAATGGCCCCGATGGTGGGGGCCGACCCAGATGAGGCGGAAGAGGCTGCGCGTCTGGCCAAGGCGGATTTATCGTCTGAGATGGTCTACGAATTCCCCGAACTGCAGGGGCTGATGGGGCGCTATTACCTGAAAGCCGCCGGGAAGTCCGACGCCATCGCGGCGGCGGCACAAGAACACTACGCGCCCCTTGGGCCGTCCGACGCCGTGCCCACCGCGCCCGTATCGGTCGCTGTGGCACTGGCCGAAAAGATCGACAAACTGACGGGTTTCTGGGCGATTGACGAGAAGCCGACCGGGTCAAAAGATCCCTTTGCGCTGCGTCGGGCGGCGCTGGGGGTTGTTCGGTTGGCCTTGGGAAATGGGGTTCGCATCGACCTAGAGCGGCTTTTGAAGTTGCTGGTCGCAGAACAGCTGATTGGTATTGCAAGAATTAAGTTTGAGGACGAATTCGAACCGGTGCCGATCGAAGAGCGCGGAAGATATTATCAGGGCGTACTCGAATTTTGGAGAGCACTTGAGGAATTCGAGAGTTTGGAGACTAAGCTTCGGACATCTCCTGACGATGAACCTTTGATCATCCAAGGCGCTAGAAGCCTTCTCACCTTCCTCCACGACCGCCTCAAAGTCTATCTCCGCGATCAAGGCATCCGCCACGACGTGATCGACGCTTGCATCGCCATGCCGGGCAATGATGACCTCACGTTGCTCGTCAAACGGGCCAAGGCGTTGTCCGATGTGGTCGGCACCGAGGATGGAGAAAACCTGATCCAGGGCTTCAAGCGGGCCAACAACATCCTGACGCAGGCGCAGGAGGCGGATGGGGTCGAGTACTCCTACGGCGCGGATATCAAATTCGCGGAAACCGACGAAGAACGCGCGCTGTTCGAAGCGCTGGACACCGCTGAGGCGATCATCACCCCGGCGATGAAATCCGAAGACTTTGCCACCGCCATGTCCGCCATGGCCACACTGCGCGCGCCGATTGATGCGTTTTTTGAGGCGGTGCAGGTCAATTCTGACAACCCGACTGTCCGGCGCAACAGGCTCAACCTGCTCAGCCGGATCACGCAGATCTGTCTGTCTGTCGCGGACCTGACCCGGATCGAGGGCTAAACCGACCTGCGGCAAAATGGGAGCGCTTGCACTAGTGCTTGTCAGGCTAGGTTTACATTCTATGCTGCAGGCAAGTTCAAAAAGGTGCCGCAGTGCAGAATAATCCGAATACAACCCTCGTTACGCCCACAGCGCCCATCGCAAACAATACACATGGGGGGCGCGCAAAGTGTCTCCAACGGCTTGTGCGTCTCGACTTGCCGGTGCCGCGCACCGTCGCGCTGTCCTTTGAGGCTGTACAGAATATCGCGCGGGGACAGTTACCGGATATCGCCGCCATCGTGTCCCAGTTTCCGGAGGATGCGTTGCTCTGCGTGCGTCCTTCCTCTGAGGATCCCGACTGGGGCGGGCCGGGCGCGGTTCTCAACATCGGGATGAATGACACGCGTTTTCAGGCGCTGGTGGCCGAATTGGGCGCAGAAGCGGCAAGCTCGGTCTATACCCGTTTCGTGCAATCCTTTGCCGTCGATGTCGCCCGGCTTGACCCGGATATGTTCGACGATGTGGCGCAAGATGGCCAACAGGCGTTGCAGGACTCCCTGCGGGCCTATGAAATTGAAATGGAAGAGCCGTTTCCCAAAGACCCCGGCGAACAGCTTGCCGCTGTGCTCAAATCCATGGCGCGGGCATGGGATGGCACGTCGGCGCGGCTGTTGCGGCAGGCCAAGGGCGCGCCTGCGGATGCGGGGTTGGGCCTCGTGGTGCAGCAAATGGCGCTTGGTGTCGGTCTGGGTGAATGTGGATCGGGGGTCCTGCAGCTTGTCGATAGTGACACGGG
Source organism: Roseobacter litoralis Och 149 (assembly GCF_000154785.2). Classification (NCBI taxonomy): domain Bacteria; kingdom Pseudomonadati; phylum Pseudomonadota; class Alphaproteobacteria; order Rhodobacterales; family Roseobacteraceae; genus Roseobacter; species Roseobacter litoralis. The sequence continues at coordinate 1,088,159 of NC_015730.1, forward strand.
GCTGCCGCAGATCACCGGGCGATACTTGAGCCAAAGCCAGGGCCGCGATGCGGTAGAGGGGGATTCCTCGGCGCTTTATCTTGGGCGCGACCCGCGCGGTCCCTCGCTGGAAGACCTTGTACCGGACGCTTTCGCAGAACTGCAGGAGCATGCGGCCCTCATGCGGATCAAACTGCGGGCCGAAATGCAGCTGGAATTCGCGGTGGACAATGGCAAGGTGCATATCCTTGATGGGGTGCGGGTGCCGCGATCAAGCCGTGCTGCTGTGCGCATCGCTGTGCGACTTGCACAAGACGGGGTAATTTCGCGGGCAGAGGCGTTGATGCGGGTCGAACCGCGCACCTTGACCGAGCTTTTGCACCGGCAAGTGCGCACCAATGCCGTGCGCGATGTGATTGGCAGCGGCATTGCAGCAAGCCCCGGTGCGGCGACCGGCGCGATCGTTTTCACAGCCACTGAGGCGCAAGCCAGTGCCGCGCGGGGCGATCCCTGTATCCTCGTGCGCCGCGAAACGGCCCCCGAAGACATTCGGGGTATGCACGCCGCCCAAGGGGTACTGACGGAGCGCGGCGGCATCACAAGTCACGCCGCCGTCATCGGACGCGGGATCGGCCTGCCCTGTGTGGTGGGGGCGACGGATATGCGTTTTCATCGTCGGCGCAAAGAGTTGGTGGCCAGCGATGGTCGGGTGTTTTCGGCGGGGGACATCATCACGGTTGATGGCACGAACGGTCAAGTCCTCGCTGGCGCGCCGGAGATGCGTGAAGCAGCGCTGGACGAGAGTTTTCAGACGTTGATGGAATGGGCGGATGAGTTGCGCGATATCGAGATCCGGGCCAATGCCGACACCCCCGCTGATGCGCAAACGGCGCGTAATTTTCAGGCAGAAGGTATCGGCTTGTGTCGCACCGAGCATATGTTCTTTGAACCGGGGCGATTGACCGTCATGCGCGAAATGATTTTCGCGGAAAGTTCGCAGGACAGGCGCGCGGTTCTGGAGCGTTTGCTGCCGATGCAACGGGCGGATTTCACCCAATTGTTCCGCATTATGGAAGGCAAACCGGTCTGTATTCGCCTGTTTGACCCGCCCTTACATGAATTCCTGCCAACCGACCGGGCGGGCCAGCGCGAGCTTGCGGATGCTTTGGATTTACCTCTGTCCGACGTCACGCGCCGGATTGATGCGATGATGGAATATAACCCGATGCTGGGCCTGCGTGGTGTGCGCCTTGGCATCACCGTGCCTGAAATCTACGAGATGCAGGCGCGCGCGATTTTTGAAGCAACGCTGGATGCCAGCGCGGATGGCGATCCGGTCGTGCCCGAGATCATGATCCCGCTTGTGTCAGCAAAACGCGAGGTTGAATTGGTCAAGGCGTCCATAGATACTGTTGCTTCCGCAGTGAGATTGGAAAAGGGTCAGGATTTCAACTATCGGCTCGGCGTCATGGTTGAAACACCACGGGCTGCCATTCGCGCGGCCGATATCGCGCCGCATTGTGCATTCTTGAGTTTTGGAACCAACGATCTGACGCAAATGACCTATGGTTTGTCACGGGACGATGCCGGCCGTTTCATGTCCGACTATGTGCGGCAGGGTGTCTTTCCCGAAGATCCGTTTCATACGCTTGATATCGACGGGGTTGGTGAGCTTTTGCAAATTGGGGCACAAAGAGGGCGGGCGGCGCAGCCCGATATCACACTGTCCATCTGTGGCGAGCACGGGGGTAACCCCGAATCGATAGAGTTCTGCCGCAACGCTGGATTCAACTATGTGTCGTGTTCGCCCTTCAGGGTCCCCGTGGCGCGACTAGCTGCCGCACAGCTTGCGATCGGACACAATATTTCGTAGTTTTCAATATTATCAATACTATATCAGCCAGCAAGTGTTGCCATTAAGCGTCAGACTGGCTGACCAATTAACCATGTTGACGGCCGTAAACTTTACGTAAACTTTTTATCCCGGTAGAGAGCATTCACTGCAACTTTGGTGGGGGCCGCAGTTATGCGAGTATTACGTCCGACTACGTTATTGTTTACTATAGGTCTGTCTCTGGGCCTTTTCGTGGCAGCGCCGGTTGTCGCGAACGACGACGCCGTATCCGATGAGAAGAACGCGCTTCAGTCTGTTACACTGAACCGTACGCCTGAGAATGGATCAGACACTTTCGGCGTTGAGTTTTCGCGCGACTGGATCGACGACCTGCCCGAAGCAACGGGCGGCGACGAATGGAATTGTCTTGCCGAAGCGCTCTACTTCGAGGCGCGCGGTGAAACCGTCAAGGGCCAGTTTGCGGTGGCGGAGGTCATCATGAACCGCGTGGAATCCGAACGCTTCCCATCCTCTGCGTGCGGCGTCATTAACCAAGGAACGGGCAAGAAATACCAGTGCCAGTTCACTTATACCTGCGATGGGCACAAAGAGGTCATCAAGGAGCCCCGTGCTTTTGAGCGCGTCTCAAAAGTTGCGCGTGTCGCGCTGGATGGCAAAGCGCCGGAATTGACAGAAGGTGCCACGCATTATCATACCACGGCTGTAAAGCCGCGCTGGAGCAAGACGTACACAAAAACGACGGCGATCGGGACTCATATCTTTTACCGCCACACGTGGCGTACAGCCAGCAACTGACGCATTCCAGACGTATTGTGGCGGTCTGAGCTTTGCTCCCCGGTGCGCTTTCGGTAAGATGGCGTTCAATGTACGGGAAGAGAGGCGTTCTGAATGAGTTCCGAAATACGACTTGCTTTTGCGCATCCTTCCGAGAGGTCTGAGGCAACTGCTGACAAAATGCCACTGGATCGCATCTCGTTGCGCGATCATATCGTCGAGGTTGAAATCGGCGCGTTTCAGGCCGAGCGTGGGGTCACCCAACGCATTTGCTTTAACGTTGTGGTGGAGGTGCAGCCGCTCACCGGTGTAATCGACGATGATGTTGATCGCATACTCAGCTACGACCGCGTGACCGAAGCAATAGCTGGCGCGCTGGCTGATGAACGCCTAAATCTGCTCGAAACGCTGGCGGAACGCGTCGCGGAACGTATTTTGCTGGAGCCTCAGGCGATGCGGGCCTTCGTTCGGATCGAAAAGCTCGACCGGGGACCGGGCGCGCTGGGGGTTGAGATCGTGCGCTCGACCAGCACGCTCAATGCCGCACCGGAGGCTGAGAGCGCAAGCGTTCGCCCTGAGTTGCTGTATCTGAGCAATGAGGCGATTGCCTCGCCAAATCTGAAGACGTGGATTGATCAACTTGAGAAATCTAATCGTCCCGTGGTGTTTTGTGTGGGCGCATCACTCACACGGGCCCCGCAGATCAACCATCGTATGGCGCAACGCCGGATCGACCTGCTGGCCATTGAGCAGAATGCCTGGGTGCTGGCCTCCAAGGACGACCGCTGTGTGGTGGTTTCGACCCGCACAGAGCTTGATTGGGCGATGAAAAACGGCCAGTCCTCGGTATGGGCGCCATCCAAGATTGTACTTGATGCCGTGGACGGTCCATCCGCGCAACCGCGCGATGCTGTTGCCTTGGCTGCATGGTTTGCAGCAACCCTTGGTGCGCGCGAAATGGTCGTCATTGGGGCCGCACTGCCAACCGAGGCGTCTGTGCCACTTCGCAGCGTTTCGATCGACGCCGAAGTCTGGTAGACGTGCAGCCCTATTTTCGCCCGCTCCTGCAATCGGGGCCCGTGCGCCCGCGCGGTGCTATGTCGCTGGCCGGGGGCTGGACGTGGTTTACGGATGTCGAGGTGCTGGAACGGGGGCGCCCGTCACAGGTCATTCCCGCCACGGATGCGCCACCGGCTGTTTTGACAACTCTCACCCGAGAACGCGTGTCGATTGCCGGGCTGGATTTTAACAAACCGCGTGTCATGGGGATTTTGAACGTGACGCCGGATAGCTTTTCGGACGGCGGCACTCATCATTCGGTTGCTGACGCTTTGGCAGGTGCGGCCCAAATGGTCGGTGTGGACCTCCTTGATGTGGGGGGGGAATCCACCCGACCGGGTGCACAGCTGGTGCCAGCACTGGAAGAAATCGAACGGACAGCGCCAGTTATTCAAGCTCTGCGCCAGGCGGGCCACGCGATGGCCATTTCGATCGACACCCGCAAAACACCTGTCGCCGAGGCCGCGATCGACGCGGGGGCCACATTGGTGAATGATGTTTCCGGGTTTACGTTTGATGCTGATCTCGCGCCGCTTTGTGCTGCGCGGCAGGTGCCCGTCTGTGTCATGCATGCGCAGGGGGATCCCGCAACCATGCAGGCCCGACCCGAGTATGACGACGTGCTGCTGGATGTATACGACTTTCTGGCGCTGCAAATTGACCGGCTGGTGCAGATCGGTGTGCCGCGCGATCAGATCATTGCTGACCCCGGGATTGGTTTCGGCAAAACGCTTGAGCACAATCTCAGACTGCTATCGCATCTGTCCCTGTTTCATGCGTTGGGCGTGCCGATCCTGTTGGGGGCGTCGCGCAAAAAGTTCATCGGAACACTCGGCGGGGCCGAAAAGGCGCGTGACCGGATGCCGGGGTCATTGGCGGTCGCGCTCGCGGCTTTGAAACATGGGACACAAATTGTGCGCGTTCATGACGTGCCACAGACCCTGCAGGCCATTGCGCTTTGGCGTGCGGTCGTGGCAGGACATGGGCATGGATAAGCTTTTTGGAACAGATGGGGTGCGCGGCAAAGCCAATCAGCACCCGATGACAGCCGAGATGGCGCTGCGTATCGGTGCCGCCGTCGGTAAATATTTCCGGCGTGATGGATCGGTCGCGCACCGTGTGGTGATCGGCAAGGATACACGTTTATCAGGCTATATGTTTGAAAACGCGCTGACGGCGGGTCTGACCTCCACGGGGATGAATGTGCTGTTGCTGGGGCCGGTGCCCACACCTGCGGTCGGTCTGCTGACACGGTCGATGCGCGCGGACCTTGGGGTGATGATCTCGGCCAGCCATAACCCGGCCTGTGACAATGGGATCAAGTTTTTTGGCCCTGACGGCTTCAAGCTGTCGGATCAGGCCGAGCAGGAGATCGAAGCGCTGATCGCGTCCGGTGTCGATGCCGTGGAAGCGAATGATATCGGGCGGGCCAAACGCATTGATGATGGGCGTTTTCGCTACATCGAACGGCTCAAGACCTCCTTTCCTCGCCAGCGGCGGCTTGACGGGCTGAAAGTTGTCATCGACTGCGCAAATGGTGCAGCGCACCGTGTCGCACCTGAGGCATTATGGGAACTGGGTGCTACGGTTATTCCGATGGGCGTGTCCCCTAATGGCAAGAACATCAACGAAGGGTGCGGATCAACGCACCCGCAGTCCGCGGCAGAAATGGTCGTGGCGCATGGTGCTGATGTGGGCATCTGCCTTGATGGCGATGCCGACCGCGTGATCCTGATCGACGAAACGGGCAAGGTTGGGGATGGCGATCAGTTCATGGCCCTTATGGCGCAGCGGTGGGCGGAACGCGGCAAACTGGCGAATAACGCGCTTGTCGCCACGGTGATGTCCAACCTTGGCTTGGAACATTTCCTGACCGATCTGGGGCTGAAGCTGGAACGCACCGCGGTTGGCGACAGATATGTGGTCGAACGGATGCGCGCCGGGGGGTTTAACCTTGGAGGGGAGCAGTCGGGTCACATCGTGATGACGGATTACGCGACCACGGGGGACGGTCTGATGGCGGGGTTGCAGTTTCTGGCGGCGATGACGCAAGCCGACCAGCCCGCAAGCGTTTTGCTGAACCGATTTGAACCAGTGCCGCAATTGCTCAAGAACGTGCGGTTTACAGCAGGTCAAACCCCGCTTGAGGACGCCCGCGTCAAAGCCGCCATTGCGGCGGCGGAGGCTGATCTGTCCGCTAAGGGGCGTCTGTTGATCCGCAAATCCGGCACCGAACCACTGGTGCGTGTGATGGCAGAACACGAGGATCAGACGGTAATGGAGCGGGCGGTTGATAGCGTTGTCGAAGCTGTTGCGGATGCCGTGGGCGGGACCTAAAGCGTCTGACGAAATATCAGAAACATCGCATATCACCCAACGCGTTGAAACCTCTGATTTCGGGCAGCGGTGGGTGACTCAGGTTTTACGCAAGGCGGTTTAGCCGCGCCTGAACAGCCGATTAAGTGATCCGTATTGGCTGAGGCCAACGCCGCTCAGGATCAGGATCATGGCCCAAAGCAGGGAGGGGGGCAGCGGCTCGCTCAGCAAAAGCGCGCCCAATACGACAGACCACACAGGCACCTGATAATTGACCAGTGACATGAACACCGGGCCCGCTGTGCGCACCACAAGCACCCGCAGCAGGCTCGCAGCTGCGGTCGGCACCAGCCCCAAAAAGGCCAGCACCCACAGCGTTTTGCTGTCCGGCACCACCGGAGGGCCCTCGACGATAAACGCAGCGGGAACCACGACCGCCATGCCGATCAACAGCAAAAGCGTGGACAGCCCGATGGCATCCACTGCAGGCAAGCGGCGCAGCACGATTGAAGAGACGGCGTAACAACTTGCCGCGCCAACACAGGCGACGCGGCCCAGGGGCTCGAGACTGGCGCCGGTTGTGTCAAAAGCCTGACCGCCGATCAAAATGCAGACGCCGACAAACCCGATGACGAACCCGACCCCTTTGCGAAGGGTGAGGATTTCGCCGGGCACCAGAAAATGCGCAAGTGGCAAGACGATCAGCGCCACAGCCGCCATTGAGACGCCTGCAAATCCGGCAGTGACAAACTGCTGACCCCACGCCAGCAAAATGAAGGGAACGGCGGAACTGAACGCGCCGATGAAAAGGGTTGCGCCCCAGACGCTCCGGTCGGGCGGGCTTTCAAACAGGCGAAACCCCAAGGCCCCCCAAATGGCTGTCATCAGAATTGCTGCAAACCCGATGCGACCCGCCGCGAGCCAAAACGGCGTCATACCCTCAAGGGCGATTTCTGTAACAAGAAATGTTGCGCCCCACGTCACGCCAAGGATCGCGACCATAAGCCAGCTGGTAGCTGTTATGCGGGGCTGTTGGGACACATGTTCTTTCTGTTTAAAAAAGTCACCCCGACGCCTTGCGCCGGGGTGAGCATCGATCAGAGATATTGGACGCTTAGTTTTTGGATTTATCAACCATCTTACCAGCAGAAATCCAAGGCATCATCCCGCGCAGGGTTTCGCCTGTTGCTTCGATCTGGTGCTCGTCATTGATGCGACGTGTCGCTTTGAAGTGTGGCTGGCCCACAGCATTCTCTTGCATGAAGTCACGGACGAATTTGCCGTTCTGGATGTCCGTCAGGATCGCCTTCATGCGTGCTTTGGTCTCATCATAGGGCAAGACGCGCGGGCCGGAGACATATTCGCCGTATTCCGCCGTGTTCGAGATCGAGTAGTTCATGTTGGCGATGCCGCCTTCATAGATCAGATCAACGATCAATTTAACCTCGTGCAGGCATTCGAAATAGGCCATTTCCGGCGCATAACCTGCTTCGACAAGGGTCTCAAAGCCCATGCGGATCAGTTCAACGAGGCCACCGCACAGAACGGCCTGTTCGCCAAAGAGGTCGGTTTCGCATTCCTCGCGGAAGTTGGTTTCGATGATGCCCGAGCGCCCGCCGCCGATGGCAGAGCAATAGGACAGTCCGATTTCCAGCGCGCGGCCGGAGGCGTCTTTGTCCACTGCAACAAGGCAGGGAACACCGCCGCCTTTGGTGTATTCGCCGCGCACCGTGTGACCGGGGCCCTTTGGCGCCATCATGATGACGTCGATGCCTTCCTTGGGTTCGATCAGGCCAAAATGGACGTTCAAACCGTGCGCGAATGCGATTGCGGCCCCTTCGCGGATGTTGTCATGGACGTATTTCTTGTAGGTTTCGGCCTGAAGCTCATCGGGCATGGTGAACATGATCAGGTCGGCCCATGCGGCGGCTTCGGCAATGCCCATGACCTGCAGGCCTTCGCCTTCGGCCTTTGCGGCAGAGGCAGATCCTTCGCGCAGCGCAACGGCGAGGTTCTTGGCACCTGAATCGCGCAGGTTCAACGCATGCGCGTGACCTTGGCTGCCATAACCGAGAATGGCGACTTTCATGTCCTTGATCAGGTTTACATCACAATCTCTGTCGTAATAAACGCGCATGTCGGGCGCTCCTTCTGTTTGGTTTATGCTGGGGTGCACAATACCCGCATATCCCGGTAATACCAGCGATTGAGTCTCTGGAAATTCTACAGTTTTTGCAGTATTCATTTGTTAATTTAATAGAAAACGGTAAAATCATGCTCGACACGGTTGATCGGAGTCTCTTGCGCCATTGGCAAGCGGACGCCACCCTGAATTCGGCCGAATTGGCTGAACGTGTCGGGATCTCGCCCGGAAAGGCCGCACGACGGCTGGCGCGGATGCAGGACGCAGGCGTTATAGAAGGAGTGGGCGCGGTCGTGGATTGGGCTGCGTTGGGCTATTCGGTTGAGGTATCGCTGCGTGTCACTTTGGACAAGACCGTCGCGCGGGCGTTTGATGAATTCATCGAAGCGGCGCGGGGTGTTCCCGAGGTTACGGAAATTCAGACCTTTCTGGGCCGCGTTGATGCGCGTCTGAACATCATCGCGCGGGATATGCCACATTATCACGATATTTATCGCGACCGCATTCTGACCCTGCCGCATATCGCCGACATCGAAGCCCTGATGCAGATCGCCCGGATCAAATCCGAAGAGGCACTGCCCATATGATCGAATTGGATGATATTGACCGACGCCTTGTGCGCGCCCTTGCCGATGACGCGTTGCAAAGTGCCGGCGCATTGGGGCGGCGGTTTGGCCTGTCACAGCCTGCGACATGGCGACGCATTCGCAAACTTGAGGCGGCGGGGGTGTTGCGGGGTCGCCGCCTGCGCCTGAATGCGCAAAGCCTTGGTTTTGGGGTCACGGTCTTTCTGGGCGTAAAACTCGCCACCAAGGGGCGCGTCAGCCTTGAAGATTTTGAGCGGGCGGTCAGCGCGATCCCCGAAGTGCAGCAGGTCGAGCATGTTCTGGGGCTCTATGATTACCGCCTGCGCGTGGTGGCGCGTGATCTGCCCGACTTTGAACGCGTGCTGCGCCGCCGGATCATGACACTGCCCGGTGCTGGTGAGGTCGAGGCGAATGTGCTTTTGAGCGAGGAACGCTTGCCCGGGCCGCTATAGGCGACGGGTAAGAATATGCACAGGTGCGTCAAAGCAGGCTTTGCCCCTTGTCCCGGGGCGCGCTAGAACGGGACTCTAGAATGAATAGGAGAATACAAATGGCTGCCTTGCTTGACACAATTGACCCCGATGGCCTTGAAGAGTTTTCGGTTGTGTTCACCGACCGGTCGTTGAACTCCATGAGCGCTGCTTTTCAGCAGGTGATGAACGACATTTCTGGTATGCTCAAAGACGTCTACAGTGCGGACGCGGTGGTGATCATCCCGGGCGGCGGGACTTTCGGGATGGAAGCGGTCGCCCGGCAATTCGCGCGCAATGCGGACGTATTGGTGGTGCGTAATGGCTGGTTTTCTTACCGCTGGAGCCAGATTTTCGAAACAGGTGGATTGACGTCGGGGGCCACGGTTCTCAAGGCACGCCAGACCGGAAACGCCAGCCCATCCCCCTTTGCACCGACGCCAATCGAAGAGGTTGTCGCGACCATTCGCGAGCAAAAACCGGATGTGGTTTTTGCACCGCACGTTGAGACAAGTGCGGGTGTCATTCTGCCGGATGACTATGTCACCGCGATGGCGGCCGCCGCGCATGAGGTCGGCGCGTTGATGGTTCTGGACTGCATCGCGTCGGGCTGCGCGTGGATTGATATGCGCAAAACCGGTGTCGATGTGCTGATTTCAGCGCCGCAGAAAGGCTGGTCCGCGTCCCCGTCGGCGGGGCTTGTGATGCTGTCGGACCGTGCCGTGGCACGCTTGGCCGAGACGCAGTCGGACAGTTTTGCGATTGATCTGGGCAAGTGGCACAGCATCATGCAGGCCTATGAAAATGGCGGGCATGCCTATCACGCGACAATGCCTACGGATGCGTTGCGCGCGTTCCGCGACACAATGTTGGAAACGCGGGAGTACGGTTTTGAGCGCCTGAAGGATGCACAATGGGACCTTGGCAACCGGGTGCGCGACATGCTGGCCGCAAAAGGGGTCGTTTCGGTCGCGGCGGATGGGTTTGGCGCACCGGGCGTCGTGGTCAGCTATACCGCCGATCCGGATATCCAGAATGGCAAGAAGTTCATGGCGCAGGGCATGCAGATCGCGGCGGGTGTGCCGCTTCAGTGCGATGAACCGGCTGATTTCAGAACATTCCGTCTGGGGCTCTTTGGGCTAGACAAGCTTTATGACGTCGATGGGACCCTTGCCCGCCTGTCGCGGGTGCTGGACGACGTTATCTGACGCCAAGTCCCATCTGCATCAGGGTGCGCCGGACGGGACCGAGCGCATATAGGGCATTCAACCCCATGGCACGCGCGTCTCTCAGGGCGGGCGTGTGCACTTGACTGGCACGGTTCAGCAGGTCAATCCCGCGCACCCGCAGGGCAATATCGTTATCGCGTGCCTTGTGATACGCATCCAGCATCTTGCGATCACCAAGCCCCTCTGGGCGTTCCTGCGCAAGCGCCAGCAGCGTCGATGTATCGGCAAGGCTCATGTTCAGACCTTGCGCCCCGATGGGCGGCACAACGTGGGCCGCTTCGGCGATCAACGCGAGGCGCTCACCGGACAGGCGGTCGGCTTTTTGCGTGATGATCGGCCAGATCGTGCGGTGGGAGGCGAGAGATAGCGGACCGAATAAATAGCAACTGCGCTCAGACATCTCTTCTTCGAAGCGCTCCACTTCGCTATGGAAACGCTGTTGGCTCACGGGGCCGTCATCCATCCAGACCACCGCCGACGATGGCATCCCCTCATGATCCGGAAGCGGTACAAGGGTGAACGGGCCGCCCGTGCGATGTATTTCGGTCGATACGTTTTCATGGGGGATCGGATGTTTTACGGCAAATGCCAGCGCTTTTTGCCCATAGCGGGTGGTGCTTACCGGGATACCTGCGGCTTCGCGCATGCGCGAGGCGCGCCCATCCGCGGCCACCACCAGTTTGGCGCGCACGCGCGATCCATCCGTCAATCCGACACGGGCCTCGTTTTCCCGCGTGAACAGGGATTTCGTTCCTGTGCCGGGGCGGAAATCGACATTTGGCAATTCAGTCAGCCGCTCCACCATTTCGCGGCGCAGCAGCCAATTGGGCAGGTTCCAACCAAAAGGCAGATCCGACACATCCGAGGCGTTGAAGTCTTTTGTCATGCGCGCTTGTGGCTCTGGCCCGCCAGCATCCACGATGCGCATGACCTGCAAGGGGGAGGCGTGCGGCGCTAGCCGGTCCCACAGGCCCGCAGCGGTTAACACCTCGCGTGCGGGCTGCAACATGGCGGTTGAACGCATATCAGCCTTTAGATCGGCACGATCGGTGATCGGCGGGGAAGGATCAACACAGATCACATCAAAACCTGCGGTGCCGAACGCGGCTGCCGCCGTAAGCCCTGCGATACCACCACCCGATATCAGAATATCACACGTTAGATCTGTCATAGCATTCCCGTTCCGTTACGCCCGGAATATCCGGATCAGATCTGGATGACCATCACGAACCTAGGCCCAGGTAATGAAGAGAAGAGTCACAAAAATGATCGGCACCAGCGCGAGGGCCGGCAGGTAAAGACCGGGCAACCCGAATATCAACGCAGACGACAGCCAGAGGCTTACAAAACCGATCAGCGCGAACCAGACGTTGTTTTTATCCCCGAAAAGAAGGTCTTTTGCGATCCAGCCGATGATGGGAAGCGCGAAAAACATCCGCTGCCAAAGCGGCAATCGGGTCGGTGTGGCAGCAAGGCTCATTAAACTCTCCTGTTTGGTCTAATTGGTAGATAGGATGCCCGCTGCACTGCGGAATGAGCCTGATTGTCGCATTTGGTCGGTTAAATTATCCTTGCCAGGAACCCGCTTAAATCATCGGTGTGGAAATGGATGTGATCGCCGTTGTCCGCTTGATCTGCCACATGGACCGTGCGCATGCCCATGGCATGTGGTGCCTTGAGGTTGCGGGGGTCATCTTCGAACATGGCGGCGGTCTTGGTTTGCACGCCATCTCTGGCAAATACTTTTTCGAAGGCTGCATGGTCCGGTTTGGGCATGAAGTCCGCATGTTCAACGCCGTAAACCGCATCAAAGACGCCTGCTAACCCGCGCGCCTCCAACACCCTTTCGGCGTAGGGTGCGCAGCCGTTAGTGTAAACGATGCGCCGCCCGGGAAGGGCGCGAATGTTTTTCGCCAGTTGCGGATCAGGTGACAGGCGATCCAGCGGGATATCATGTACATCCGTCAGGTAGGGGCCCGGATCGACATCATGTTCGCGCATGAGACCTGCAAGTGTTGTGCCATGTTCCGCCCAATACTGTTTGCGCAAGTGATCTGCCTGCTGCTCCTCAACCCCAAGCGCTTGCATGACATATGCGGTCATGCGCACCTCGATGAGATCAAACAAACGGGCAGATGGGGGGTATAGCGTGTGGTCAAGATCAAAGACCCAGTGGCGCACATCCGAAAAAGCAGCTTTAACCATCCGCTAGTCCTAAAAGCTCAGGAGAGCCAAGGCAAGTGTGCAGGGCTTGCGTGTCGCCTTGTGGCGTCGTTAAGATGAAAAGAGAGAAACGAAAGGCCACCTCAGACCATGCAAAAGCCTCAGAATACAGATGCCTATTCGATGATCCTCGAAGCGATTGACCTCGGGATTTACAGGCCGGGCAGCAGGCTGGTCGAAAGCGAGCTTGCAGAGCGTTTCGGTGTCTCGCGTACGCCAATCCGCGAAGCGCTGCAGCGCCTTGAGACGCAGTCCTTGCTGGCACGGGATGGTCGAAGCCTGATTGTCGCGTCTTTGGATCACAATCAGATGGCGGAATTGTATGTCGTGCGCCGTGAGCTGGAAGGTCTGGCGGCGCGATTGGCCGCGCAACATGCAACGCCGGAAGAGGTCCGCATTCTGCGCGAGATGGTTGAGGCCGACAATGCTCTTATTGATGATCCGGTCGCTTTGGCGCGGGCGAATCGGCGGTTTCACAAGCAGGTGCATCTTGCCTCGCACAACAGATATCTGGTGCAGCAACTTGATCTGGTGCATCGCACGATGGCGTTGATGGCGACGACGTCGCTGGCAGCGCAGGGTCGCGGCGCGATTGCGCAGGCAGAACATGACGGGATCGTGCGTGCCATTGAGGAAAAGAACGAAGAAGCGGCCTATGTGGCCCTCAGAGACCACATTTCCGTGGCGTTCATAACGCGACTAAAGCAGGATGCAAAACGCCGCGAGGAAGAGGTCTAGCAACCGTCTTCCAAACCCGGTTTTCGAGGATTTGGGTCGGTTTGTGCGCTCACGCCGTGTTGGGTTTTATCCCAGAAGAAGGGCGCGCGCACCAGTTCCCACAAGGCTTTGTACGCAGCGACCGTGCCAAGTGTAAAATAGAACATCATGGTGGGTACGAAGGGGATCAGGTGACGGTGTCCTTTTCCGGAGACCGCCACCACGCCCAAGGCGAGGCTGAGGGCTTCGGTGGTAATAAAAAACCCGGCAAGCCCCCACATGATTGGTGCGCCCAGGGTCATGGTCACGGGATGGGCCACGCCAAAAAAAGTGAGCCAGAAGCTCCACAATACGGGGGCTGCTGCAAACTGCGACACAGCGGCAAGAAAAATGGTCTGCACGCCCATGAACCGCCAGAAGCCCAGATCGCGCAAAAGCGCGCCGGGGCGGCGCATATGGACAAAATAGGTGATCATGAAGCCCTTGAGCCATCGGGAACGCTGTCGCACCCACGCCCATGGTCGGCTGGTGGCCTCCTCGCGCGTGACGGTGGGCAAGAGTTCTGTTTTGTAGCCATGCCGCGCGAGCCGTACGCCCAAATCGGCATCTTCGGTTACGTTATGCGCGTCCCAGCCGCCCAGTTCCTCAAGTGCTGAGCGTTTGAAGAACAAGGTTGTGCCCCCTAACGGCACCACAAGGCCCAAGCGGGCAATGCCCGGCATAACGATGCGCCACCACATGGCGTATTCGATTGTAAAACAGCGTGCGAGCCATGAGCTGCGCGAATTGTAATAATCCAAAATGCCTTGCAAACAGACGACGTTATCGGAGGCGGTGTTGAAGCGTGTGACGACTTTCTCGATCTGGTCGGCTTCGGGCCAGTCCTCAGCGTCCCAGACACCGATGATTGATCCCTTGCAAAAGTCGAGCGCATAGTTGAGCGCGCGCGGCTTGGTGGTCAGCCCGCCCGCCTCGGGGACTTCAATCACGCTCATCCAGTCGGGCAGTTCAGTGCGTTTGATCGTCTCTCGCGTGAGGGTGTCGCCCTCTTCGAGTATGAGCACAACGTTCAAAAGGGATTTGGGATAGGTCAATTGGCTGAGACGTGCGATCAACTGTCCGGCGATTTCCTTTTCCTTGAGTAAGGGGACCAGAACGGACACACGCGGCATGCGAAACGGCTTGAAGTCTACAGGAGGAGCGTGCGCCGATTGTCCGCTCCTGAGGTAAATGAACAACGCAGCAGCTTTTAAAGTGCTGGTCATCAACAGCGTGATGATCGCGCAGAGGGCCAGCACAGTGATGGACCAAGACGGGGCAAAAACCAGCGATGCCGCCAGCAGACAAAAGGCGGCGGCCGCCCAGATCAGACGGTGACGCCCGCGACCTGCCCAACTGCGGCAACTTTCCTCCACAGGGACACGCGAGGCGGCCCCTTGCGCCAACTCACTGCCATAAAGACGGCTCTGATGGGCTTGAATTTGTGCGTCATCAACAATGACGGGAAAAAGCTGTCGCTCCTGAGGACCGCAGGCTTCCAGCAACTGCGTAAACCCCGTCGGGCTGCTGGTGGCGACATAAAGCGCCCGCGCGTCTTCGCGCCATGGAACCACGCCATAGCGCAGACACAGCGAAGCAGGCAGTCGGTTTGCCATCTCCATGGCCGGCGGCTCCAGCTCCAGATCGGCGCCTTCTGCCCTTGCCTGTGCGGCCAGCGCACTCAACACATCCTTTTTGTTGATCAGCCCTTCGGAGATCATGATGTCACCCAATGGCGCATCGATGCGACGCTGCAAATTCAACGCATGGGTCAGGTCGTTTGGCGCAATCTTGCCCCGGTCCACCAACAGGCGGCCAATGGGAGGATGCGTTACGGGGGGCGCGTTGGATTTGTTGTCAGACAAACGCAGGTGAATGTCATTCATCGTCGATTGCCTTGCATCGTTAGAGGACGATGCAGTCTTGCAGATCGCAGTTAATGAACTGTTACCGAAAACAGTGCGTGGATATTTCTGTTAATCCGCATCGCGGCGCCAATCAGTTGGTTGGGGCACTTTCACTCTGCCCAAGGTCTGCGAATTTTTGGCAACGAACCATCACTCTGAAATAGTCATATATGCTTAACATGCCTTTACTTCTGCAGTTCACCGCCGATGTGACTGACAGCGTTCAGCGAGCCAAATGGCAGGAAAACCTTGGTGCGACGTCTCATTTGGAACTGCAAATTATCGCGTCTAAATCTGTTAGGAGGATGCGAAAGCGCAGATCGGGGCCGAGAGGCGGTCATCACCCGAGATCCGTCAGGCGGCACATGTTCGGATGCGGCGGCAATACAAACAAAGGGTGCGCTTGGTCGCGCGCCTGCAATAATCGCGCCAGTGCTATCCAGTGTAACCGTTACGCGGTCACCGAGACACTCCGGCAAATACGAATTTCAGGTGTGCAGGGGTCTCGTGGCCCCCTATAGGTTGATGGCTATAAAGGTTAAAACCGTAAGCCATCGCCAACGGCCAAAACACGACATTGCACAGGTTGTACCGTCGGACGTCAAAGGCTCGAACCAATGCTCACATTCAAGCGCCCTCGCGTTGAAATATGGATCATTCAACCCAAAGCGCAGGTGCGCAACGACCTAAGCGGCCCGATCTGCCATCGCTTTGGCGAAACGTTCGAAAAGATAATAGCTGTCCTGTGGGCCCGGGCTTGCCTCGGGGTGGTGCTGCACGGACCAGACAGGCCGACCATCCATGCGAATGCCACAGTTGGACCCGTCAAACAGCGATGTATGCGTTTCAACGACCCCATCCGGTAACGTCTGCGCATCAACGGCAAAGCCGTGATTCATCGACGTGATTTCCACTTTCCCGGTGTCATGATCTTTGACCGGGTGATTGGCCCCGTGATGTCCGTGGTTCATCTTGATGGTTTGTGCGCCAAGCGCCAATGCCAGCATCTGGTGGCCCAGACAAATCCCGAAGACCGGAAGGTCCGTGTTATCCAACACGCCTCGAATCATGGGCACCGCATACTTACCTGTTGCCGCCGGATCACCCGGCCCGTTGGACAGAAAAACACCGTCCGGCTTGTGTGCAAGCACATCCTCATATGTCGCCGTTGCTGGCAGCACCGTCACATCGCAGCCGGCACTTGCAAGGCAGCGCAGGATGTTGCGCTTGGCGCCGTAATCAACCGCGACGACCTTATGCTTCGGCTCGGTTTGCGCGGTGTAGCCTTCGGGCCAGGCCCACCGCATTTCATTCCAGTGATAGGACTGTGCGCAGGTGACTTCCTTGGCGAGATCAACGCCTTCCAGCCCGCTGAAACCGCGCGCAGCAGCGACGAGCGCTTCAACATCCAGATTGCCGCTCGGATCATGGGCCAGCGCCACATGGGGCGCGCCGGACTGACGGATCGCGCGCGTCAGACGCCGGGTGTCGACGCCGCCTATGGCGATTCGTCCTCTGGCCGTAAGCCAATCGTCGATATGCTGAATGGCCCGCCAGTTTGACGGCTCTGTGGGCATCCACTTAACCACCATTCCCGCTGCTACAGGGTCGGCGGTTTCGTCATCCTGCGGGTTCACACCCACGTTGCCGATGTGCGGAAAGGTAAATGTGACGACCTGCCCGGCATAGGAAGGGTCCGTCATGATCTCCTGATAGCCGGTCATGGCCGTGTTGAAGCAAAGCTCCGCCACGGTTTGGCCTGTTGCACCAAATCCCATCCCGTAAAACAGGGTGCCATCCGCAAGAGCCAGACAGGCGGTTGGACGCTCGGACGCGGGGACAGTCATGGGATGACCTTTCTGCAAAAGGATGCCGACGAAATCTGGCGATACCTAGACGGGCGGACAGATCGGGTCAAGCGGATTGGCACGTGCTGGCTGCGCTTGTGACGCGACCGACATGACGCAGCGGCGGGTGTTGCGGCGGCGCCGGGCTTTGGGTAATGTCTGCCCCTTACCGCGCCCGTTCGGCAACAGGACAATCGGCGCGGGACAGTCAAAAAGGAATGTGAGCGATGGATTTGCGCACGAAGGTTTCGACCGCGTTGAAACAGGCGATGAAAGACAAGGCAGCGGACCGTCTATCGACGCTGCGCCTTATCAATGCTGCTATCAAGGACAAGGATATTGCAGCGCGTGCCGTCGGGAACGACGAAGGCGTTGGCGATGCAGAGGTTCTTGCGATCCTCGGCAAAATGGCGAAGCAACGGCTCGAGAGTGCGCGCGCCTACGAAGAGGGCGGGCGCCTTGATCTTGCAGAGCGGGAACGTCAGGAAGTCACCGTCATCGAAGAATTTTTGCCACGACAACTGTCTGACGATGAAGCGGCAGTCGCCGTGGATGCGGCGATTGCCGAAATAGGCGCCGAGAGCATTCGTGACATGGGCAAAGTGATGGGTGTGCTGAAAGGCAAGTACACCGGCCAAATGGATTTCGGGAAAATTGGTCCGACCGTCAAAGAACGTTTGAGCTGATCAGGTTTTGACCCGAAACGGTCGACCGCGGAGCAACTGCTTGATACGGCGCACCAATTTTTCAAAGTTTATCAGTTTGATCTGCACCTGCACGGGTTTCGGTGTGAACTCTGGATCCCACCGCCCCAAACGCAGCCGTAACAGTGTGTATTCGTCGTAGGAGTACATAAGCGCCCTTTCTCTTTTTCACTGTTGTCGCACAAGCCTGCTGACAGCACGTTGTCAGCAGGGAGTGATAAGGTGTCAGCAGTGACGAGAGGGGTGCACCATGGCCAGATCTGACCGCCTGTTCGAAATTATCCAGCTTTTGCGGGCAGCCCCGCGCCCGTTGACAGCGGATGCGCTGGCGGTGCGTCTGGAGGTGTCCAAGCGAACGGTCTATCGTGACATAGCGACCTTGCAGGCACGCCAGACGCCCATCGATGGCGCACCGGGTATCGGGTACATGATGCGTGCGGGGTATGACTTGCCGCCGCTGAATTTTGATGCCGATGAAATCGACGCGCTGCGGGTGGGGCTGGCGATGCTGGTGCGCACCGGGGACAGTGGGCTTGAGGCGGCGGCCAAGAGTATTCACCAGAAGGTTGATGCGCTGCACGGTCCTGCCGACTGGCTGCAGGTGTCCCCGTGGGGCGCACCGCGCGATGATCCGTCAAAGGGGTGCGTGTCGATTGCGTCACTGCGATCTGCCATCCGTGATGCGAGAAAGCTCAAACTCACCTATCGCAGTGGTGAGGGCACGGACACAATACGCGTTATCCGCCCACTTGCGCTGATCTATCATCTGGAATGCGTGATGGTCGCAGGGTGGTGTGAGTTACGCACCGGCTTCCGTCATTTTCGGACAGATCGCATCTATGAATGTACTGTTCTTGAGGATCGCTTTGCGGAACAGTCGGGTTTGCTGCGCCATCTCTGGGGCGAAGAAAACCAGTGGGGCGGACCCAGAGCGTCTGACGAGATGCCAAAAACATCGCATATCCCCTAACGCGTTGAAATTATTGATTTCAGGCGGCGGTGGATTAGTCAGGTTTTTCCGGATGACGCTTTAGCGCCGCCACGCGCGTTGCAGCTCATCATAGAGCGCGACACGCTCTTCTTCGCTGAGGAAGGCGCCGATTTCCACCTCGCGTCCCATGCCTTTGAGGGTCACGTAATGCGGGATCGGTCCGTCCTTTTCGTATTTGGTGATGGTGGTCCAATAGCGGTTGCAATCCCACTCCCGCGTGGCGCCTGTGGGCTCCGTTCGGATCAGATGTGCCTCCTCGTCATTGAGGGTCAGAACCTCAACGATATTGCGGGCTTTTCGGTTGCGTTGCAGGGCATGATATATGCCCCAGACAGCCAATAAAACAAAGGGCAGGAGGCCCCATAGCACAGGCGAGCCGAGCATCGTCACCACGGGGATCAGGATCATTGCGAAAGTGGCCATCACAAAGGCGGCCATCCCCTGCGGGGGCAGCGAATTATGCGGCCACAGACGCAACGTCTGCGGGGTCTCGTCGGGCTGTGAAATCCATTGATAGGGCATGATGGGACGTCAGTCTGGTTGCGGGTGAGATAACCGGGGGTGTTGCTATATCGATGTTTACCGCAGGGGCGGGGCGCGGCGCAATGCGGCACGCAGACCACAGGGGTGCGACGTGGTTTTTCGCTGATGGCGCGGGCGTCTCTTGAGGCCGTCACATCAGCAAAATGGTCTGTCGGTATGACGTCGGTGTCACGTCGGTATTGCGTCGGAGCCTGCGGGGTAGGTCGGGGCGATGTGTCAGTGGTAAACTGCGGGTGACCCGGAATGTGAAAAAGCCCCGGCGGTGCGGGGCTTTTCCTGGAAGTTTCTGACGTGTGCCTTAGTGGCTGTGCTGCTTGTCCCAGTCTTCCTGCTTTGGAAGCTGCTCGAACGTGTGCTCGGGCGGTGGGGAGGGCAGGGTCCATTCCAGCGTATCCGCGTATTCGTTCCACGGGTTCGCTTCGGTGCATTTGCGGCCCCACTTCAAGCTGTAGGCGATGACGCCAAAGAAGAAGAGGAAGGAGGCAAAGGACAGGAACGCGCCCCAGCTTGACCACAGGTTCCAGTAGGCGAAGGCCTCAGGATAGTCGATGTAACGACGTGGCATGCCCTGACGACCCAGGAAGTGCTGCGGGAAGAAGGTCAGGTTTGCGCCGATGAACATCGTCCAGAAGTGCAGCTTGCCGGCCCATTCAGGATACATCTTGCCAGTCATCTTGGGGAAGTAGAAGTAAATCCCGGCGAAGATGGCGAAGACAGCCCCCAGCGACATCACGTAGTGGAAGTGTGCCACGACGTAGTAGGTGTCGTGGTAGTAGCGGTCCACGGCGGCCTGCGACAGCACGATGCCGGTCACACCGCCCACGGTGAAGAGGAAGAGAAAGCCAAAGGCCCAGAGCATGGGTGTTTTGAATTCCACCGATCCGCCCCACATGGTCGCGATCCAGCTGAACACCTTGACCCCTGTGGGCACCGCAATGACCATCGTGGCCAGCATGAAGTAGGCCTGCTGGTTGAGGGACATGCCCACGGTGTACATGTGGTGCGCCCAGACGACGAAACCCAAGGCACCGATGGCGATGATCGCCCAGACCATCGGCAGGTAGCCGAAGATCGGTTTGCGCGCGAAGGTCGCGATCACATGGGAGATGATGCCAAAGCCGGGCAGGATGATGATGTAGACCTCTGGGTGGCCAAAGAACCACAGGATGTGCTGGTACAGCACCGGGTCACCGCCGCCAGAGGGATCAAAGAAGGTAAAGCCGAAATTGCGATCCATCAGCAACATGGTGATCGCGCCCGCCAGAACCGGCAGGGACAACAGGATCAGCCAGCTTGTGACAAAGATCGACCAGCTGAACAGCGGCACTTTGAACAGGGTCATGCCGGGGGCACGCATGTTCAGGAATGTCGTGATCATGTTGATCGCACCAAGGATCGAGGAGGCGCCCGAGACGTGGACCGCGAAAATCGCGAGATCCATCGAATACCCGCCCTCGTTCGTGGACAGCGGTGGATAGAGTACCCAGCCAACGCCCGAACCGGCCTGATCATTACCACCCGGTGCAAGGACCGAGCAGATCGCCAAGGCGGTGCCTGCGACATACATCCAGAAGGACAGGTTGTTCATCCGCGGGAAGGCCATATCCGGCGCGCCGATCTGCAACGGCATGAAATAGTTGCCAAATCCGCCGAAGAGCGCCGGAATGACCACAAAGAACATCATTAGAATACCGTGACCGGTGATCAAAACATTCCAAAGGTGTCCGTTGGGTGTACAGAGCGCATCGCTGGCGAACATACGCGCGCCTTCCATACACATGTACTGAACGCCCGGCTCCATCAGCTCGAGGCGCATGTAAACGGTAAAGGCTACTGATACGAACCCGACAAACGCGGATGTGATCAGATAGAGAATACCAATGTCTTTGTGGTTGGTGGACATGAACCAGCGAGTGAAAAACCCGCGTTCGTCTTGATGGTCGTGCCCGTGAATGGCTGCGTCTGCCATGCGGTGCCTCCTGATTGTGTGTTTGTCCAGGCCGGGGTTCCCGTTCCGACCATAGATTCACCTCGGTTTTAGAGTGTGTTGTGCCAAGGAGCAATGATCCTAATGCCGCACGTGTAAGATAAAATGAAAATTCCTGCGGCCACGCAAACGGATCGGGTCGTTATCCTTCGCATTTGCCTTAATACCGGTGGGTATTCGTGGCGATTCGACCCCGGCAGCCTTGGGTTTTAACGCAACCTTTACCCCCAAGGTGTCAATCTGATGCCCCGACCATGTCCGCGGTCAACAAGAGTATGGGTATAGAGGATGATCTCCATGGCACTGGCACAAATCCCCTGGCAGTATGAATCCTCCAGCGTGATCGATGCGGACAGCGTGACCTTCTTGCGCCAGATCGTGGCGCTGGTGCCGGGCATCATTTATGTGTTCAATCATGAGACCATGAGCAACGAATACTCCAACCGGAGCATCGCGGAATTGCTCGGGTATTCGCCGGAGGACATCAAGGCGATGGGCGATGATTTACTGCCAACCATCATACACGATGATGATTTCGATCGCATTGCCGGCAATGTGGCCGAAATGCAGGACTTGGCCGATCATGAGCAAGCGGTTTGGGAGTATCGGGCAATCGCACGCGATGGTCATGAGGTCTGGCTGCGTTCGATTGAGACGGTTTTCACACGGGCGGCAGATGGGGGCGTGTTGCGCCACATCGGCATCGCGTTCGACATCACGGCAGAGAAAACAGCCGAAGCGAACTTGCACGAGGTGAATGCCGCGTTAAAGCAACAGCTCGTCGATGGCGCTGACAGTATATAGGGTTTGCAGCGGGTGATCTGAGGGGGCGTTTGTCAGCGCGCGTGGTGTCGGGAGTTTTCCCTCATGCGCGGGCAGGGGTTTTGTCGCCCTTGGTCAGAGGGCGAAACCGGGTGATGTGGTACATATTCCGATGGGACGGTACCTCGGCGTGCGGCGCGGTGTCGGACATGACGAAAGGGCAGCGTTTTAAGTGGCTGAATTACGAATCGCGCCACTTCACCGGCTGCAGGGGGCCTGCGAAGACCTCACCGAATTCCTGCATAAGTGCGGTATCCAGATCGTTCATCGTCACAGGCAGCCCCAGATCCACAAGGCTTGTAACGCCATGCTCGGATATTCCGCAGGGCACGATCCCGTTGAAATGACTCAAATCGGGTTCGACGTTGATGGAAACCCCATGAAAGGAAATCCATTTGCGCAGCCGAATACCGATGGCGGCAATCTTGTCCTGTGCAATTGCGCCGTTCGCGGTTTTGGGTTTTTCCGGTCGCTCCACCCAGACGCCGACGCGGCCTTGCTTGATTTCCCCCGTCACGTTGAACTGTGAAAGTGTCGAAATCACCCATCTTTCCAGTTGCTCAACGAATGCGCGCACATCCCGCCCGCGCGCGCCGACATCAAGCAGGGTGTAGGCCACGCGTTGACCGGGTCCATGATACGTATACTGCCCGCCCCTTTTGGTTGCATGAACAGGAAAGCGGTCCGGGTCGATCAGGTCCGATTCCTTTGCACTGGTCCCCGCCGTGTAGAGCGGAGGATGCTCCACCAGCCAGATGCATTCCGCCGCCCGGCCCTGGGCAATATCTGTCGCCCGCGTTTCCATCCAACGCTCCGCCGTGCGAAAATCGGTCAGGCCCTCAGAGATGATCCATTCCACCATACGCGCAGCCATACCGCAGCAGAGGCGGCGCGCAAAGGTCTGTCACGCAATCCCGTCTGTTCTCGTGGATTTTGGAAAAATGCAAAAATCACTCTTCACAAGGCTACCTTGGCAGGCTAAAGACCGCTGACCATTTATCGTGCGGATGTGGCGGAATGGTAGACGCGCAGCGTTGAGGTCGCTGTGGGGTAACACCCGTGGAAGTTCGAGTCTTCTCATCCGCACCATTTTCAAAAACTGGTCATTGATATGGCTTAAGGCCTTGAATGGTAAGGTAGTTTTTGGTGTTCTAAGTCCGTCTTTTCGATAATACTGAACGCGATCTGCTAAGGCCAGTTTTAGGACTGTTCTGCGCAAGGAAAGATCGCCTGTAGCCCATATTTTCCAAGGGCTTGCGAGGAATTTGAGGGAGAGTTCTAACATTTCTTCCAGGCCCTTGCTTGGCGCAGCAATTTGCGTGCGTCTTTTGCTCAAAATCTGCTTCTCGGTATCAAGCTTGGTGATGCGCGCTTCAAAAGCCGCAATCACGCGAGGGGCGCTCGCCTGGACGATGTTGTCCAGCAGCGCGTCGACTTCTTTATCGATTGCAGCAATTTGCTTTACCAGAGCGCGGTCTGCCTGTTTGGCCTGCTCGGTACGTTGACTCCACGCATCACGAAACATTGCTGTTGCGACCTGAACAAGCTTGTCTGTGGGCACTAGGCGGCGCAGAAAGCCTTCGAACGCAGTTTCTACTTTGTCCCGTGGCAGAGACTTGCCATAGCTGTCACATCCTCTGGTGTGACAAAGATAGTAGGGGTACCATCGAATCTGCATATACATTTCCGGCATGTTTCTTTCTCATGGTCGGTATCCTTTCACGTAAGACCATTGGCCACTGTCACGGTATTGCGGCCAGTCGGCATATTGGGGTGGAACGGGTTCGGTGATGATTTTGCGGTGTCGCTGGCCTAGCCATGTCGCAATTTCGACTGTGCCGGGCTTGGCGTGAAAAGGGTCGCCAAGGTATTTCCCGGCGAGGTCTCGACAAGTCCAGTATTTCGGAATCTGCGCGTAGAAGGGACGTTCGAGAACACCGGGCATAAAGACGTAGGCGCGGTCATTTTTTTCGTTGATGACCTCGTCAACGGAGCGCAGTTCTCTCGCCATTTTTTGCTGATGATTTATGAGCTGATCTTGATGTGCCGCTGTCATCGCCGCGTTGATGGGGTCGGCATAATGGAGTACCATGTCGAGCATGGCTTTTGACTTTGCCGCGCGGGCGCGTGTCTGCGTCGTGATATCATCAAAACTGAGTGTAATCTTGCCAAGTTGTCGACTGATCAACGCTGCTTGCTGAGTGGAGCGTGTTCCCATGTAAATGGCGGTGCCGCATGAATTTGGAATGACTTCGCTTGCGCCACGTTTCAGGTTTTCGAGTTGGCGCGTGGACTGCACCACATAGGCGGTGCGTATACCAAACCCCGCCGAAATCGTGGCCAAGGTTTCCGCCAGTGGCCACGCGCCGATATTGCCAATTTCATTGAGGCACCAAAACTGCGGGCGGGCCGTCGGTGCGCGCCGCTTGAAGACCAAAGCGCAAGTATAGAGCGCACGAATTACAGGCCCGCTGACCTCTGCATATTCCAGGTCTTCCATGATGCTGACCATTGCAGGTGGGCTGTTTTCGCGTGTCAGGTCAGAAAAACAAAAGTCAAATGGCGGCGATAATGCATCCCGCATTTGGCTGTCCATGAGACAAGTATAGCTGCGTGCAATTTCGTTTTTGATGCCCGCAAACCCGCCCGCATCAGAGTTGCCCTCGCGCAGTTTTCTGAGGTCAGTCGCAATCTCGCGAATTTCGGGTTCTGGCTGTATGGAGATTTCATACTCCATGTCCAGCCACTCTTCTGTGGCCGTTCCGAGTCCTGCGACTTTGTCCGCTATCTCAGGTAAAGTGACATTGCCATTCTTGCGAACCAGAGAGATGCTTACAGCGGCATTTAACTTTTGCGCCATGCCTTCAAAGTATGCTGCCTTGGGATCAGTGTAAGGTATCCAGCTTGCTGAACTAAGAAGCGCGTCTGCTACGAGTGTCGGCGAACTGGCCATTAAGTGTGACAAAGGATTTATGTGATGCGACGGCTGATCACGTTTGCGGCGGGGATTGAACGTATAAATCCTGCCCCCCTGCGTGACTTGTAGGCTCGCAATGGGGCTGTCCTGACCTTTCCAATCCATATTTATGATGTTGTGCGAGCCGTTCTTGTCACCGATTGCCCCGTCAACAAGCCATCTTGTAATGAGGTTTCCTTTGCCCGATCTCGCGCCGCCACACAGCAAAATTGCTGATTGCTGATCACTTCGGCATACGCGCCCAGCTTCATCAATGCCGACAAATGCGCCGTTCGAGCGGTTTAACCCCGCTTTTCGGCGCATGCGCGCATCACAAAAACCCGCCGACCCATGTCGGTGGCTCTCCATGTCTATCATTTGAATTCTTTTTGCGTTTTGTCCCGATGTTTGGGAGAAGGCGCTGGGGTTGGTGTTGGCGCACCGCTCCCAGCCAAACTATTGGTTGATATCTTGGGCGATCTCGCGAGAAATCTTGCGAGATCGCTTTCTTATTTTCTAGATCGACTGCTTGCCAACAAAGGCACCGTAAAAGCCACCCAGCGAGCACAATGCAAACAAGGCAATCCCTGCCTGCGCCGCACCGCCGCCGCTGTAATTTCCAAGTGCCAAGAGAGTAAGATAGCCAAAGCCCAGACCGCCGAAGAACAAACCGACGCGCTCAAGAGCGGAGTGATGTTTTGTCATTTTTTCCATAATTTTTCCTTTGTGATAGTAGGGGTTAAACTTCGTCGAAGCCAAAGAGGCCACGAAAAATGCCGCCTAATGCGACCAGTCCAACGACGAAGGAAATTGCAATATTCCATTCGAAGTTGCCATATTTTGCGATCATGAATGCGACAACAAGGCCGACGGTGCCAAGGCCAAAGTTGTTGAAACGCTCGTTTGCAGTTAAGTGTTTTCTACCTCTCATGAACTTTCCTTGCTCTATTGAAGCCAGGCTGGTACGTGGCCGAAAAGGGCAGCCACAATGAAGCCAAGCATGATGACAATGGCGATCCCCGTTCCATAATCTGGCCCCCTTTTTCTGACGGTTATCTTCGCAAATCGTGCCATGATATTTTCCTTTCATGGTTTCGAGTAACAGCTCACATGAGCCTTCGTGCCGTAAACGCTGTCAGGCTTGTAAACCCGATGAGAAGCGCAAGACGGATGAGTGTAAAAGCAAGTGGCAAGGTCCCGATGCGGATGCACCATGCCAGCCAGAACGCGGTGTTGTGATCGTATTGGCTCGTCAGGGATTGCCAGACAGTCGGCTCAATAGCTGGCCAGATCGAAGGGCCGACAAAGACTGCGCCGAAGAGTGCCGAAAGGGTGGCAAGAGGGTTAAAGGCAGCGGACAGCCCTGAGCTTCCGCGTTGAGGAGATTGATGCATGACGACCCCTCAGTTTGAAGCTGCGAGCATCGCAATGGATGCGCTTACAACCGCACAAACATGGCAGAGCCTTGAACTAAATTAATTTTCTCTTCGAACAACCAGATTGATAGGGAAATCATCAAGCCGAGTTGAAGTGTTGTGGAGGCGACGGCGAGCACCGCTACACTGTGTTCTTTGAGAAGTGCGACAAAAAGAGTTGCGCCGATGATGTAGGCAACTATTCCGGCTGCGAAGTAGGCTTGCTTATTTGGCTCAGCCGAAACTTTTAAAGACGCGGTTCCCATGACATTCACGAGCGCCATTGCGCCAGTCAGTGCCGTTGTTGTCCATAATGTATCCATTTGGCGCACCTTCCTAGTGCCCTCTGAACGATGGTTCTCGAGGGCTTTGAGTTTTTCGAATCTTAGCGAAACGTCTTACTCATAATTATGGCGTACGCCATAATATGTCAATAAGGTGGATAGGTTATTTTGGTTCTTGCTGATCAAGATAGGCTTGGAGTGCTGCTTCTGTAATTTCCCGTTTGCTCATGCCTGTTGCTTGCCGAAAGGCATCAATTCTTTCAGAAAGTTCGGGGTCTACATCTGTTTTGAACTGTTTTGTGGCTCGTGGGTTTCGATTAACATGTGCTTGAGGGGACCTGTCGGGGTCCGGTAGTTCATTTCGGCTGCGTTTTTGTCTTCGTTCGGTCAACTCGTGCTCAAAAAAATCAATTAAAGATTTACAATAAGAGTCAAGTTTACCAGATTTGACGATTTGGTCCAAATCTATGTCGCTAACTATCTGTAAAATAATGAAAGAGTCACTGTCACTGCCGCCGGAAGTACTATCCACGGTGAGGCTGTTGGCGGTCGCGAACTCTTGAGCTTTGAAGATCAAGTTGGTCAATTTCTTTTGGGAGTCAGCAGAAGTCCCAGAAGGGTGCTTTGCTACCAATGTTCCGCGAAGTGTGCCATCGACCTCATCCCACTTGGCGGTTACGTCAAGCCCGAGATGCGCGGCTATGCCTTCAATCGTTTTTGCGATTTTTACGAACGCTAGGTGCATCGAAACTGCTCAGCCCTTCTGTTTCTTTCGGCGTTTATCGCCTAGAAATTAGGAAAGGCCAAGATTCGAGGACGTTGCTGTGCAGAAAATGACGATCACTGCCGAGGGGAACTATGATCTCAGAGAGGTTTATGACCGCATTCTTGATGGCGAGTTGGGGAATCTGGTTGATCCTGACGCTGTGCAGGGAAAAAGTGTTGGGACATCAGTGTTTGCAGCAGGCAACGGTCGCTTGCCTGAGATCACGATCTCTCTCAAAGAGACCAAGTCAGATGCTGAAATTGCGGAGATTCAGGCCGCTCTCAGATCAATGTTCGGCAATCAAGCCCATATACATATAGCCACCTGATGCGTCAGAAAATAGCGACGACACCGCAACAAGCCATCGACGGCCTTGCGACGGCACTCTTCATCCCAATTCTCTTTATTTCTGTTCCGAGCATCGCCAACGCTAGCTCCATTTTGGCCGCGTTGATAACTCTTGGGCCACTCGTCTGGTATGTCACAACAGTCATCTTTGCCCCCCTGAAAGCGTCCAAGCCAATTAAGCGGCCAGACATTGCCCAAATAATCGGTGATGATCGTGTAAGAATTCGTGCGGGCGCGGGGGCCGTTACGTGCGCCGTCGATCTCGGCTTCCGCAAATACATCATTTTCAATGAACAGGATTTGGCGGGGCACTATTAGGATTGGAAGGCGTTGATAGGGCACGAATATGCTCACATCAAAAACGGAGACGCCAAATTTTTTCATTTCGTCGGCATCTTTGGGATCACAACATTTTTTATCGTCGTGTATTCTCTGATCGCCACATTTGTATTGCTTTCAAATGTATTGTCTGGGGTGGCCGCTGAAACGTCCTTCAATGGAACAATAACGGCAATTCTGGGATTGATTGGTTTCCCTGTTTTCTTTCTCCTTTGGATTAGACAAAGCCTCCATGCGCGAGAATTTAGAGCCGACAGAGAAAGCCGCGCTTTAAATAGAGAGGCTGTCGATGACTGGATGCGTAGGTCATTGCGCCGTGAAATTCGGAATAATACGTGGTGGTTTTCAGGGCTGGATCGCATGGTGGGATCGTTTACCCACCCAAGTTTCAAGCGCCGAGCCGACGCGTTGCGAGATGATAGGCTTGCTTCAAATTATCGACTTCATTCAGAAGTGCTTCGTTCGCTAGTCTTCGTCACCGGCGGGGCTGCCCTCAGTTACTTTGTCTTTATGGCTCTGAATTCTTTTGCTTCCCAAGCAGAGAGTTTCCCCGTCTGGTTTGTGCCAATCTTCATTTTACTTATTGTTTTGCCCATTTGTGCCGCATATGGCGCTATAAGTGTTTCGGCGATGTATTCATTTGAGCAAGGTGGTTGGCGGGCAAGTCTTGGATTTTGCACTGCTGTTGCAGTCGCTAACTGGTTACTCCTTGCAACGGCTTTCTATGTAATCGTATTTTTGGGGCAATTTGATGCCATTACCGAGGGGGTTCCTTCTGCGCCGCCCGAGCTAATGTCCACTGGCGTTTGGCCGTTTTTTGTAATGTTGATCAATTTTGGAGTGGTTCTGTCAGTGTTGACCATGCTTGCATTCAAGCTGTTGGGGCGCTTTCGTTATAGCTTGATCGTTCACCTCATTGTTGGGCCCGGTTCGTTGATCGGAGGTCTTCTGGCAACCAAGTTGGAATGGTGGTTGCTCACTTGATTTTACGATGTTTTCAAATGCGTGAAACGCGGCGACCAATATGCTATGCTCGATGTATATGCTGCCACGAAAAACGACCAGAATTGAGATTTCCCAAGATACGTTAGACGCACTCATAGCGGAGAAAGAACGCACTGGCTTTGGCGCGGCGAAGATTTTTCAATATGCTAAATCTCTCGATCTCGTCGGGGCAACATCAAATCTGACGTCAGGGATGATCGTAGCATGGATGAGCGGCAAATCTCGCAGCGCGCACGCTGAAAACATTGTCGCTGTCACGCAGGCCTATCGAAGCATCGTATTTGAATCCGAGTTGCCGTGCGATGCGAACGAACGACGCCTTGTTTTAATTACAGACGGCGTAGATGATGAGTTGCAGGTTTTCCTATCGGCGCGAACCACCTCCGTTCGAAAGCTCATTGTGGGCGATGCATCAGCGCCCGAAGGTCTAACCGAAAACAAGCTCAAGAGATTAGCCAGAGGGCGCGAGAGTTTGATTTTGCTATCTCACCTCAGGTTTATTCGAAAAGCCATGAATATCTGGGGTGATTGAGCCTCACCAAAATCAAATTTGGTGCCTTATTCCTTACGATTAGAGCGTTTGCATCTCGATTTACTACCTATAATTGTGTAAAGCTATCAATTATTGATAAAATACAACCGTTACTAGAAATCATTTAATATATTGTAAAAATTAGATAAAATTCGAATTAATAATTCCATAATGTTAATTAATTCGGGTCATACTTAACGCGAACATACCGATCCGACCCGAATAAACGAGGAACTGGACGCGTGTGTGGGGAATAAGAAATGACTGCATTGCAAGAGCCAGGGGCGCTCAAACAACAATTCAAAGCTACGCTTACATTAGGCGCGTTTATTGGCGAGGCCAAAGTTGTATTAGCTCCAGACGAGACCCAACCTGAAACGCTGGTAAATGAAGGCCTGAAGCGCGGCATTCAGGTTCAAATGGACATGGGCGATACCCAGCAACTCGGCGCGGCGTTGCGCGGTGCGGACAGCGCAACAGCTTCCAAAATGAACGAGGAACGCCAAAAGAAACAAGAGAAGAAAGCCCGTGAGGCGAGAAGGTTACAAGCGCTTCTCGATGACCTAGCAGCTATTGATATTCAGATTGCTGAATTGGTAGGCCAAATTGACGAACTAAACGAACGCATTGAGGCAGTCGATAGTCTTATCGATGGACTAGAAGAAGGCTCATTGTCAGTCGAGGACGCGCTCCAACACCCAGAAGTGATCGAAGCACTTCGCAAAAGCGGCAAGACAATTGACCCCAACGATCCCGAAGCCGCTGATGCTTTGGCTGCAATTCTTGCCACGCATGGAAGTTCGCTCAGGAATGAGCGCGATGGCCTTCAAGGACAATTGGATGGGTTGAACCGCCGACGTGATGACATCGTAAATGATATCAAGGAAATCGACAACGATCTTGGGCTGAGCCTTGAAGACAAAAGAGCAAAGGCTGCCGAGTCTTCGAGTGAGGGATGGGAGCAAGCCGATGTAGTTTCTGATGTAACACAGACAGTTGCCGTGAAGGCAGATGGATTTGGTTTTTTGGAAGACTTTAGGAACGACGAGTATTCATCCGATCATAACGCTGAGCAGTCTAACGCCGCGTTGGATGATTTGTTTGGTGATGACAGCGCTTTAGACTTCGCAAGCGATGATTTCGGCAAGCAGTTCTCCGCAGCATCCCCACCCGTGACGACGAAAGACACTGAGTTAGCAAGCAATATTGACTTCAAATTGAACAATGGAATGGGTTAACCACCAAAATTTGGAACAGGCTCACCTGTATCAAGTGATGCTTGTTGATTGAGATATGCGACAGCTCTAGCAACACGCTCTATTTCGGTATTGGCCTCCGCCAAATTTAGAAGTGGGTTCCCGCTTTCATCTTCATATGAAATTGACCCAATTTCGTTGTCGCTTCCTCGTATCCTGAGAATATATGTAAGGCCACTTGCTCTAGAATCCAGATTTGTGCTGGAGAACATTCTCGCCTCAAGGCCGTGACTATCAAACTTCTGGGTATAGTCTTCTGCAATATGGTTCAGCATCACTTGCAGGGCATGCTCAGCAGAAACGTTGTGTTTTTCAGCGGCAGCTTGCGCGCGCGCACGAAGATCATCCCCAACGTGAAAAAGGATCGCTACGGTATTTTCGGCGGATTTGACGTGAAGCCCGGCTGCTTCTCTAGCTTTTTTAAGTTCCCAGGTTTCTTGTGTCCACAGAGATTCATCAAATGGTTGCGCTACTGGCGTTGCCTCTTGCGCGAAGGATGCAGTTGGCGACAGCACAGCGGCAGCCGAAAGCACTGCGCCCGTTACCGCACCAAAAATCGCACTTGTTTGTCTGGCTTTTGCCATTCGTGTCCTCGAATTTTTATTCGTTTCGGACACACACCTCTGCAGCATATTGTTGTTCTTATGCGCCGCGGAACAAAATATAGGCAAAATCTTGCGTATTTGCAAGCTTTTTTGAAGCTATCTTACCTGTCAAGCCATCAATTATGCATTTTCGTCTATCAAAAATAGCATATCGAAACGCACCGCCTCGTTTGGCCTTTCTGTCGGCGTTTCGACTCGAAGAATTCAGTGGAAAAAACGCTTCGTGATGGCCTGAAAACTTGGCAGCGAAGCCAGCATTTGTTTCAATCAAATCCGATGGTTAGTGACTAGGATATAGATGACGAATGTTATGAAAATACAAATATGGGGTCACACCTTGTTTTCCAAGGTGTTGGCGACATCGGCACGGCAGTGGAGGTATCAAAATGATAAACGGTCAAAAAGGATCGGTTTTGCTACCCCCAAACGGAGCGTACTATGACTGTGATGTGGCCTTCGCCCTTGTCTCCATTGCTGCCCGATGGGCAGTTGATTGGCTATGCCCGCGTGTCTACCGAAAATCAAAAACTGGATATGCAGCTTGATGCTCTGCAACGAGCGGGCTGTGCAAGGATTTACTATGATCATGGTGTGTCTGGCGCGAAAGCAGATAGGCCGGGCTTGGATGAGGCTCTCAATACCCTCGGTGAGGGCGATACGCTGGTCGTTTACAAGCTGGATCGTTTGGGCAGGTCGGTGCTGCATTTGACCGATCTCATTTCGCGGCTCGACAATGAGGGCATCCAGTTTTGCTCATTGACCGAAGGTATCGATACAACGACACTGGGCGGCAAGCTGGTCTACCATGTGTTCGCAGCGGTCTCGGAATTTAGCCGCAATCTGATCCGCGAGAATACCATGGCTGGATTAAAGGCAGCACGGGAACGTGGATCGAAGATTGGTCGGCCACATCTGCTATCTGATGATGACGTTATCGAAGCGCATCGGTGCGTGCATCAAGATGGCAAATCGATCCGAGAAATAGCTGCAAGGTTCGACGTATCAGAAAGCACCATACAAAGAGGCATCCGCAGGGTTGGTTTGGATAGGGCGGCTTAGGCGATGCTTTTTCAGGCGGCGGTGGTGTTACCGGGTAATACCTGCTTGATTTGATACCTCACTAAGAAATTCTGGCTTACGCAAGATGTGCGCGGTGGTAGTACCGCGCATCTTGGCTGCGGGCGGCTGCGCCGTCCTCGGCAAAGGGGGCGTGCCGCCCCCTGTTGCATTCCCCCGGCCATCACTGTGACAGACGTTTGGCCTCCAAAGTGCCAGCAGTATTTAGGCCCTTCTGTGCGTTTCGGTTCGTCCAATAAGGCCCTGACAACACTTGCCAGTCCGGGTTGACCTCCAGCATTGCGGCCCCGAAGTGATGCTGTTCATCGGTTTTTTGTGGCGCTATGGTTTCGGCAACATAGATGTAAGCTAGGCTGAAACAGTCTTTATCAGCATCACGTTTGGGCTGGACTACCAGCGTGCGCGACTTTGTATATTTGTTTGTCGCGTCATAAAGAATCTTAATTCGAAACCAGTTTTGCTTGATGGTGAATTTCCCCGAGATTTCATACGAAATCTTGTCGGTGTCGGCATTTTTAAAATCGGGATGGCTCTCCGCCATTACGCAAATGTTCGACATCATGACTGTTTCCCATTCACCGTTAAGATCAGGAAAGACCCACTCGTTTAGTTTGGGGAACTTCTTCCAAAACCAGCGCCATGTAGGCGTTGCTCCAAGAAACCCGATCAGCAGCCCAAAAGTGCCAGGTGTCGCCGTTAGTGTCCGAGGCCATTTGCTAGGATCAGATTGAGGCTGAAAAAAGGCAAAGTTCATTGGAAAGCTGATTGCCACCAGAAAGCAGAGAACCCAAGCAAGCCTAGTTCGCTAAAGAACTTTATACATTGTGGATACCCCCTAGATGTTGGTTGGCGCGAACCTTCTTATGCTATATCATGGAATGTAATAAGTCACTGTTTGGATTCAGCCATGACCTACATGAACGCACATGCACTGTTTGTCGGGGCGAATGTCTCGGCATCCTACCATCAAGCGATTTTGCTTCCTGACGACAAAGCGGAGGCTTTGCGAAGCGATGACAAACAGCTTCGCGCCGCGATGCGGTCAGCGGCGGAACTTGTCGTAAAACAGGGTAACGTAATGGCGTTTGCATCCGACGCATTTCGCGATCAAAAGCAAACCGCGCCATCACTTGAGCTTAAGTTTTTGCTTCAAGGCGGCATGGCTTATAAAACTGCAGTCCATCCGGCATTTCTACCGCCGCAACAATGCGACCGTGATACCGGCGTCTACGTGAAGACATCTTATCTCGATCACGATTCTCCGGGCATCGCATCAGAGAAATACTTCGCGCTGGCTGAGCGAGCGATTAAACCACTCTGCGATTTACATGGTTGGAAAATTGTTAAGAAAGCAACTTGCGTTAGAGTCGAGTTATCGCCAGAACTTCACATCGACTACCCGCTTTATGCGATCCCAGATGAAGAATTTATCGCGCTTGCTATGGCATTTGCTGACACGACTGGTATTGCATTGAATTCGGCAATGGACGACATGTCTAACTACTTCAAGAGATTTCCGCACCTGCGAATCCCAACGGATCGTGTTATGCTGGCGCATAGGGAATTGGGGTGGATCCATTCCGATCCCCGTGCTTTGCATGATTGGTTCGAGGATCATTTTTCGCGGTTTTCCGGCCTTCGCAGGCAATGCCGCTATCTCAAAGGGTGGCGGGATTTTACCTTTGACACCGGAGGGCCGACATCAATCCTATTGATGGTCTGTGCCGCCAACGCCTACCGGAGCGGAATGGTTGATGCGAAAGACAACCGTGACGATGAAGCCTTTCTATCCATCGCCAAAGCGCTACCGGAAATGTTACGTGGAGACGTATTAAACCCAGTTCTTGAGGAACGGTCTGTCTTGAATGCCTGGGATGACGTTGAGCGTCGCAGGATCATCTCTGAGATCGAACAACTCGAACAACATGTCGATACAGCGCTCAACGGCCACTTTCACAGCTCAATCACTGTCGAGCGACTTCGCAATGCATTGGGCGGACGTGTCCCGAACCGCCCCGATCTCGTAAAAGCGCACATGTCTGTTCCCGGCGAAGTATCAGCTCCCGTCAAAATCGCCCCTGTTTCCGCACTTCCGCAGGTTCGGCGTACCGTATCCGGCTGATGGACGCGCCGACAAAGGTGCGTGGCGCACTTGAGGCAATCGGGTTTGCGCCAACAATGACCCGTCGGTTTGATGCCTATGAGGGCTTCGTTAAGGTCGGGAAGGTCAGTGTACAGCTCGAAATCGAGATACCTGACTATGATTTCCTGGCGCGGCCAATTGTGCGGGTCTTGAATGAGGAAGCCCTACCGAGCCGCCTGACTGCGCATATGATGGAAGGGGCGCAGCTATGTTACGCGAACCCTGATACGCTACTTTTGGACCGATATGCGCCGGATCGCAGTATCATGGCCGTGGTCAAACAAGCAGAAGCAACGCTGGCTGTATTGCTTCACAGCAACCCGAAAGCAGAATACATGGCTGAGCTCGCGTCATATTGGAGTATGACGTGCTATCACCTCATTGATGATCCTAGGAACAACAAAGCACTGGTTTTTGGTGTCTGTGAATTTTCTGTTGGACCACAATGCTTGATCGGCGGATGCACCGAGAAGCGCATGCAGCGTTGGGCTAACGATGCTGGCGGAAAGTTCAAAAAATTCTTTTCTGCGCCAGTTGTCGAAGCCGTAGGCGATATCCGGCCTCCGCCAAGCACCGTCAAGACCTTTGAGAAGGTCGTTGAATGGCTAGAACCTCAAGTGCATACCAGCACAGCTTTACTTGACGTGGTGATCACAGGAGGCAAGCCGCTACCCGCACTGGTTGTTGCAGCACCAAACGCAATCATCGGGTTTCAGATCGAGAAATCTGGCTTGATCAAACAGGCCGAACGGAAGGGCTTTCGGAAGAACGCAATTCCTGATCTTTGGAAGTCAAAGGCTGCACAGCTCTCTCTAGACAGATTTAAGGGAAAGCTGGCTACGTCAGAGGAGATTACAGCGCGAAACCTCGACGGGACACCTCCGCTCAAAGGCAAGCGGATCGCTCTTATTGGAGCCGGAACCATCGGCGGATATCTGGCCCGGAGCCTTGTTCAGCTGGGCGCTGGCTTTGAACAACGTCTTTTAGTCATTGATCAAGATACGCTCCAACCTGAGAATCTTGGCCGACATATTCTTGGCTCGAAGTATCTTGGGAGAAGCAAGGCGAAGGCTTTAGCTGAAGCCCTAAAAACAGACTTTCCCGATGTTGAAGTAAATGCGGTGAGCACCTCCGGGCAAAGCACGTTCGACCGACTTACTGCATATGACATCGTGGTTGATGCCACAGGTGAACAAGCATTTTCGGATGCGTTGAATGCCCACGCGCTATCCTGCGATGCCAAGATGGGGAGTTTTCCGCCAATCTTGTATGCGCTGATTTTTGGCAACGGCGCTGCAGCTCAAACGTATTTATCCACACGCGGTTCGGAGAAAGCTTGCTTTAGATGCTTGAAGCCTGAGTTCACGGGCGCTTGGCAAAATTCACCAGTAAAGCCAGATGCTGCGCTGGCGAAGCTTGCGATCCGGGCTTGCGCATATGGCACGTTCACTCCTTTTGGTGTCTCGGCTTCGCTAAGCGCCGCTGCTTTGGCATCACAGCACGTCGCTGATTTTTTTAGCGATGGATATTCGGGCGATTTACGGACAGTATAGGTCGTCCCGAACCAATCCCAAGGCGTGCCTTGGAAATCTGTCTCTCGTTCTAAGAAATGCCCCGCATGCGCAGCTTCTGGTCGAGCGGTTAGTGAGGTGGGTGCTTTAAGCTCACAACAAAACAGTAAGGGCAGCGTCTGATCGTCGGTCACCTTTTGCTCACTTATACCAGAACGTAGATGGTTCCTTTACCGACACCTTGTTTTGACAATTGATTGTTGGCAACAAGAACGCCTAAATGTTTCTTCACCGTGTTGCGGTTTGCACCAGTAAGTTCGACAAACTGTGCAAGTTTAAGTTGGCCATGCTTTTTGACGAGATCAACGATCTCAACGCTGAGCGGCGGCAATTGCTGCATGAGCAACTTCTCACGGTTCATTTTGATCTCAAGGCGTGCTTTTTGCTGTTGCAGGGCACGCAAGAAAAACATGAGCCAAGGTTGCCAGTCTGGACTGTCCGTTCGGATGGTGCCTTGTGTACGGCGCAAGGCGAGGTAGTAACCTTCTTTGCTTTGTTCGATAACGCTTTCTAGTGAGCTGTAAGGCACATACTCGTAGCCGCTACGGATCAGGATAAGCGTCGTCAGAATGCGTGACAGCCTGCCATTGCCGTCTTGAAACGGATGGATTTCTAAGAAGACGACCGTGAAAATAGCGGCTACCAGCAAAGGGTGTAGGGCCTTTTGTTCCAGCGTTGTGTTCGTCCACTTCACCAGTTCCGCCATAAGGTTGGGCGTGTCGAAGGGCGATGCGGTCTGGAAAACCACGCCAATTTCATTGCCATCCGCATCAAACGCGCTCACATGATTGATCTGCGTCTTGTATTCGCCGCGATGCCGCTCGTCTTTTGAAGAATGGCGCAAGAGATCGCGGTGAAGTTGCTTGATGTGGTTCTCAGTGAGCGTGATAACGCTTGCACTTGCAAAGACCGTTTCAATTGCTTCGGCGTATCCCGCCACTTCCTGTTCATCGCGCGTGTCGAATTTTTCGATCTCAATGTTGGATAGCAGTTTGTCGACATCGCTGTCAGAGAGCTTGCTGCCCTCTATCCGAGTTGAAGAGCCGATGCTTTCAATAGTGGCCACGCGGCGCAGCGCAGATAAGCGCTCCGGCGCGAGCGTTCCGAGAGCCTTCCATGCGCCCTTGAATTCATCAATCTCAGCGATGATAGCAAGGATTTCGGGCGTGATATTGATAGTTTCTATGTTCAAGGTCATACCCAAAAATATATCCAAAAATACCCATAAAGGCAAGTTTAGTAGGAAAATATCCAAAACTATACCCATAAACATCCATAAGTGGGCGCACCTGCCTTGCAGGTCGGGCTTTCGTGAACCGGGCCTGTAGTCCCGGCCATCCGGCTTCAATCCCTTGCGCAAAAGGATGAGGCGGCACGCTCGCCGCCATCTTGAAAGCGCATGCCCTGGCATGCTTGGAACCTGTTCTCCCAGCTTACATCAAATCCGGGAACGCCCAAGGGCTGTGCGTCAATCATCTTCCGCCGCAAGCGGTCTCCCGAGAAGACAATTGGCCCATTCCCGGAAAGTTTGATCGAGACGTCCCAGCCGCGCTTTATCGCGGCTTTTTATTGGGACGCTCGCCGCTGGGCAGAGGTTCAAGCGCG
This sequence comes from Roseobacter litoralis Och 149, assembly GCF_000154785.2. Lineage (NCBI taxonomy): Bacteria > Pseudomonadati > Pseudomonadota > Alphaproteobacteria > Rhodobacterales > Roseobacteraceae > Roseobacter > Roseobacter litoralis. Next base: position 1,126,253 of record NC_015730.1, read on the forward strand.
GGGCTGATGGTCGGCTCCGCCTTTGATCCAAAGGAAAGCGAGATCACAATGACAATTACCCTTCATGCACCGCCTTATGACATCACAGCTCAGGGCTTCTACTTTGACACAACGGACGAATTTGAAGAGAAGGCCATAAAACTGGTCAACAGTTCCGGCGATTCTGTCGAAGAGTTTGAAATCCAGTTCATTGACGGAGAGCAGATTGACTGTGAGTTGGCAAAAGCCATCGGCATTAATCAAGGCAACTTTCGCGACTTTTTGACCTGCGTCGAAGCATGGGAAGACTGGCAGAAAATACTGGTTATCATTGCCGTTGGCGAATGCGGCTATGATTTTGACCCCGATGTAGAACCAGACCGTCACGGCATAGACATCTACTACGTCAGAAGCATGCAAGAACTGGCGGAGCAATTTGTCGACGAAGGCCTGTTTGGCGACATCCCCGAAAGCCTGCAATTCTACATCGACTATGACGCAATCGCCCGTGATTTGTCTGTGGAATACAGCGAGACCGTCATTGCGGGCGAAAACCTAATCTATCGAGCATCTTAAGGGAGGGCGACATGACACAACTCTCTCACCAAAGATACAGCGCAGGGCACCCATGGTACTATTTTCTCGGCGGTGCCGTCCCAAAGCTCAAAGACATCAGGGACTCCATTCTTTCTGATAATTACGAGGGCTATCTGGCAGCAGACATAAAAGCCATCGGGCGCAGATCTGAACCGCAGCGTACACGCGCGATCCACGCCATGCGCTCTAAGCTCATCGCTGACTTAAAACGTGATGTTTCAATTTACCGCCGCTGCGTGCGGGAATTGCGGAAATATAGACGCAACCACCCCGCACCAAATGGCGCATGTTGTGCAGACATACACACATCCATGAGCCTTAAGCACAACCACATCTACAACGGCTTTGCGAACCTCAAGACCTTGGACGGGTTGCCTGCACAGCAGCTGGATTTGTTTGGACGTTAGGCAGAAGGGTTGATTGATGATGTTAGACAGACCTATTTGTAAGGCCAATCGTCCTCGATTTCTTGCGGCAAGGAAATCTCGCAGCCAGCTATATCCTTGCTTTCGGACGAATAGAAGAGCCTGACCTCAAATTCCGTGTCCACATACGTGCTGACCGCCATAACATGATCGTTCCAATCAGCATCATCGACAGAAACGTTTAGCCCGGCTTCCATCGCACGATAATAATCGTGCTTGTCCATGAACCCAGAAACTTCGATTTCGATGGTTCCACTCACTTTGATGAAAACTTCGTCGTCAGCCTTCACAAGTTCTATGTTGCCAATTTCCGCTTCGCCGACGCTTGTGATCACGACATCGTTGCCGAAGGGTACACCTTCTGACCTGCGCCCCTAAAACTCCTCCAGATTTGTGTAGAGTCCGCCCAACAAAAGGACGGACATATGAAGGCACGATTTACGGACGAACAGATCATATCGATGATCAAGGAACAGGAATCTGGTGAGAAGACTGCTGACGTGTGTCGGCGGCACGGGATCAGCTCGGCGACGTTCTACAAATACAAATCGAAGTATGGAGGCATGGAGCCGTCAGATGCGAAGCGATTGCGGGCATTGGAAGATGAGAACGGCAAGCTGAAGAAGCTGTTGGCAGAGCAGATGCTCGACAATGCGATGCTGCGAGACATCAATTCAAAAAAATGGTGACGCCCGTTGGAAAGCGGAAAGCTGTGGCGCATCTGATGGAAGCCCATCAAGTCAGTCAGCGGCGGGCGTGTGATGTTTTGCAGATCGATAGATCAACTGTGCGGTATCTGTCGCGTCGTGATGATGATGCCGAACTACGAGATGCCATCAAGCGAGTTTCGAGGGAACGACGACGGTTTGGTTGCCGTCGTGTCCACGTGATGATCGCGCGGGAAGGTTTTGCCGTGAACCACAAAAAGGTAAGACGCATTTATACCGAAGAAAAGCTTCAGGTGCGCCGCAGAGGCGGCAGGAAGCGCGCATTGGGCACGAGGAAGCCGATGGTGTTGCCAGATGGTCCAAATCAGCGCTGGTCGTTGGATTTCGTGTCTGATGCGCTGACGGATGGTCGCTGGTTTCGTATTCTGGCGGTTGTGGATGACTTCAGCCGCGAGAACTTGGTGCTGGTGGCCGACACGTCATTGTCTGGCCAACGGGTTGCGCGTGAACTGGACCGCATCGTCGCCGAACGCGGCCTGCCAAAGACGATTGTGTCGGACAATGGCACCGAGTTCACTAGCATGGCGATCCTGAAGTGGGTTCAAGACACGGGTATCGATTGGCATTACATCGCGCCAGGAAAACCCCAGCAGAACGGCTTTATCGAAAGCTTCAACGGCAAGCTACGGGATGAATGCCTCAATGAAACGCTGTTTGGAACACTGGGTGATGCCCGCGAAACGCTTGAAGAATGGCAGGAGGATTACAACTGGCGCAGACCACATTCAGCATTAGGCAACCTGACGCCGATGGAATTCTTGCAGAGAAGGATCATGGACAAGATGGCCGCTTAAGGTCAAAGATTTAACCCCAAGGACTCCGCGCAAAGCTGGAGGGAACTTGGGGCGCAGGTCACTTCGAAACCGAACGCAGAGTGATGAGGCAAATCATCAAGTAAGCACTTGTCTACAAAGGCCTGCACTTCGTCCGTTCCAATGTCGGGAATGTCTTCTAGCGTAGCGCCCTGAAGTTGCGGCGCGAGCACGTTGTCAAAGGCGTTTCTAAGCGCAGTCTGGATGCTGGGCACTCGCGCTTCGACGTCGATTTGCTCTACCAGTTCAGGATGTAAGACAAACTCTCCATCGTCGCCCTTGGCACAAAAATCCTTTGTATTATTGGTCAAAAAGAAATTCGATGCGTCAGTGTCTTGTGCATTGATGTGCGTGGCAACGGTCTTCCAAACAAGGTAGTCCTTGTGACCTTCGCCACCGTCTTTGAATGGCTTCGCCCCTTCGTAGCATTTTGAAACCAATTCCTTTGCAGAGACATCTGGGTGCGGCGCGACTATGATCCCATTGTCTTCGATCAACTCTATGAGCCAGTCTTCATAGGCTGAAGCTTCTGCCTCGACATCTGGTTGAAATAATGACGAGCTCGTCATTATTTGAGTTATCATGAGAACGGCATAATGCGGAGATCGTTTTTGTAAGCTGTGATAATTCAATGATTTGTACATCGCGCCATTCTCACTTGCTGCGCATTATTTGAGACTGGAGGTTTCCTGGGTTGATCGATCAATCCAAGGAGAACCAAATGTCACCAACAACCCTCAAGGCACTTTTGAAGCTTCGTGAGGCGTTGCAAGCGCAGCGCTACAGCCCAACCGTCGTGAACAATTATTGTCTCTATGCAGGCCAGTTCTTGTCTTGGCTGCGAGCGGGAGAGATCGAGCTGCGGGATGTCACCCCGGACCTTGTTGCGCTGTACCTCGATCACGCGGTACAGCAATTTGAAAAGGATCGCGGGCGTTTGCCTGCGCCTAGATGGGCTTCAATTCCTCGATCGGGCATTCACGCCTTGTTGCGGTCTGCGCTGACAGAATGGCCGCCGGCACCGCCTGCTGCGAGCGCCGCGGAACAACGAAGCCGGGATGTCTGCAAGGTATATGAACGCTGGCTACGCACGGAACGCGGTCTGGCGACCCCTTCGATCAAAGCATTGATGTGGGAGGCACGCCACTTCTGCAAATGGTTTATCGCGCGAACCGGGAAGGCTGATTTTGCCGAACTGAGCGTGCCTGACATCGATGCTTACTTGGATAGTCGGGCGCCGGGTCTGACCCGCAAATCGCTCAAGGATGTGGCCGAGCGGTTGCGTGGCTTTCTGCGGCACTTGCATCGCAGCAAGCTGCACGGCCAAGACCTCTCAAGTCATGTGATCGCACCGCTGCTCTACGCCTATGAGGGCATTCCGTCGATCCTGACCCCCGAGCAGATCGCGAATGTGCTTAAGGTGGCAGGGCAGGACGTCTCACCTTTGGGTTTGCGCGATCATGCCATTCTGCAACTCCTTGCCAAGTACGGCCTTCGTTCAGGCGAGGTCGGCAGGTTGCAAATCGACGACATCGACTGGCGTGCCGATACCCTGCGGGTGCAGCGTTCCAAGAGCAATACGAGGGCCGTTCTGCCCTTGATGGAAACCGTGGGGGACGCGATCCTGCGTTACTTGCGAGAAGGCCGCCCACGGACTGATGTGCGCACTGTCTTTTTGAGGAGCCGGGCCCCCTATCAGGCGATGACGGCGGGCGGCCTCTATGGTGTGGTCAAACGGCGTCTGGCCGCTGCAGGGATTGAACCGGTTGGCAAGCGTGGGCCACATATCTTCCGTCATGCCCGCGCTGTTAGCATGCTCAGGGCATCCACCCCACGCAAGATTATTGGAGATGTGCTTGGCCATAGGTCATCCGAGGCGACCACTCCATATTTGAAGCTTGCCACAGAGGACCTTCGTGCGATTGCCATCGATCTTCCAGGCCGGGAGGCGAGACAATGAGACGTTGGCCTCAGGATGGCGATGAGATCATCAAGCATTACATCGCCCAGCTTCCGTTGAACTACGCGATAACGCCGATCTACTACCGACAAGCGCTTGAAAGCTTCAGGCAGGCGGCGCTGCGGTGTGGTGCGACCGGTCGGCGAACACTTGAACACTGGTTGCGTGAACGCGGTAAGGTTTGGGCCCGCTCGACGGTGCAGCACCGCGCCCGGATTGTCGCCCGCTTCCTCGACGCTCTGGTGAATGATGGAAAGATAGAGAGCAACTCGATCTCCGAGCTACGACGCCAGTACAATGCCCGCAGTGACACGAGCATCATACGGGCTTTGATGACCGCTGATCCCGATCAGGCGCTCGAGACATTGCGACAGCCGCGACCGTTTGAGAGCCCCTTGGGAGCGCTGATGCGCGCCCATGTCGAGCGGATGCAACGCAGGGGCTATCGCTATGAGGCTGCGGAGGTCATATGCCGCAGGTTCGACCGCTTTCTGCAGCAAAGGCCCGATCTTGATGGTCAGCCACTAGAAACCCTACTTGAGCACTACGGCAAGGCGAAGGCGACCGCGAACCATACTGCTGAGTGCGAGAAACTGGCCCGTATCCTGAACAAGGCCCTGTGTCATGACGATCCGTCACGGCCCAGACGACCTCCTGATCACCGGCCCGCGAAACAGGTCGCGCGCGGTTGGCGACGTCCGTATATCTACAGCCCCGAGGACATTCAAAAACTGCTTGCCATCGCGCGGACCTATCCGTCGCCGCGCGCGCCCTCGCGTCCGATCAACCTCTATACGATGCTGGTTCTGGCTTATTGCGCCGGATTGCGGATCGGCGAAATTGCAAGGCTGACGCTCGGCGACGTCGACATGCAGAGCGGGACCATCGCGATCCGGGAGACGAAGTTCTTCAAATCCCGTCTGCTGCCGCTGTCGGAGAGTGCAATGGATGCCTTGCGTGCCCTTCTAAAGGCAAGGCAGGTGGCCAACGTCTCTCGCAATCCCGAAGCTGGCGTGTTCTGGCACGATCAGAATAACAGGCACTATTGCCGCGCATCGATCAGCGCCAACCTTGTCACCGTTCTGCGGATGGCCGACCTCAAACCGACCAAGGGCAAGACCGGGCCGCGCGTTCATGATCTGCGCCATACCTTCGTCGTTCACCGGATTCTCGAATGGTACCGGCAAGGCGTGAACCCGCAGGAGAAACTGCCGTATTTGGCAACATATCTTGGCCACCGCGACATCAACTCAACGCTGGTTTACATCACCGTGACCCAAGAGTTGCTGCATGAGGCAAACGAACGGTTCCGGACATTCGCCTCGCCTGGCAACGCTGAACCGGGGGAGGTGGCATCATGAAGCTTGATCCTCTCCCCCAGTTACTGCGCATGTTCTTCACCGACTGGATGGTCCAGCAACGCAACGCGTCCCAGCACACCGTCAAGTCATATCGGGATACCTGGCGGCTCTTTCTGCGCTTTGTCGCAGTCCGGTGTGGCAAGCCGGTTGTTCGTCTCACGCTGAGCGAGTTGACCGCCGCAGAGGTCATCGCCTTCCTGCATCACCTTGAGAGTGTACGCGGCGACACGATCGGTACCCGCAATTGCCGCCTTGCTGCCCTGCGCAGCTTCTTCGGCTTTGTGGCAACGCGCGAACCGGAACTGATGGCGCAATGCGCGGAGGTCATGAATGTGCCAACGAAAAAGGCACCGATCCGCGCGCCGGATTACCTCGAACCCGAAGAAGTGCAGGCAATCCTGGCGCAGCCCGACCGGTCAACGCTGATCGGCCAACGGGACCATACCTTGCTGTCGTTCCTCTACAACACCGGCGCACGTATCCAGGAAGCGCTTGATTTGTGCCCGCAGGCCATCAGGTTCGAGGCACCTGGCTGTGTGCGATTGTACGGAAAAGGCCGCAAGGAGCGGATCAGTCCGCTCTGGCCAGAGACGGTCGCATTGCTGCGATCCCTGTTGAAGCGCGTGCCGAGACCGGCCGATGCAGCGCTCTTTGTAAACCGCTATGGCAGCCCGCTCAGTGCTTCAGGCGTGCGCTTCAAGTTGGCAGAGTATGTGAAGGCCGCAGCGGTGGATGTACCGACGCTCGCGCAGAAACACGTGACACCACATAGCTTCCGGCACGCAACCGCAGTGCATTTGGTAGCCGCGGGCGTGGATGTCACCGTGATCCGAAGCTGGCTTGGCCATGTCAGCCTGGAAACCACAAACCACTACGCACAGGCCAATCTGGAAACCAAGCGCCGAGCGTTGGAACAGGTTGAAAAACCGAAGACCGATAGCCCGCCGTCGTGGCGGCGTGACCAAGACGTGCTCGACTGGCTCGATACGCTCTGACAACCATCAAAATAATGCGGAGGAAAAAACCCAGTAAACCCAATGATCGAAGCCCAGCTGGACTTCCTCCGCATTATGCCGTTCTCATGATAATGGAGAATGTTCGAGTTCGACAAGCTGCTTTAATTCTCTGCTACTCTTTTGATATGCATCCGCCTTCTCTTGTAGTCTTGCCGAAAAATTTCCCAATAACTCATCAAACACAACATCGGGAATAACAACTTGGACGCCTAAGAAAGAGCACGCTTTCAAGAACGCTTTGGCCGAGGATGAACGGAAAAAGCGGTCATTCATCAGAATGTTCGTATCAATGAAAATCGTGGTCATATGCGCGCCACCCAAAGTGTTAAATCTCGAAACTAGCCATAACAGCCTGTCACGGCACAGATATCAACACCACCTTGAATGCAAGAGAATGCACAGGCCAAATTGTGTGACCGTCATTAAACGAGGTAAGTAGCGATCCAATCTCCAAAACCCCAAAAGAGGGTTGAGACTACACCAGAAATAGTTAGTGATATATTTTCTCTTCGTGTTTGCACACGGGTGCGACGCAAGTCTGTGCTTATCGCTCTAATTATTCCTGAGTTTGTCTCTGCAAGGATACGAGGGTCGTCAGAAGACGTTTCAGAAAGCAACGCTAGTAGCTCATCCGAGGAAGAGCTCACTATCTCAACAGTGTGGTATCTATCATAAGAAAGTAAAAACAAGGCGGCAAAAGATAGTGCAACGCCTAATGCTCCGCCTCGACCTGCATGCGACGAATGCCCGAGCTCAACGCATACATAGAACCAAACCGCAGATACAAGCGTGCAAACAATAGGCAGTGCAACCGCTATGATCTTCCACTTAAACAAACCGTTCTCCTCATTCTGAGGTCATAGGCTAAATATCGCAGTCGGGCGAAATTCTTGGCTTGATAGGCCCAACTTAATGCAAACGATCTTGTGTTTCGGTGTGTAGATTAACAGCGCTTCATGCCCGTCGTAAATGTCAGTCTCGTACGTCACGCCGTCAACCTGTTGCCCGGAACAGGCTTTGAGAACCATTACGCAGCTCTTGGTAAGGTCAGCATACTTTTCTTCTGCGGCTTGTTTACCGTAACCGTCAGAGCCAGTGTCCATTGCATTGAACGCTATGCTTCGGGCACGTAGAAGCGCACCAGCATCAATGGAGTAGTTGGCCAATGTCATTACACTGCTCGTCCCGATTTTTTTTTATTAGAGAAGCACAATTGCCGTGTTTTGGCAAACAATTGGTTATGCAGTGTTAGAAAACATTAAGCGCCACAAAGCGGCACAACTAGCGCAAATCGGCCTCAAAAATTTTCAACGCTTCATCGTTGGTCACAACGGGCACAGTGCCACTGGAAAAATCGCGTTTCAAATCGGCAAGCTCTGATTTGAGAATGCCTAACTCAGCTTCACTCAGGGCGGCTTTGAGCACCCCAGTAGAACCGCCTATGATGGGCTTCTTGCTATCTACCATATCTGCCTCATATTGGCGCGGATGGTCGTTTAGATCGCCTCCGCGTCCTTGTTTGGCGTAAATAATATCGTTTAATTCCAAGAAATTCAAGCCCCCATTGATAAATATTCTTGACAAACTCTTCTCACTTTTTTGAGCGATTCGTGATGCTGCAAACGCCGTTGGAGCATGCCCGTTGAGCGCTGGCCCATTGATTTTTTCGAGCTGCGCACAGGCTTGAGTGAATTTTTTGATAAACGAAGCAGAACGTACAAGACGAACTTGCAACGGATACGCATCCTTACCAACCGCAGCTTTCGCCAGATCAAACCCCTCAAAAGGCTCAAGTCCTCTACAGAGCACACCCTCATAGGCAAGATTTGCCAGATAGTCCCCAAGCACCTGAACCGCGATGTCATTGCAGTCAAGTTTAGGCTGAAATGAAAGGTAAACTTCAAAAGAGATGAAGTCGACACTCTCTTGAAGCGGACTCATCCATCGTCCTATCATAATAACCCTCGCTAACGACTCTTCGCAGAGAATAACACGAATATAGTTGTTTTGATCGCGAAACAAGTAGCCGAAGACAAACGCCGAGTTTTGCACAAGTTGTCCCCCATTTTATCCACAGCCATAGCTTTACTTACTTCTCGCCTTATCCCGACGATCTGACGGCACTCGGGCGCGAGCTCGCCAAGAACTAGTTATTTTAGCGCTCAAAACTAGGCCTTTCAGTGCTGCGTATCCGCCGTTTTTGCCTAGGCAATGATTGCCGCCGTCGGGCTGGCTTGTCGCTTTCAGAGCTGAGCTCCTTAAACCGCTCCTCTAGTTGTCTCGTGTCATTGGCAAGTTCGCGACGGATATAAGCTCCGCGCGTCAGTTCTTCTTTCTTGCGTTTGGCGATTGCTTCTTGCGCCGACACGTACTGAGCACGCAAACGTTCGTGCTGCGCGTTCACCCGTTGTTCAGCTTGTGCATTTTCAAGATCGTTTTGCTGAAGAGTTTTCTTACGCTTGCCTGTCACACGATCTAGCAGTCCCATCAGGCCTTTGCGCAAACGAGCGTCCTGTTCTTGTTTACGCTTATCAGTGTCTGAGGCCACACGCTTCTTAAGTTCTTCCTGAGCCAAAGACTGACGTTTTTTGTTCTCTGCGTTTTGCCGAGAAAGCTGTTCAACACGTTGGCGCGCGCGTAGCTTTTCTTGCTCGCGCAGTTCAGCAAGACGTTTGATGGTGCGATCTGAAGCTATGCGATGAGCTTCGTTCTTAGAAGGCAGCTTCGATGGATCACCCAACCTGTCTCGCACTTGCTTGGCTTTGACCCCGACATATTTTGCAATAGCAAAAGCTTCACCGTTTCGATCAACGGCGATGTGCCCTCTGCGATCACCCTTGGCCAAAACGAAACCATGAGCCTCAAGCGCATTGCCAAAGGCAGTGCGACTATCCGAGATTGCCCAGGCATCCTGAAAAATCTCCTTGGTCTTGGTCGGATCGCGTCCAGCTCGCTTGCATTGCTGCCATTCGGCCAATGTGAAATTGCGTGGATCGCGCTCTTCATGACGAACAAAGCCGCGTGGCATCTGCCAGCCATGCTCTCGGGATAGATCCTGCATTTTGCGCCTAGAGAATGACATTTGCACCGCGCGCATCTCTTGATGATCAATGCGGCTCCAAACGGCATGCGCATGTGTTCTGCCGTTTTTTGTGTGCAGAACAATGGCGCGCGGCTGCCCCTCTAAGCCAAGTTGTTGTTCGGCTCGATCTACAGTGTTCTCGAATTCCTTTGCGGAAATTTCAGTATCCTTGGGAGGGTTCAGGCTAAGGCTGAAAAGGTGCTGCTTGCATTTCGTCGCGCGCGACATGGCATAGGATTCCTGAAACGCGGATTGCAGATCATCCGAGGCAAATCCACGAATTTGATGTACCTTAACGCGCTCATTCTCGTCTTTCATCAAGTGATGAGCGAGATTCTTAGCACCGCCGCGTTGATTGCCGACAAGGATCATACCGCCTCACACCGACCGAAGCCCAAGGGCGATCAGAAGATCGGAACGCATCTCTTCAATCTGCAAGCAAGCCCTGTCAATTGTAGCTTGTGTCTGTCGCGTGGCGGGCAGCCGATTATTCTCAATTGCAAGCGAGATTGCTGCCAGCGATGTGTAAACATCGGATTGTCCGAGTGCTCCGAGGATGCGCGCCATTGCAGCGTAATCGTCAGGCACGGTTTTTTCGTTCAAGCCAGAGAAGGCGGCACCGAACAGACGTTCCCGAATATAGCCATTCATTGAACGCCCAGCCGCCGCCTGCCGAAGTGCTTTTAGTTCGGTTTCATTCAACCGCACCGATATCGGCGCGGGGCGCTTTTTCTTCTCAGGTTTCTTTTCGGGTTCGTCTTTCGCAGAGCCGAGAAACGTCTTTGTCAGGCGGTTAAAGCGGCTCATGGCTCTAACCTCTCAAAATCTATTTCACTTGCGGCAAGGACTTCTTCCCATTCTTGAAGCGTGTCAAAGACGCCAGCGAAGTCAGTAGAGCAGCAGGTTTCAGGGGGCAAAACAGTGTTCGAAGTATCTCCTGACACCTGCACCACTTTTACTTGTTTGGCAAGATTGTCCAAAAATCAAAATATTACATAGGTTTGCGGGCCTTAATGCGTTCATGCCCTTTCAAAGGACACGATGGCCGTTGCGGCGTGTGATGCCGTGGGGAGCCCGTTTGATGTATTCCGCTCAGGGAACAGGGTTGAACAAATCAGTCACGACCTGTTGGTTCACGAAGGCCAGCAGGCTTTTGACCAAAGTGGAGGCGCCGTCTTTGCCCACCCAAATGCTGTCCGTCGTCAGATAAAATGGGACATTAAAGCGGTTTGGGGCACCGGAGGCTCTGGCGGCTGAAAATCCGTGCTGCATGTATAGATTGCCATGGAGCCTTGGCATTGACGCGGCGTCAGCGCGAAGAGCCGTGACGCGGAAAACGAGCGGGCAAGGGTCGGCAGCCTCAAGGGCCGAGACCCGTCTTATTCTCATCTACCGACATTTTCCATGACGTGCGGTTTTTACCGAATCGTGCACCGGCAATCGAAGTGTAACATGACGTGATCGGTAGGCATCGCGGTCTGTGCAGGGGCCAAAATTCGTTGCACCCGGTTACCGCCGACAGAAACGCACACTGGACGTCCAGTGAATTCGGGACTTGGAGCGAAGGTCGGCACGTCGATCCGCCGGGACCGAAGGGGCGAGCAAAGGTCAGTAGGTCTTAATTTGGGAAGAAGTTACGAAGGCACGCTCAAGACCATCAGCGTCTGGTGGCGGCCGTTGATCTTTTCTTGGTGTCGTGTGCACAGCGTTGCGTCTTTTTTTTCCTTTTGACCTTCAGTTGATCTGGATCAACGATTTGAGCAGGAAGGTATTAATTATTGTTAAGAAATGGTTTCAAAGGGACGGATGAATTTATGACAACGCTAACTGAGTGGCGCGCGCCGTTTCAGGTCAATACTGGCAATGCAAGTATCGGACACCAATTCTCGCCAAAGGTGATCGGACTTGCCAATGGATGGTTCATGGTCGCCTGGAGAGAGCAATTCGGCGAGGGGGCGCCGGACAATGGGCAAGATATTGTGGCCAAAATCTACAACGCCGATGGCAACGTCGAATTTGACTCCTTTGCGCTTAACTTTGAATGGATGGAAGATGATCAGACGAGCTTCGATATCGCGCCGACACATGACGGTTTCGTGGTGGTTTATTCAGACGAAAGTGGGGCTGAAGAGACACTTCGTATTGAACGAAATTTTGAAGATTTTTCTTATAGATACGGCACGCTCACCAATGAAGGTGACTATGATAGGCCACAGGTCGTAGCGAATCTTTTGCCGGGTAATGATGACATTTTCGTCGTTTACGGAAATTTTGATGATGACCAAGTGGATGCTCTTGTCATAGACGAGGACGACAGCTTTTTGCCCACCTTTGCTGTTCAAAATCCAACAGCGAGCGCTGTCCGACCCTTTGTTGAAGACGCTGTTGTTCTGAGCAATGGAAATTTCGCCACGCTGTTTTGGAGTGGTGACGCAAACTTAGTTTCTATCGCCACTGAAGGTGGAAGAATTATTAACCAAACACTGGTCGCCGGTAGCTTTAATGCTGCGCGCGACATCGCGAGCTTGGCAGATGGTGGCTATGTTGTTGTCGGCAAGGAAGGCTCGCACTACGGTGAAATCCTTGGACACATCTACGATAACGCCGGTAACGCCGTCGCTGAAATTATCCCGATTGAAATGTCGGGTTATGTCGTCAACGAACCGCGCGTCGCCGCCTTGCCAGACGGTGGTTTCGTAATCATGTTCGAAGTGGGGTATGGTCGATATCATGCGCAAATCTTCAATGCTGATGGTTCCAGTGCGACTGCGCCGGTCCTGATCGGTGATGGAGGGTTTTTGGCAACCCAACCGGAAATCAGCGTAACGGCTGACGGCCGGATTGTTTTCGTGTGGCATGGCGAACAAGGATCTGGGTCCTCCAGAGAGATCTATTCCACAATCTGGGACCCGCGCGGCGAGGTGATCGACCCTGACGACTACGGTCAGCTTCGCACGAACTTCCTCGCGACTGATACGATAACCACTGGCATCAACGGATCGACCGTGCTGGAAGGCGAGATCGGGGACACAATCCTTGGTCAGGTCGGAAATGATAACATTTACACTTCTGGCAGTGGCGATTTCTGGGGCGGCGGCGGGAATGATCGGATCATTTCCAGTGCCGATTTCGCGTTGGCGGGTGATTTCAAGTATTTGAACGGCGAAGCGGGTATCGATACGCTGGATACGACTGCTTTCAATGGTGACTACACCGTCAATCTTGAAACGGGTCAGACAGATTACCTTGGCGCCCCAAACGAGGCCCGCGAAGGATTTTACAACTTCGAGAACATCATTTCCGGCAACGGCAATGACGCGTTGTCTGGCACCGCAGGCGCGAACCGCATGGACGGCGGCGGCGGCGATGATCTTATTACGGGCTTGGGGGGTAATGATTTTCTGCTTGGTGGCTCCGGTAATGACACTCTGGAAGGGGGGGATGGCAACGACCGGATTCTGGGCGTTACGGGTAATGATACCCTGCGCGGCGAACTCGGCAACGACGTCCTGAACGGCGGCGATGGCAACGATGATATGATCGGCGGAAACGGCGATGACATCATGTATGGCGGTGCTGGCAATGACACCATGGACGGTGGGGATGGCAACGACCTTTTGATCGGCAATGACGGCGACGACATCATGGACGGCGGCCTTGGCAACGACAATTTCCGCGGTGGCACCGGGGTCGATGTTATCGACGGAGGTGTGGGCGATGACAGAGCCTTTGGCGGTGACGGAAACGACACCTTGCGGGGTGGCCAAGGCAACGACCTGATGGATGGCAGTGCGGGCGATGATGTCATCGAGGGGAACGATGGCGATGACATTTTGGTGGGCCGGATCGGCAATGACACGTTGGTCGGCGGCACTGGGCAGGACCAGCTGCGCGGTGGCGGCGGCAATGACGTTCTGAGAGGCGGCGATGATAACGACAGGCTGTTCGGCGGTTCGAATGACGACACGCTGTTTGGGGGGGATGGCGACGATTTCATGCAAGGCAACCAGCAGGACGATCACCTGTTTGGTGAGGCTGGCAGTGACCGGCTGTTTGGTGGCGATGGTTTCGATTTCCTCTTCGGCGGTGCGGCGAATGACACGCTTTTGGGGGGCAGGGGCAACGACGTTCTGGTTGGCGGACTGGGGTCGGACACACTGGTGGGCGGCGCTCAGAACGACATTTTTCAGTTCGATAGTGTCGCGGACTCCAACCCTTTCCAGCACGACAGCATCAACGGCATGGACGGGGTCGGAGTGGCAGGCGGCGACCGGATCGATCTGTCCAACATCGACGCCAATACCCTGATTGCCGGGAACCAGGCCTTTAGCTTTATCGGAGAGCAGACCGATGTCAGTGGTCTCTCCTTTGGCGCGGGCGTGTTCTGGGTCCGGTCGATATTCGATGCGACGTTACTCTTGGGGAGCATCGACGATGACGACACGATTGATCTGATGATCCGGATCAACGACACTCAGAGCGTGTCGCCGGGCGACTATGTGATCGGTGACTTCATCGTTTGAGACGGTGGCATGTCATACCGCTGCGTGTCGCAATATGCAGAGCATGCTTGGTCTGAGACGGTGCCGGTGACGTGGGCCTTGTGGTGCGAAGGACGAATTCCTGCGCGCCGCAACCGTCCGAAAGCCGTGCTGACGACTCCCCAGAATTCTCGTCTCTTTTGGCCGAACCCTGTCTCTGCCTTGCGGCAACCACGCTATGGAGTTCACCAATGGTCACCCGGTTGCTATTTAAATTGGTCCCTAAATGCGGATGGCGTCGAACGTACGACTTTTGAAAATGCGCGCGCAAAATTTGAAGGGTCGGAATAGCCGAGAGAAGCGGCGATATCTTCGACGGAACGATCAGTGGTAAGAAGAACTTCTTTTGCATGTTCTATCTTTGCTTTTGAAAGCTCTTTTGAAACACTCGTTCCCAGTTTGGAGAGCATTCTGGCGAGTTTGCGTGAACTCATGTGCATCAGTTCCGCAGCTTCATTCGCACTTAATCCCCCGTTGCCGATCTGTTGCCCCAAAAGCTGCCTCATACTGATCAAAAATGCGTCTTGTTGTTTGGCGGTGCCCTGTTCTGCGAACCCTGTTTCAAGTCCGCTTTCTGAGTTGGGCCGTAACAGCCATTCGGACGGGAATTGAACGCGGCAGCCCATATTGTTGCCGCGCAATGCCTGAAACCGCTTGAGGGCATTGGGCAGAACGGCAGGATCGCTGAGGACCAGGAGAACGCGTTCCGGTTCCTTGATCTCTCCTAATACTCTTCCCAGCATCGCCATTTTCAGCGCAATCATAAAACCGTCGTTCTGCGCCGGTTCGACAAGCGGTTTGAACTTTCTTGTTTCGCCAAACGTCGCCATATCTCCCCGAACTTCGACATAGGATGTGGCGGACGATGCGTATTTGTGCGCTTGCGCCACATAGATATTCAGAAAATCGCCAAGGGTTGTTGCGCGTTGAAAAGCGTCTCGCACCATCGGCCAGCCTGTCGGGTCGAGTTGAGAGCCTATCTTCGCACAAAAAGTCTGATCGTTGGCGGCAACTGCACAGTTTTCCAGGAGATGGTGCATGACCATGACGTGAACAGAAGCCCCCGCCTGATCAACCGCGGTCTGCGTCAATCCAACACTCTCCAGAACAGGGTCTGGATCCACGCCATATGAACGCAGCCCAGCAATCAATGGGTGAAGAAGTTGGAGCTGAACTAAAGGCAAAGACTTCGACACAAAGAACCTCGAACACGGCTGATGGGATCAGTATTCAGACTCGATTTCGTCATTTGGTCAATGCAATCTGTCATTATCTGCCAGGATTCACAATGGAATGGGAAAAAATGACTGACCGCTTCATTGAGTTAAGCTGTCGTACCGGGATAGTGTAATCACCGAAAAGTGACTCAACCTAAAGGTCAAAAATGAAACTCACCAAATTACTGACTGCAACAGCAGTAAGCGCTTTGCTCTGCGTTGCCGCTATTCCGGCATGGGCGCAAGACGGCGCACCGGCCATGACACTGTTCACGAACGTACACGTTTTTGACGGTGTGAACGAAGCCCGGATCGAGAATGCAAACGTTCTGGTTGAGGGGAACCTGATCAAAACGGTGTCGACAGAAGCCATTGATGTAGGTGAGGCAAGCGTGATCGATGGCGGTGGGCGCACTCTGATGCCCGGGCTTATCGAGGGTCATGCGCACCTAATGCTTATGGGCCCCTCGCTTCCTATCATGGAATCGGAAACCACATGGGAAGATTTTGCGATCCACGGCACCAAAATGTCTGAGATGTATTTGATGCAGGGGTTCACCACCGTTCGGGATGCCGGCGGTGCAAACGCCGGATTGCAGCGTGCTATAGACGGGGGCATGATCCTCGGACCGCGCCTCTATCCATCGGGTGCATTTCTTGGCTCACGCGGTGGACACGCGGATTTCGCAAACTTCACCGCACCCGTCGGACAGTCGACCAACTTCAGCCGCCTAAACATGGCGCAGGAAGTTGATAATATTGCCGATGTCCAAAAATATGGTCGCAACAACTTCCGGATGGGCGCCAGCCAGTTGAAGTTCATGCAATCTGGAGGCGTCGTTTCAGCCTTCGATCCATGGCAGTTGCTGGCCGGGTCGCAGGCAGAGATCGAAGCTGCGGTTCAGGTTGCAAACGAATATGGCAGTTATGTGATGGCCCACTCTTACCGCAAAGAAGCGATTTTGAACGCGCTGAACGCAGGCGTTCGTTCCATCGAACACGGCTTCATGTTCGATTGCGAAATTTCAGCACTCATGGCGAAAAAAGACGCGTACATCACGACAAACCTCACCGCCTTCGATCCTAACCTCTTTGAGATACCGGCAATCGCAAACGTCCCTGCAAGCCTGCGCAAAGCCAAATCCGCATCCGCCGCCTTCGGCAACTACATCACCAACATGAAAGAGTGCCCGGCGAAACGGGCCTTCCAAACCGACTGTGTTGGCGATGTTGCCTCATGCAGCAAACAAATCGCTTATGAGAAATTCCTCAATGCCGATTTCTTTGGTCCGCACACCGCTCTGGTTACAATGACCTCAGTAGGTGGCGAACTCGTTGCGCTGTCTGGTGATTTCATGAACCCGTACCCAGAAGGCAAACTCGGTGTCATCGAGGAAGGCGCCTATGCGGATATTCTTCTGGTCGAAGGCAACCCGTTAGAGGATTTCTCGGTTATGGGCACATCAGACAAATGGTTTGATGGTCCCGAGCGGCCTGAAAGCCCTGAAGGCATCCTCGTGATCATGAAAGATGGCGTGATCTACAAGAATACTCTGAACTGAGTAGGGATGCAGGGCGGTTTATTGCCTCGGCTGCCCTGCACACATCTCTGACTATTTCAAAATCCGCAAAGAAGTCCAAACCCGATGAAACCCTTGTTAGCATTTGCCGTGTTGGCGACACTTGGAAGCACCATGCTTGCATCTGAGACAGCTGAGTGGCCCGATCTCGTAGAGCCGTCGGTACAAGTGTTCGACGATCCGTATCGGGATTTATCTTATCCTGAAATTGAGGCGTTGAAAACGATTGCGTCGGCGCGACAGGCGCTGGCGAGGGGTGGTTTGTCAGATCATCAACAATCAGAATTTGAAGAGATCGCGCGTGGTGCAAATCTCCGATTTTTGGAAAGTGGAAAAAACGCCGATTGGCTTATTGAGCAGAGATGGGTCGTTGCTGAGCGTCGACAAAAGGCGGCTACAACCGGCAACCGTGAAGTTGACGGTCAGGTTGTCAGCCTGAGCGGTTATGCGATCCCGGCGCCGCCAGACCCCGACGGAACGTCGGTGGCATACCTTGTCCCAGAGCGTGGGATGTGCAGCCACATGCCCCCTCCGAACGCCAATCAGATGATTAAAGTGCGGCTGACCGATGCGTGGCAACCACGCGCCGTACACGAACCCGTGCGCCTCACCGGTAAGCTATCAATCTCTCCGACACAGGAGGTTGTTCGTATTGTAGATGGCCCTGTCGAAATGAATGCAACGTTCCTGATGGAAGTCGAGCATGCCGAGACCTTCGCTGATGTTAAGGCCAAGGCCGGAAAGTCCCCAGACATCAATGCGGCCAACGCACTGGCGCAGAAATTACGCGCTTCAAGCGCATTCTCTTCAACGTCCCAGAGCGTGAAACCATGAAGCGGCCCCGCATTCTCCTGAGTGCACTGTCAATGTGGCTATTGCCTCAATTTGCGCTGGCCCAAGGCGTCGGTCCAAATATCGATGAATTGGCGAAGGAGTTGGCAAATCCGGGCGCCGCAAACGCAACGCTAAATTTCAAGTTCGAGTATCGGAATTTTGACGGGGATTTGCCCAATGCCGACGATCAGGACAGTTTTACCGCGACGTTCCAACCTGTATTTCCGTTCGTTTTGCCCAATGGCAATAACCTGATTTTCAGACCTGCTCTCGCTTATGCGTTCGGGCAGCCTGACTTTAACGCTGGCCAAGGCGATTTTGACGCCCAGGACGCGGTGGGCGATATCGCCTTTGATCTGCTCTACGCGGGCACACGTGATGGCTGGACGCTTGGCGCTGGGATCGTTGGCGCAGTTCCGACGGGAAGCGATGTCTCTTCGGACAACTGGCTGCTTGGGCCAAGCGCCTTGGCTGTGAAAACCGAAGATTGGGGCGTATGGGGGTTCTTCCCCTTCCACAACGAAAAAGTCGGAGGAAGCGGACCCGACACATCCATCACGTCCCTGCAGTATTTCTTGTTTTACGGTGTGGGCAACGGCTGGCAAATTGGGACAGGACCCACAATCACTTATGACTGGAAGGTGGACAGTGATAACGCGTGGACCGTGCCTTTGGGTGTTCAGGTCGCCAAGACAACGGCCTTTGGCAAACAGATCGTAAAACTCAACGCTGGCATTGAAAAGAACGTCGTTGCGCCAGATGCCTTTGCATCGGATTGGAAGTTCACGTTCACCTTCAGCCCGGTCATCAAAAACCCCTTTCAGCGTAACCCACCGACGCCCCCGGCTGACGCAGCGACCCGCGCCGCAGTTCTTGCAGCAATAAGGTAAGACCCCGTGATGAAAAGAATACTCATACTTCCCTTTCTCGCGGTTCTTCTGTCGGGGCCGGCTTTCGCGCAGGGTCTTGGCGGACCCTCGTCGGTACAGGCCGATCTGCAGCCGGGCGACGGGCTTACCGACCCGCAGTTTCGATCAGACTTTCCCGTAAATATCGCGCCCGGCTATTTCCGGTGGAAAGAAAGCCTCGCGCAAAAAGGCTTTAGTTTCAATTTCGACTATCTGGCACTTGGTCAGACGTCAAATTCCGATCAGGGCGAAGGGGAGGCGTCGGGCGGGATATTCCGGTTTTACGGCACATGGAAGGCGACCGAGTTCGGCAGTCTGACCTTCAAACTGGAAGACCGCCATGCTTACGGAGATATTGCGCCACAAAACTTTGGATTTGACGGCGGCGCGCTGTCGATCACCGGCACTGCTTTCAATGACAGTGGTACGCTGTTGACGAACTTCTTCTGGACACAAAGGGCAGACGATGGCGCGTGGACCTTTCAGATCGGCCAAATCGACACGACGGATTTCGTTGATGTCTACGGTCTGGTGAGCCCCTATACAGCCTTTCAAAACCTTGCATTCAATACGAACCCGACAATCAACGCCCCTAACGCCGGGCTCGGCATCGCGGCTGGCGCAAAACTGGGATCCAATTTTTATGCAACAGGAGCTATCGCAGACGCAAACGCGGACCCGTCCAGTCCTGATTTTGATGTCTTCTCTGAGGGTGAACTCTTCAAGAGTGTGGAAATCGGCTATACCAGCGGATTTGACCGTGTGTATTTTGACAACATCCACCTGACCCTCTGGCATGCTGACGACGCAGATGACGGAAGCCGCCGCGAAGACTACGGCGCGGCATTTTCTGCAGCCTGGTTTCTTGAGAACAAGTGGATGCCTTTCTTTCGTGCGGGTACATCCAAGGGCCGGGCGGCTCTTTATGACAAATCGGTATCAGCTGGTCTTGGTTACTATGCGCGCAATACTGATTTGGCGGGGGTCGGCCTCAATTGGGCCGAAGCGGATGGTATCTCGGGGGACCAGAAAACGATCGAGGCATTTTACCGGTTCTCCATATCACCAAACCTACAGATCACGCCTTCCGTTCAGTACATAAAAGATCCGCTGCTCAGTTCAGGTCAGTCAAGCGTCACATTGTTCGGATTACGGGCGCGGATCGTCTTCTAGTTCCAGGGGCCTTCCTGAAGCGGATTGGAAAGTATTGTTCGCGACACGGAAAAAAATGTGTGAGGCTCAAAATAGGAAGCGATGTTTGAAACGGTTGAGATTTGGGAATGTGGGTCGCGCGCCGGTGCGCATGTATAGAGACAAAAAAAGAGCCAACTTGTGAAGCAAGCCAAATACCAGAGCAAAATTACCACGTTTTCAACAGTATTTGCCATTTTGACGAGCGTTTCTGCGGACAGCTTGCTGGCAAACCCAGATATTGTCGACAGCGGTTTATCACCTGTTCAGTCGACCAAAGAAAACGCTGACTACGGTTTCAGGAACGGCTCGGCGCTGGTCGTTCCAATCCCATTTTCCAATCCGGCCATTGGTGCCGGCTTATCCTTGGGGGCAGGCTATCTCTTTCAGTTGTCACCGGACGCGGATACGTCGTTCGTCGGGCTTGGCATCATGGGGTCGGACAATGGCAGCCAAGCCCATGGGCTCGCGACCAATCTGTCATTTGGAAGTGGCTGGAGTTTGAACCTTGCTTTGGCGGAAGCGGACATAAAGTACGATTTGTTCTTTGGAAGCCTCAAGCTTCCTATCAAGCAAGATGGCGAGTTGTTTAATGGCGGACTTTCGTATGCCGTATCTAAGACCAACACGTTTGGAGTTAATCTGCGCTATCTGGACACGAGCATTGGACTGAACACGGATGGAACGAGCATTCCCGCCGAGCTTTTGCCAGACCTGCAGCTTGAACTCGGTAGCTTGGGCGTAAGCTATGAGTGGGATCTCAGGGATGACGGCGACTACCCGACAAACGGGTCCCGTCTGAGCGCTGCCGTTAACCGCGGGTTCTCTTTGTCGAGCGAGTCGCGGGCCTACAATTACGCCTCACTGAATCTGGATACGTATCATACTGTCGGCGAGGAAAAAGTCGTCGCCGGAAGGCTTTCAACTTGTGCCGCGTCATCTGACGCGCCTTTTTTCGACAAGTGCTCAATTGGCTTCACAGACGGTCTTCGGGGGTTCAACCCGACGCAATTCTACGACACGCGACTGGTATCGGCGCAAGCAGAATACCGTCAGCGGCTTGGCAAACGGTTTGGTTTTGTTGCTTTCGGCGGGATCGGCTGGACGGGTTCCGAATTCGGCTCGCTGACAGAAAACGGCGACCGCATCGCTGGTGGCGTTGGCCTTCGGTATCGGGTCTCTCAGAAATTCCCGGTGGATTTTTCAGTCGACGTTTCCACAAACAACGATTCCGAAGAGTTTCTTTACATATTCGTAGGTCAGCGTTTTTAACATTTGAAACAAGTGGTTACGCCTTAGCCTAAAGGAAAAGTGAATACTAAATGAGCCACCTTCGTCTTTCGATACTCCTTTCGATTTCCTTTCTGGTGATGGTCCTCGCACTGGGGGGATTAGCAGTTGCGCAAGACCAGGCTGCTTCTTCATTTTCACCGCCTGCGCCAACAAGCGTAACTACGACTGCAAGTGAACTTGAAAGCCTCACCGTGCCGATGACCGCTGATGATCTGTCAGAGCTGGCTGTAATATGGCAAAACCATGTAAAATCGGTTCTTGAAGACATCGCAGGTCTCAATCTGGAACTGGCGATAGCAGAAGGTGCGCGGGAGGAAGTTCTGCGCGATGAATTGGCAAAAACCTTCGGACTCCAAAGCATGGTGCAAGACAGTTACGGGGCCGTCCTTGACGCATGGCGCACAAAAGGCGCTTTGATCGAAGACATTCAAGTTCATGACACCTATCTCAACGCGCTCAGGCTGGAAGCGGTGCGCACGACCGATCTTCGTTCGCTTTTGCAACTGGCGGCAAGCTGGCTGGCATCTGCTGAAGGGGGCTTGGGATTCTTGCTGAAGGTCGCCGGATTTTTGGTCGCCCTATGGGGCATGTATTTTGTCGCGCGGGTTTTGCGCCGCGCCGTGAGCAGGGGCTTGTCACGGGTGCCGAACTTGTCACGACTGCTTCAGCGTTTCATCGTGAATGCCGTATATTGGGCGACATTTGTTTTGGGCGTTCTTGTGGTTTTGAGCGCCTTTGGTGTCAATGTGACACCCTTGTTTGCGATCTTTGGCGGGCTGTCGTTCATCTTGGGGTTCGCAATGCAGGACACGCTTGGCAATCTCGCCAGTGGGCTGATGATCATGATCATGAAGCCTTTCGATACGGGCGATTACATCGAGGTGGGCGGGGCATCTGGTTTCGTTGACGAAATGTCTGTTGTGTCCACGCAAATTCGTACCTTCGACAATCAGATCATTATCGTACCCAATTCAAAGATCTGGGGGGACGTGATCACGAACGTCAGCGTGTCGCCTGAGCGGCGCGTCGATCTGGTTTTTGGCGTCGGGTATTCAGATAGCGCGGAGCACGCCATTGAAGTGCTCAAAGGCCTTGTTGCAGCCCATGCTAAATGCCTCGAAAGCCCTGCTCCGGAGATCTTTGTTGGTCAACTGGGTGACAGTTCCGTCAATATCTATTGCCGCCCCTGGACCAAATCAGAAGACTACTGGACGGTCTATTGGGATTTGACGGGTCAGGCGAAAGAACGCTTTGATCAAGAAGGGATATCCATCCCGTTTCCACAACGCGACGTTCATCTTATTCAGGGCAAGAATGCTGGATCGATCGTGGCTACAACATGATTATTGGCGTTGTCATCGTGGTCACACAAAACGGGGTATCTGTGCGATGATCAAGTTGAAATCCCGCTCCGGTTTTGAGCATGCCATCCGGTTTGCCTTGCGTGTTTTGTCACTCGTTGTCTTGACGGCACTGCTCGCCGCGTCCTTGCATGCACAAGAGAACATCTCAGAACCTCGCGAACCCCAGACACAGGCGGATGAGACGTTTGCAGCCCCGGTTGTGGTTGATGGCGAGACCCTGTTCTTTGTGCGTGGTTTCAGTGCGTTACCTGCAAATGAACGCGCAGCAAGGATCTAACAGCGGGTTCTGGAGATCGCTGAATTGCCGGAATTTGTGCAGCTTGAGTATGAGATCCGTGAAGATGATCGCGGGCTTGCTATTTTAGCGAACGGGCGTCTTTTGACGGTCACAACCAATGCTGATGCCGAATGGGAGCAAATCAGCCTTGTACTTCTGGCAGAGCTTCACGCGGAGGCGATCAAACGATCTGTGGCTGGTTTTCGTTTTGGTCGTTCTGACGAGGCGCTGGTCGAGAGTGCATTGGTCGCGGTGGCATGGACCGTTGGATTTGCTTTGTTGACCTTTCTGTTTCTGAAAGGACGCACAAGGCTCATTCAGTGGATTCAACGGTTCACCATTAAACGCTTCACCCGATTTGAAGAGGCCACCAACGCGGTTGTAAAAGGACAGGCTGTTGCGCAGCTGGTTGGTTTTGGTGCCAATATGGGTCTGTGGATCGGGTATCTTTTCGTCTTTTACTATTATCTCACCTTCGTACTTTTGTCCTTTGTGCAGACCCGTCCATTCGCACAGTTACTGCTGACGTATGTATCCCAGCCGCTGATGGACGTGATATTCGGAGTTTTCAGCTATCTACCCAATCTGATCACATTGGTCATTATTCTGTTGGTCACCCGCTACCTGATAAAGGGCCTGCGCCTTTTCATGGAAAACATGGAAGCAGGTACAATAGAATGGAAGAACTTTGAACAGAGTTGGATAAAGCCGACGTTCAACATTCTGCGCGTATTGATCATCGCAATCGCCATTGTTTTCGCTTATCCACATATCCCCGGATCAGACAGTCGTGCATTTCAGGGCCTGACCATTCTTGCAGGTCTCATGGTTTCCATGGGGTCCAACACGGTCGTGAGCAACATGATGGCCGGGCTGTTCGTGATTTACCGCCGCAGCACCAATATCGGGGACCGCATCAAGGTGGGGGATCAGGTCGGCGATGTTGTGGAGATCAAGATGATGGAGACCCTCATCAAGTCAGTCAAAAATGAGATGGTGAGTATCCCCAATGCACAGCTTTTGAATTCCGAGGTCGTTAATTATACCCGAAAAATTGACGGGCGCGGATTGCTTGTTCATACCACTGTGGGCATCGGATATGAGGAGCCACAGGACAAAGTCGAAGCCATGCTCATCGAAGCGGCCAAGAGAACGCGTGACCTCAAGAAAACACCCAGCCCCTTTGTGCTTTGGGCGCAATTGGCTGACTACGCGATCAATTATCAGATCAATGCATTCACGACGCGCGGCTCAAGTATGCCCCGCATATTGTCAGATCTGCACCGCAACATTGTAGATGTGTTCCACGAAAACGGCGTTCAGATTATGACACCGTCCTATGAAGCCGATCCCGAAGCGCCGAAGATTCCCACCGAAGTCTGGACCGGAAAACTGGCAGTGCAAAAGTCGCCATAAGGTCTGATCTAGCCGCGCAAATGAAGAGAGAAGGAAATGCCTTGGCCTTAAATCTGATTGAACTGCTGACTGCGCCTGACGGTCAACCGTTCCTGGACTCTTCGGATGTTGAATTTCGTTCAAGTAACAATGATCTAATGGGAAAAATGGCTAGAATGTCAGAGCCAACGAGCTGCCGGCATATGGTGTTCATTGAGTTGCCTGCCGGCTTCCAGAGCACGACACGGGTTCCTGATTGTGACCAAATAGCTGTTGTGCTGAGCGGTAGGCTGCGCATTGTGGCAACAGAGGGAGCGGTAAGGAGCGTTCAAGCTGGCGAAGTCTTTCGTCTCCCGCGGGCCGAAACCTCAAGTCACACACTCGAGGTCGTTGGTCAGGAAACTGTGACCATCATGGTTGTGCAGGCATGAAGCCTTTATCGCCAGCGTTCGGGATGGAAACCCTGAAAGATTGGCATGTCCACGCAATCAGATGCTTAAAACTCCGATGCTCGCAAGGGAAGGCACATGTTGGAACCGGTAGGGGTACAGATCGCCCGTCATCAGAGCTTTTTGCGCAAAGAACCGTTTCAATTTTGACACTTCTGTCTGGCGTCATATATCTGAGCGCCTGCACTTACGTGCCCTTCGAAACGAACCGGCCAGCAGAAACCGCAGCGCCCCCCGCGCCATCAACAGTGAGCCGCATCGAAAGCACAATTGGCGCAGAGATCAATGGCGATCAGGTTTTGCTGGCGCCGCTGAACAATGGCAATGATGCCTTGGGTGCCCGCCTGAGGATGATTGAAGAAGCGCGGCATACGATCGATCTCAAGACATTCCTCATCAAACCTGACACGGCTGGCGCGCTGGTGTGGCTTGCGCTTTTTGACGCTGCCGAAAGGGGCGTCCGGATACGGGTGCTTTACGACGATGTATTCACCAATGCGCAGGACGAACAGATCGCAACGCTTGACGCGCATCCGAATGTCGATATCCGCACATACAATCCGCTTTCCAGAAACAGCACATTTGTCGGGAATTTCCTGCTTGATTTCAAACGGGTCAATCGGCGTATGCACAACAAGGCATTCATCGTTGATGGCACATTTGCCGTTGTTGGCGGTCGCAATATCGCGGACGAATACTATCAAATAGAGACTGAAAGCGAATTCGCCGACTTTGATTTGTTTATTGCGGGTCGGCCTGTTGAGCAACTCTCCGCATCCTTCGACCTTTTCTGGAACGATGAATGGGCAGTACCGGTCAATAGTTTTGCACAAGGTGATGCCGCAGCTTTGCGCGAGGCGCTGGCGGCTTTAAGGGCCGTCCCCGATGATCCGAGATCCAAGGTGTACAAGGGGGCGGTGAGCTCGCAATATCTTCGTGATCTCAGGGAAGGGCGGAAACCGTCCTATGTCGGGACCGCAACTGTGGTCACGGATGATCCCCAGAAATTGCGCCGCCCGCCAGGTCAGGGCCCGTTCACGGTTGGGAATTCTTTTTACAACACGCTTCTGTCCGCAAAACGCGAGGTTTTGATCATCACGCCCTATTTCGTGCCTGAGGATTACGGCGCCGAAGTGTTCGAACGCCTCGTCGCCAAAGGCGTGCGCGTGCGCATTGTGACAAATTCGCTGGCATCGACCAACCACGCTTACGTGCACGGAGGCTATGCAAAGTACCGCAACCGACTTTTGCGATCAGGTGTCGAGTTCATGGAAGTCCGTGCGGATGCACCGTTGATCGTCGAAGGCAGCACCACGCCATTGGTTCTTCATTCGAAATTGGCGATTATTGATGCGGGCAGGTTGTTTGTCAGTTCAACAAATATAGATCCCCGTTCCATCCGCCAGAACTCTGAAATCGCCATGATCATAGAAAGCCCCGCCTTGGCCTCGGACGTGTTGGCGCGGTTGAACGCAGAGGTTCAAGAATACGTATTTGACGTCGCAGCGGGTCCCGACGGTAACCCGGTCTGGCGGTATCAAGGTTCTGGCAAAAACGAAATTTACCGCAGTGAACCCAATGCGGGGTTCTTTCGAAAACTGCTGGCGACACTGACAGGGTGGCTGCCGGTGGAACAACAGCTTTGAAGGTTGGCAGCTTTACATATTTTGCAAGTAAAAAATTGAATTATATATAAAAAACCTTGGGGCAAGAGCATGGAATGCTTATCTGTTTCGCGGCTCGGACGCTCTGACAGACCGCAGCAAAAGGTCAACTTGAGACCCCCCACAGATCGCATCAGTTGAATGAACGGTTCGGTGAAAAGTGTTGCGCTGCCATATGAGACCTGCAGAAATTGCGATCCCTTTCAAAGTGATCATCGGCGACAACTGCAAGAGGCGCATTGTCCGGATATAGTTGAAAACTCCCCTCATCTGGTGATCCAAGCCCGGACCATTCGACTTTCTCAAACTACAGGCACAGTCGTTTCCGTGAAAGCGGCTTGTTTCGACATCTGTTCGAGACAGTCTTGCAGCGTTGCATGGATGAAGGTCTGGTTGGTGGCCACAGCTTTGGCGTTGAGTGCCAATCCAAACCGCGAAAACCCAATGGTGGCAAAAAACGGGTTCATCAGATACCGCGCCGCTAAACATGACTGCAACACAGGCCCTTTGAAGCCGCAATGCCGTCCGAAAGACCACGGGAGACGCCGCATCGCAGGTTGCGGCTGGATGACTGGTTTGGGCCGGGAGGTTCTTTGAAACAGTGCCGCAATTGGTTCCACTTGACGCCAGTATAGGTATGAAATAGTACGTCGCAGTACTGGGCGGGCGTTGTGTAGTGGTAAGACCTTAGCCTTCCAAGCTAATGACGCGGGTTCGATTCCCGCCGCCCGCTCCAGAAAATATTTTCCCGCAGATATCTTGGTTGTTTTCTCTTTTCCGTGGTCTTGAGAATGGTTTTCGAGACCTTTCGCGCAGTCACGTCGTGGGCGGTGAAACGCGCGGTAAATATGTCACCGCCTGAACCGGGTTTTTCGAAGCTTTGTGCTCATTTGGCTGCGTGGTTTTGTCCCCTATACTCATCGATGGCTTGACGAGGGATGCTGGGCCAGCCATCACAGAGTGCGACACCAAAAAGGACAAGGCATGACCCGGTCAACACCACCGGTTCCCGGCGCACCGGGACAGACAGAAGAGCGTGAGAAATCCAAGAAACTGGGGTCTCTTAAGGCGTTGCTGCCGTTTATGCGTCCTTATCGCAGTTTGTTGCTCGCGGCGGTCTCGGCCCTTGTGGTCACGGCTGTACTGTCCCTGACCTTGCCTCTTGCCGTTCGCCGGGTGGTTGATAATTTTTACACCAAGGACGCGCAAACGCTCGACCTCTATTTTGCCGCTGCCTTGGGGATCGCGGGGTTGCTGGCCATCGGCACAGGCCTGCGATACCTGCTTGTGACGCGGCTGGGTGAGCGCGTGGTCGCGGACATCAGAAAAGCCGTCTTTGATCGTGTGATCGGGATGAGCCCGGCCTTTTATGAAAAAGTAATGACCGGCGAAGTGCTGAGCCGGATCACCACGGACACGACATTGATCCTGTCCGTTATCAGCTCGTCCGTCTCCATCGCTCTGCGCAATTTGCTGATTTTCATCGGTGGACTGGCGTTGATGCTGTTCACTTCTGCGAAACTGACCGCGATGGTCTTGCTGATCGTGCCTGCGGTTGTTGTGCCGATCCTCGTGTTGGGGCGCAAGTTGCGGGTGTTGAGCCGTGAAAATCAGGACTGGATTGCTGCATCGTCGGGCAATGCCTCTGAAGGGTTGAGTGCAGTGCAAACGGTTCAGGCCTTTACCCATGAACGCGCCAGCCAGGCAAAGTTTTCCGAATTTACTGAGCTGTCTTACGATGCAGCACGGCGGCGCGTGAACACCCGTGCCATCATGACCGTTATCGTAATTTTCCTTGTGTTTTCAGGCATTGTTGGCGTGCTCTGGATCGGGGCGCGGGATGTGCGCGCGGGCGACATGACGCAGGGCGCGCTTGTGCAGTTTGTCATCTATGCGGTGATGGTTGCGGGCGGTGTTGCGGCGCTCTCTGAGATCTGGGGCGAGTTGCAGCGTGCTTCGGGTGCGACGGAGCGCTTGGTCGAATTGCTGCAAACCGAAGATGCGGTGGTTGACCCCACCAACCCGCGCAGCTTGCCGAGCCCGGTTGTCGGACAGCTGACATTTGACGATGTCACCTTTGCCTATCCCTCCCGACCGGGTACCAAGGCGCTGGAACATGTATCGCTGGCGATTGAACCGGGGGAAACGGTCGCTTTTGTGGGGCCGTCTGGGGCCGGTAAAACGACGATCATTCAGATGCTGCTGCGATTTTATGACCCCAGCTCCGGGCGCATTCTGCTTGACGGGGTTGATCTGGCCGAGTTGCGCCGTGATGATTTTCGTAAATACATTGCTGTGGTGCCGCAGGATCCGGTTATCTTTGCCACCTCGGCGCGGGAGAACATCAGGTTTGGGCGCCCCGATGCAAGTGATGCCGAAATCGAAGCGGCGGCACAGGCGGCAGCGGCGCATGATTTCATCGCAGCGCTGCCGGATGGGTATGATTCATACCTTGGCGAGCGGGGCGTGATGTTGTCAGGCGGGCAAAAGCAGCGCATCGCGATTGCGCGGGCCATCCTGCGGGATGCGCCGGTCCTGCTGCTGGATGAGGCGACAAGCGCGCTGGATGCCGAAAGCGAACGCGCGGTGCAATCTGCGGTGGACACCTTGAGCCAGGGACGCACCACGCTGATCGTGGCGCACAGGCTTGCCACGGTGAAAAAGGCAGATCGTATCGTCGTGCTGGATCAGGGCCGCGTGGTTGCCACCGGGCCGCATGATCAGCTTGTGTCTGAGGGGGGCCTCTATGCCCGTCTGGCCAAGCTGCAATTCACCGAAGGGATCGCCGCCGAATAAGTCGGAAGTGACCTTACGTTTTCGCCAGATCGCTTGCGCTGTGGCGCGGTTCCGCCCATTCTGCATATTGCATCGTAGCACGACGCAGCATGACATGTTTTGGGAGGAGCACGCATGGGCTTTGCCGGTTTTGAGGATCGCGACGCGATTGAAGCTGAAATGGCATGGGCGGAGCGGCGCCTGCCTGTCACGCTTTATCAGGCGCTGAGCGAAACGGCGGCAAAACATCCCGACCGCAACGCCATCAGTTATCAGATATTTTCCGGACCCAAAGATAAGGCGGAGACGCTGACGTGGTCCGTGCTCAAGGATCAGGTGACGCAGGCGGCAAACCTGTTCCGCGCGCTGGGTATCGGTGAGACGGATGTGGTGGCCTATATTCTGCCTAACGCGAATGAGACGGTTCTTGCCCTTCTTGGCGGCGCGGTGGCAGGCATTGCAAACCCCATCAATCCCTTGTTGGATGCTGAACAGATCGGATCGATCCTGCGTGAAACCAATGCGAAGGTCGTGGTCACCCTGCGGCCCTTTCCCAAGACGGATGTTGCGGATAAGGCCGCGCAGGCGGTTGCCTTGGCTCCTAATGTGCAAACCGTGCTCGAAGTCGATCTGCTGCGTTATCTCACGCCGCCGAAGTCCTGGATCGTGCCGCTGATCCGTCCCAAACGCGCGGTGCAAAATCAGGCGCAATACCTGAATTTCTCAGCGGAAATTGCGAAACAGCCCAAGACCCTCAGCTTTGCCGACAGCACTGAGGATCGCGTGGCCTGCTATTTTCATACCGGTGGTACGACTGGTATGCCCAAGGTGGCGCAGCACCGTTATTCCGGTCTGATCTACAACGGCTGGGTCGGGACGGAGCTGCTTTTTACCGAGCAGGACAACATCCTGTGCCCCTTGCCGCTGTTTCATGTTTTCGCCTGTCACGTGATCCTGATGGCAGCGGTCGTGTCGGGTGCGCATGTGGTGTTTCCGACCCCGCAGGGCTATCGCGGTGAGGGGGTGATGGACAATTTCTGGAAGCTGGTGGAACGCTGGAAGATCAGCTTTATCATCACGGTGCCGACGGCAATATCCGCCAAGATGCAGCGCCCGATTGATGCGGATGTGAGTAGCGTGAAGATCGCGTTCTCAGGCTCGGCCCCTCTGCCGCTCGAGCTTTTCAGGCGCTTCGAAGAGGCCACAGGCGTGAAACTGGTGGAGGGTTATGGGCTGACGGAGGCCACCTGCCTTGTGTCCTGCAACCCGGTGGATGGCGAAAAGAAAGTGGGCAGCATCGGTATTCCGTTTCCCTATTGCAGCGTCAAAATCCTCAAGACCACCGACGAGGGCCATGTGGAGGCCGGGGTCGATGAGGTCGGAGAGATTTGCGTCTCAAACCCCGGTGTGTTCGTCGGCAGCACCTATACTGAGGCGGAAAAGAACATTGATCTGTTTCATGGCGATCACCTGCGCACGGGCGACTTGGGACGCGTGGATGGCGATGGCTATCTGTGGATCACGGGGCGCGCCAAGGATCTGATCATCCGGGGCGGTCACAACATTGATCCCGCCGAGATTGAAGAGGCGCTGCTGCACCACGAGGCGGTCGCTTTTGCTGGGGCCATCGGGCAACCGGATGCCCATGCGGGTGAAGTGCCCTGTGCCTTTGTCGAACTGGTCGAGGGGGCAGAGGTCAGCGAAGGCGAATTGCTGGCGTTCTGCAAATCACACGTGCATGAGCGTGCCGCACAGCCCAAACATATGACGATCCTGCCGGAGTTGCCGAAAACGGCCGTGGGCAAGATTTTCAAACCTGATTTGCGTAAACATGCGGTGATGCGCATCTATAACCGTGCACTTGAAACGGCGGGCCTTTCCGCGCGCGTGGTGACGGTGGTGGATGACAAGAAGCGCGGTCTGGTGGCGCAGGTGGCGGCACATGGGGCGGCCGAAGATGAGGTCGCGGCAGTGCTTGGCCAGTTTGTCCGCCCGTGGGAATTCAGCACCACCGCCTGAGCCGCGTTCTGCCATAGAGGGTCGGCATCTACTGCGTCAAAGGTGCCAAGCTGCGGTTAGGTCAGAAAGACCGGCGCCTGCATTGTGGCAGCGATGGGCGCCCCCAGACGCGACAGGATCGTCGGCGCCAGTTGCAATTGGTCAATCACGGTACCCGGATCGGGGCCATCGGCCTCACCAAAGTAATAGAGCGCGGTTTCCTGTTGCAGCGGATCGCGCCCGCCGTGATGCCCGCGCGCGTCCTGCCCGTGATCTGCGGTGACGATCACCTCATAGCCCGCCGCGCGCCATTTGATGATATAGGGCGCGAGCATCTCGTCCATCTTGGCGCAGGCGTCGTCCATTTCCTGACAGTCGTGGAAAAACCGGTGCCCCATGCTGTCGAGCGTGCAGCTGTGATAGATCCCGTAGTTCAGATCGAACCGCGTGCACAGCCGGGTCAGCGTGGCAAAGAGATCGGCATCCGACGGGGTCATCTGGTTGGCCAGCCCATAGCCTTCCATCGTATGGAATCGGCCATGGTTGATGCTGCCGCTTTGCGGCTCGTCATATTCGATATCGCGGACCGGATCGAAGGGCGCGCGGTTGAAAAACGCTGACCAGAAGGAATGGGCGACAGCGCCGGTGACACCGCCCGCTGCGCGCACCTGAGAAAACACATCTGCCTGTTTGAGCCGGGAAACCGCGTGGTTACCGGTGCATTCATGCACCGCTGGGCTGACGCCTGTGTGAAGGGAGGCGTAACAGGGGGCCGAGATGGAAGGCAGCACCGAACGGTGTTTCCAGACCCGTGCGGCACCGCTGTCTACCCAGCCCTCAAGATTGCCAAAGAGCCTGCGGAAATTCCGATAGGGCACCCCGTCGATGATGATCAGAAGCAATTTGGCGTCCATATCAAACCCTCAGCCTGTCGCAACCGCATCTGAGGCCATTTGAGGGCGCAAGGCAACGCCGAAAGTGTCATGCCAAAAACCTGAATCACCCACCGAGTTGGGCGATATGTGATGTTTCTGGTGCGTCGTCAGACGCTACAAACGGTCCGGAATCGCGTTCATTTGCGCGAATGCGCGGGAAAGCCTGCCGCGCGACGGCTTTGGACCTTTGCACCTGACAGGGGCGTTTGGTCGCGCGGGATCAGTTGCCCGCGCTCTCCATTTTCCGGTTGGCGATGACCTCTTCGAGCCATCCAAGACGCATTTCGGGCACTGAACTCAACAGCAGGTCTGTATAGTCGTCGAATGGCGGGCTCAACACCTGTGACTTTGGCCCATAACGCACGACTTCGCCCTGATACATCACCGCGATGCTGTCCGAAATGGCGCGCACTGTCGCCAGATCATGCGTGATGAACAAGTAGGCAACGTCATCTGCCTTTTGCAGGCTCAGCAGTAATTTGAGGATTCCGTCCGCGACCAGTGGGTCGAGCGCCGAAGTGACCTCGTCGCAGATGATCAGTTTGGGTTTTGCGGCCAGTGCGCGGGCGATGCAGACACGCTGCTTTTGTCCGCCGGACAGTTCCGCAGGGTATCGATCCTGAAACCCGCTGCCAAGCTCGATCTCATCCAGCAGTTCCTGAATGCGTTTTTGTTTCTCCGCACCCTTGAGACCGAAGTAAAATTCGAGGGGTCGCCCGATGATCGTGCCGACGGTCTGGCGCGGGTTCATCGCGGTGTCGGCCATCTGATAAATCATCTGCAACTCGCGCAGATCTTCCAGTGGCCGGGTGGGCAGGTCAGGCGTCAGCACGCGCCCGTCAAAGGTGATCTGACCCGCGCTGGGTGGTAAAAGCCCCGTGATCACCCGCGCCAGCGTCGATTTGCCGGACCCGGATTCGCCCACGACCGCGAGCGTCTGACCGGGGTGCAGATCGACGTTGATGTTTTTCAGAACGTCGAACTTGGTGCCGGGATAGCGGGCGGTTATGCCTTCGATCTTCAGCACAGGTTCTGCCGAGGGCTGTTTTTCCTCATGCTCGATGGAGCGCACGGAAACCAGCGCTTGTGTGTATTCTTCCTGCGGGTGGTTGATGATCTGATCGACCGTACCGAATTCGACCATTTCGCCCATGCGCAGCACCATGATATGGTCCGACACCTGCGCGACCACAGCAAGGTCGTGGGTGATATAGAGGGCGGCGACACCGGTGTCCCGGATCGCGTCCTTGATCGCGGCCAGTACATCAATCTGTGTCGTCACATCCAGCGCTGTCGTGGGTTCGTCAAAGACCACAAGGTCCGGTTCAGGGCAGAGCGCAAGGGCGGTCATGCAGCGCTGCAACTGCCCGCCGGAGACCTGATGCGGATAGCGCTGGCCGATGTTTTCCGGATCGGGCAGGCCGAGTTTGGCAAACAGGGCAACCGCGCGCTCTTCGGCTTGCTTGCGGGCGAATTTGCCTTGCAGGATGGCGGCCTCTGTGACCTGTTCCAGTATCTTCTTGGCCGGGTTGAAAGAGGCGGCAGCGGATTGGCTGACGTATGTTACCTCGGCCCCGCGCAACCGGCGGATGTCACGGATACCGGATTGCAGGATGTCGCGCCCGTTGACCTCAACCGAGCCGCCCGTCAGTTCCACACCGCCGCGCCCATAGGCCATGGAGGCAAGGCCGATCGTGGATTTGCCCGCGCCGGATTCCCCGATCAGACCCAATACCTTGCCGGGGGCCAGATCGAAATCCACACCATGCACGATCTCGATGTCGCGCGCTTTTTCGCCCGGAGGATAAATCGTTGCGCCGATTTTCAGGCCACGGACTCTGAGAAGCGGTTCGCTCATCCCCGGCCCCCTTTCAGGCTCGTGGTGCGGTTCAGCACCCAGTCGGCCACGAGGTTGATCGAAATGCACAGCACGGCGATGGCATAGGCCGGATAAAGGGCCGCCGCGATGCCGTAGTTGATGCCTTCCTTGTTCTCTTTTACGATGCCACCCCAGTCCGCCTGCGGGGGCTGCACGCCAAGGCCGAGGAACGACAGGGTGGACACAAAGAGCACAGCAAAGATGAACCGCAGGCCCATTTCGGCCACCAGTGGCGACAGCGCATTGGGCAGGATTTCGCGAAAGATGATCCAGCCGGTTTTTTCACCGCGCAGGCGCGCCGCTTCGACGTAATCCATGACCGTGATGTCTACGGCGACGGCGCGCGCCAGCCGATAGACCCGCGTGGAATCCAGCAGCCCCATGAGAACAATCAGGATGGTGATCGTCGTGGGCATGACAGACAGAACCACAAGCGCGAAGATCAGCGAGGGGATCGACATGATGAGGTCAACAAAACGACTGATCGCCTGATCGACCCAGCCGCCGGAGACAGCGGCAAAAAAGCCCAGCACGGAGCCTGTGATAAAGCTGAGCGCCGTGGCGGCGGTGGCGATAAAGATCGTGGTTTGCCCGCCATAGATCATGCGCGACAGCAGATCGCGCCCGATATTATCGGTGCCCAACATGAATTGATCAGAGGGCGGTTCCCAGACATCGCCAACGACTTCGGCCATGCCATAGGGCGCAATCAGGGGCGCAAAGATCGCCATGAGGAAAAACAGGGAGGTGAAAAACAGGCCGACAAGGGCCGCGATGGGTATTCTCATTTCGGATGCCTCAACCTTGGGTTTGCAAGGATCGACACGATGTCCGCGACGAGGTTCAGACCGATGTAGACGGCGGCAAAGATCAGCCCGCAGGCCTGCACCACGGGGATGTCCCGTTTGGCCACGTGATCCACGAGGTACTGGCCCATGCCGGGGTAGGCAAAGACGACCTCGACCACGACGACGCCCACGACGAGGTAGGCGAGGTTGATCATGACGACATTCACGATGGGCGCGATGGCGTTGGGGAAGGCATGTGTGGCGATGATTTTAAGCATCGGCATGCCCTTGAGTTCGGCGGTTTCGATATAGGCCGATTGCATCACATTGAGGATCGCCGCGCGCGTCATGCGCATCATATGCGCCAGCACCACCAGCGTCAGGACCATGACGGGAATGGCAATCGCGTTGAGCTTTTCGCCAAGGCTCATGCCATCGTTGATAATGGCGACGGACGAGAACCAGCCGAACTTGATGGATACCCAGTAGATCAGGATGTAGCCGATCATGAATTCCGGGACTGAGATCGTGGTCAGCGTCACCCCGGAGATCAGTTTATCGGGCCAGCGGTCCTTGTAGCGTACCGCCAGAAGGCCGAGGAAAATCGCCAGCGGCACCGAGATAACGGCAGCCCAGAAGGCGAGGAAAAGCGTATTTGACAGGCGTGACCCAAGGCTTTCGGCGATGTCGCGGCCATTGGTCAGAGCAGTGCCCAGGTCGCCCTGCATCACGCCACCGAGCCATGAAAAATAGCGGGTCAGCGCAGGTTCGTTCAGGCCAAGTTCACGTCTGAGATTTTCAAGGGCCTCTGGCGTGGCGGATTGGCCAAGGATCTGTTGAGCTACATCGCCGGGGAGAATGGAGGTTCCCGCAAAGATCAGCACAGAGGCGGCGAAGAGCAAAAGGACACCCAGCGCAACGCGCTGGGTTACCAGTTTCAGGATGGGATGCATCTGACCGACCGCCCTAAGCGTCCGTCAGCCAGCATTTGATCGGTGCTTTGTTGTTCATCAGCGGACCGTTCGGATCATCGACCCAACCGCCCACATTGCTGGCAATCGCCCCGACGAAATCATTGAACATGGGCAGGATCAGACCGCCTTCGTCACGCACCATCATGGCCATTTCCGAATAGATGGCCTTGCGTTTGGCTTCATCGATCTCGGCGCGGGCCGCCAGCAGTTTTTCGTCGAACTCCGGTTTTTTGAAGCGCGTATCGTTCCAGTCTGCAGTCGACAGATAGGCGGTCGAATACATCTGGTCCTGCACCGGGCGACCGCCCCAATAGGACGCGCAGAACGGCTGTACGTTCCAGACTTCGGACCAGTAGCCGTCATTTGGCTCGCGTTTGATTTCCAGTGGAATACCAGCGGCTTGTGCGGACTGCTGGAACAACGCGGCGGCATCAACCGCGCCGGGGAAAGCACCATCGGCTGTGCGCAGAATAATGGGCGATCCGTCATGGCCGGATTTCTTGTAATGCTCCGCCGCTTTGGCCACGTCATGTTGGCGCTGCTCGATCGTCGTGTCGAACAGAGGGTATCCGGCATTGATCGGGAAGTCATTCCCGATGGAGCCATAGCCGCGCAGGATTTTGTCGACAAGCTCTTCGCGGTTGATGGCGTATTTCAGGGCAAGGCGCAGTTCATTATTGTCGAAGGGTGCAGTGTCGATGTGCATGATGAACACGTAGTGCCCGCGACCGGCTGTCGATTTCACGCTGAGGCTCGGTGCGCGGTCCAGAAGGGCCGCGACTTTGGGGTCCACGCGGTTGATCATATGCACTTGGCCGGACTGCAGGGCGGCGGTGCGCGCGGTTGCATCATTCAGTACCAGTTGCTCTGAGAACTCTGCAAAGCCGCGGTTGTCCGCGTCCCAGTAATCATCGCGCCGTTTGAAGCCATGACGCACGCCGGGTTCGTCAAATTCAATTGTATAGGGGCCGGTGCCGATGCCTGCGGCGGGGTTATCCATGCCGCCACCAGGCTGGATCATCAGGTGGTAGTCTGCCATCAGGTAGGGCAAATCGGCATTGCCGGT
Source organism: Roseobacter litoralis Och 149 (assembly GCF_000154785.2). Taxonomy (NCBI): domain Bacteria; kingdom Pseudomonadati; phylum Pseudomonadota; class Alphaproteobacteria; order Rhodobacterales; family Roseobacteraceae; genus Roseobacter; species Roseobacter litoralis. The sequence goes on from NC_015730.1 coordinate 1,163,341, forward strand.
GGACAGGTCAACGATGAAGTTGTCGCCATCCACGGACATTTCTTCGATGCCGCGCATGATGCCGAGGGCACCCGACTGGCTGTCTTCGTTGGAGTGGCGCTGCATGGTCATCATGACATCTTCGGGAGTCATTTCCTTGCCGTTTGAAAACGGAATGCCCTTGCGGATTTTGAACACCCATTTTTTGGCGTCAGATGATCCTTCCACGCTTTCGGCCATGCGCATCTCAAGGCTGCCGTCGGCACCGACATCCACGAGCGTCTCGCCCCAGTGGCGCAAGTTATAGAGCGGCACTTCGGAGGCGGTCAGGGCCGGGTCTTGCGTGTTCGTGCTCTCGCCACCCGAGGCGCCCAGTTTCAACGTGCCACCGCGCACGGGGCCTGCTGCCTTTGCAGCGCTCGCAAGCATGGCATTAGCAACCACGGCTGTGACACCAAGCGCTGCCGCGCGCCCCACGAATTCGCGGCGGGTCATCAACCCTTTGGTCACACGTGTACTAAGGTGCTTGAGTTCGTCGTTCATCGTCATCTCCCGATTGTGATGCGCTTTGTGCGCTTATCTGTTTTTTCGTGATGTCAGTAAGCATGCGCATTTCCTGCCATGCCGCAAGGCTTATTGCACGAATTTGATTGTACCCATCTAAATGTGGTCGCGGGGAATTTGGTCTGACACATCACGCGCATAGATGCATTCGTCGTTCTCATAGGCTTCGATGCGCGCCGAAAGGAAGAACGTATCCGCGTCGCACCACATTTTGCTATGCGCCTCAGTACGCAGGCGTATGTTGTCCCGCTCGATTTCCTCGGTCCAATGGCAGGTGCCACGCGCCGACAGCGGATCATTCGGGTGAATATCCCAGCGTTCGCGCGCAACTGAACCCGCGATCAGGCCATGTTGCTTATCGCGCAGTTTCCCGAAATCATCTTCGATGATCAGCGAGACAACCCCTGTGGTCATGTCCGTTTCGCGCCGCCGCACGCTCTTGGCCTCGCGCAGTGTTTCAACCTCCCACGGGGGGGCGGCGGTCGGCGGTTCGAACCGGCATTCGTCGCGCCGTGCCTTGCGACGCACGGGCAGGTTCATCGTCCCACTATGCAGCGTAATGCGTGCCGCTTGCGGTGCGGGCCAGATTAGCGGCCAGTAGTTTGTCGACACGGAAACCCGCAGTTGGTGACCTTTGGGCAGCCGGTATGCAATATGATCGAGGTGGAAAACCACGCGTAAGGGTTCCCCCGGCGTCAGATGGCTGGGGTTGGCATGCCCGTCGCGGTGGCTCAGGTTCATCACGCCATATGTGATGCGCGTCGTCGCACCATCGGGATGCACGTGATTGAGCCGCACGGCGATCTGCGTCTGTGGCTGGTCCGAACTCAGCCGCAAGGTGATGCGTGGCGCGCCGAAGATATCCGTGTCATCCTCCGCCGGGGCGCTGTCAAACGTGGCGGAATGCGTATCATCGCGCCGCTGATCGCCCGGCATTTCCGGCCCCAGCCAGATGGCGCAATATTCACCGGATTCCGCCCCGCAATCCTGTGGCGATGAGACCTCTGCCCGCAAGGCCCCTGCGCCATCGGACAGGCCGTTGTTCGTCAGATGCAGGGAGCGGTGGGGGATATGTGTTGTTGCGCCATATTCCTCTGCTGCCCAGCGACCCGGCCGTTCGGTATACCAGCGTTGGGGGCGTGCGCCGTCCATGATGTAGGCGCGGTAATCGGGGTCCTGCGTCACTCCGGTGTCGATATCCTTGAGCCAGTGATCCCACCAGCGCAGGGCTTCCTGCAGAAAACCGATGCGCGGTTCGGGCACGGCGAAATGGGGGTATTTATGCACCCATGGCCCGACAATGCCCTTGGCATCCGGCAGCGCTTCGACCAGTTTCGGCACCGCGTTTTTATAGGCGTCCCCCCAGCCGCCAATCGCAAGCACCTTGGCCTTGATGGCGCTGTAGTCTTCGCAGACCGAGCCGTGTTCCCAATAGGCATCGCGCCTTTGGTGGCGCAGCCAGACCGAGGGTAAAAACGGTTCGTTCTCAAGGCGTTCCAACCACATGGCGCGCCAGTCCGGGCGCAGGGCAGGGTCGGGGGCGCGGCTGGAATAGGCCCACATCGTGGAGCCCCAGCCGAGATTTTCATTCAGCAGGCAGCCGCCCTTGTAATGGATGTCATCTGCGTAGCGATCCACGGTCGAACAGAGCGTGATTACGGCTTTGAGCGGGGCAGGGTCAAGGACCGCAACCTGCAATCCGTTAAAGCCGCCCCAGCTGATCCCCATCATCCCGACACGTCCGTTGCACCAGTCCTGTGCTGCGATCTGGTTGATGACTTCGACCGCGTCGGCCAGTTCCTGCGGGGTGTATTCGTCCTGCATCACCCCTTCGCTGTCACCATTGCCGCGCATATCGACCCGCAGGCAGGCATAGCCGCGTTCTGCAAACCACGGGTGGGTCAGCGCGTCGCGCGCGCAGGTGCCGTCGCGCTTGCGGTAGGGTAAATACTCGAGGATCACCGGCACAGGATCTGACCCTGCGTCCTTGGGTTTCCACAATCGCGCAGAAAGCCTGCATCCGTCTGAAAGCGTGATGCCGAAATCTGCGTCTTCTTCGATGTCGCGTAGGGAGGTGTCGTTATTCATGCGCCAACGGTTGCCGCCCTGTGCCCTGTTGTCAAGCGGTCAGCGCCGCCCTTTCACTGCTTGAGCGCGATGACGAGGTCCATCACATTTGTGCCCGTGGGCCCCGTGCGCAACAACGCCCCGCGCGCGTCCAGCCATGTCCCTGCATCGGCACGATCAAGCGCGTCCTGCCCACTGGCATCCCATGTTTCGCCATCGACAATGGCCCCGGCGGCATCGGTCGGCCCGTCCGTGCCATCGGTTCCGGCAACCAGCACCTCAATTCCGGACTGGCCCGCGATTTCGCGCGCGATCAGCAGGGCGAGCGCCTGATTGCGCCCGCCGCGTCCCGGCTGCGGCGGCAGGATGACGGTGGGCTCACCGCCCCGAATGTGCACGCCCGCAGGCCCGGACACAAGAGCGCGGCCGAGACGCGGCCCGAGCGTTTTGATGTCGTCATAAAGGCTCTCTTCGTTTGATCTGACCGGCAGGCCCTGATCCGTGGCCTTTTGCGCGACGGCCTGTCTGGCGATGGCGTTGCTGGCGACGATCTGCGCGGTGAAAGAAAACGGCGGATCCTCCGGCGCATCTGCAACCCCCGATCCGATGACGGAGAGCATATCGCCCTCCACATCCGAAATCGCTAGGCTCGTCACCTGCGCGCCCTTGAAGTTGGACAAAAGCTTGCCCCCCTTCACCCGGCTGAGGGTTTTACGCACCTTGTTCATCGCGTGAATATCCGCGCCAGAGCCAAGCATTTCGGTCGTTCTGGCCTTAAGCCCGGCAAGATCAAGCCCCTCGACCGGGGCTTCGGCAAGGGCAGAGGCGCCACCGGACACCAGCATCAGCAAGTGGCTGCCAGCCGCCATGCGCGACACCACATCCAGCATGCGCGCCCCGGCCAGCAGCGAGCTTTCGTCCAGTACCGGGTGCGCCGCCTCGATGATTTCTGCACGCGCGGGGGCACCGTCCGCGTGGTCATGTTTCGTGACAATCAAGACAGGGGCGTTGGGGAATTTCTCATGGGCCGCAATCGCCATGGCCGTGGCGGCCTTGCCCACGGCGATGATCTGATCGGGGCTGTCGGTCACAGTACCCGTTGACAGCGCATGCTGCACGGCACTGTCGCCGCGCACGGCCATAACGCCAGCCTCAAAAAGGGATACCAATGTGTTTTGATGTGTCATGCGGTGTCTTGTGCAGTTGAAAGGAAAAGGTCAGGCATCGGCGGTATCAAGCCAGAGGGTAACAGGCCCATCGTTGCGAAGCGATACCTCCATATCCGCGCCGAACTGGCCGGTCTGCACGGGAATGTCCAGTGCGCGCAAATCTTGCGCGAATTGCTCGTATAGCGCTTGCGCCTCTGCGGGTTTGGCAGCACCGGAAAAACCGGGGCGATTGCCGCGTGACGTGTCGGCGGCCAGCGTGAACTGGCTGACCACGAGGGCGGCACCGCCGGTTTGTGCAAGGTTCAGGTTCATTTTACCGGCGTCATCCTTGAATACGCGCAGCCGGGATATCTTGGCGACCAGTCGCGCGCTTGTGTCCGCAGTATCACCGGGCATGGCGCAGACCAAGATCAGCAGCCCATGGTCAATCGCGCCGATTGTATTGTCGTCGACCGCGACCGATGCCGCACTGACACGTTGCAGCAGCGCCCTCATCGCGTCACCGCCGCGCCGTGGTGTTTCGGTTTGACCGTTTGGATCATTGGTTCATCGCGTAAAAATATCCCACAGCGGCGGCCACAGATAAGCCGACGATTGCGGCCAATGCAATCTTGATCGCTGAATACGGCCGCTCCCCCTGCACCTTGCCTGTGCGCCCGTTCACCACAAAGCGATAGGTTTCGCCCCGGTATTTGTAGGCGGCAAGCCAGACCGGCAAGAGGATATGTTTGAACGTGACATCGCGAATTTGCGTATCGACGCGGTGAACGCGTTGCCGGTCGCCGCCGATGTCGAATTTGATGTCACGGCGGATCGTGGCGTCCATGATGGCGCGCGCCTCAATAAAGCCTTGCTCCAGCGTGACGGCGTATCCTTCGGCGCGAAAGCCTGCGAGGTATTCGGGCGTATAGGGTTCAAGTGCGGCAAGATCCCAGGGGGCCAGACCATCGGTGAACCTTTTGGGAAGGCTTTTTGACGCCAGCACCAGAACATCATCAAAGAACCGCGCAACCTGCCCGCGCGCTGCGCGCCATCGCACCTTGGCGACCCGGACGGTTGTTGGTTTGCCGTCGCGCATGACCTGACGGGTCTGATAGTAGACCGTGCCCCGCTCGCCAGTGTAGCGCGACGTGGTGTCTGCATCATAGGTCCAGTAGGGCACATAGATGCCATCCATCTTGCGCCCCTTGCGGGCGTAATCCTGAAGCCCGTTTGGCGCGAACCAAAGCGAGCCCAGCCAGTCGTTCATCGCATCATGGGCGGTGCGCTCGTCCAGTGCAAAAGGCAAAACCGCCCGCGGTTTGATGTGGCGGTGAGTGCCGGTGTCGGTGACGACAGGCGTTGCACAAAACGGGCATTCCTTGGCGTGCACATTGGGATCAAAGGCGACTTCGGCGGCGCAATTGGGGCAGGAGGAGACGCGCGTCTCTTCCATCTCGGGCGCGGGCAGATCGCCTTTCAGGGCCGTGTTGAAATCAAGCTCGCGGATTTTCGCCGCCGCCCATGGCCCTTGATCGAGGCTTTCGATATGCCCGCAATGCGCACAGACCATTTGCCCCTGCGCCGGGTCAAACCGCAGGTCTGCGCCGCAGGTGTCGCAGGGAAAATGATGCTCTGCCTGCTGGATTTGCGCCTCTGTGCTCATAACATACCGTGGAGGGATCGAGGCGTTATCCGGTGCAGCGCCCCATCCATCAGCGCCATGTGCCGCCAGAGGTTAAAGAGTGCGTGCAGGGCAGTGGCGGCGACCAGAGCGACCAGCAGCGCATGCGTGTCGGGGCCGGGTAAGGCCGCTCCAAAGCTCAGCGCCAGCGTGCTGAGGGATGTCCAGACCAGCAGAAGATACATGCCGCGATTGAGCCATGGATGCGCCTGTCGAAACGGCCCCGTCAGTTTCGGACCCGGCCCATTCATCCGGCCAAACGCAAGGGCAAGCGCGCCCATGGCCAGACCGCTCAGCCCGAAGGCGGCGGTAAAGAGTGCGGTTTCGCGCCCCGATGCCAAAACCAGCAAAAGCAGAACCAGCACCAGCCAGTGTAACAGGATGGTGGCACGGCGACGGGTCATAACACGCGCGCTTTCGCCGGGCTATGGCGCGCGGTGCGGCTCAGTTGTGGCGGCGCGGCATATGGTTTCTGACGTTCGCTCAAGGGTTTATCCCGCGTTCGGCAGGGGCGGGGGAGGCGGCAGGACGGTGAAAAGCTGTGCGAGTTCCGTGACGTCCTCGGCGGCCATCCAACCATCCTGACCGGGCGTCCAGACGAGAGTCTGACGCGTCAGCGCCCCTTCGCTCACCATGCGGCCCATCTTGGCTTTGGAAAAGGGGCCCTTTGTCTGACCCTGCTCTGCGATGTGCCAGACATGTTCGACCGGGGGCAGGGCGGGAGGGGCCATGTGCCGCGCCGCAGCAGCCGGTGCCGCCTCGGCCCGCGCGCCCCAGGGGCCTGCCTGTTGCGCGGCGGCCTGCCCGATCTGCATGCCCAGACCGGCACCCAGACCTGTCTGCAGGGCAGCCGCCCCGCCCCCATCGCGCCCCAAGGCTTCAGCGGCCTGAAACTGCATGTATTCGTTGAGGTTCCCGATCACACCCATCGACGATCGCTTGTCCATGACCTGTTCCACGGACGGCGGCAGCGAGATGTTTTCGATGTAAAGCTCTGGCATCGACAGCCCGTATTCTGCCAGTTGACTGCTGATTTCCTTGCCCACCAGCTGACCCAGTTCGCGCGTGTTGGCGGCCATGTCCATGACCGGGATGCCCGCGCGCGCAAGGGTGCGCGAAAATTCCTGCACGATGATGTTGCGGATCTGAAAGCTGATCTCATCCATGGTGAATTCGCCATCGGTCCCAACGATTTCGACAAGGAATTTGGCCGGGTCGCTCACCTTGATCGTATAGGTGCCAAAGGCGCGCAGCCGGACCGGGCCGAATTCCGGATCGCGGCAGATCACCGGGTTTTTGGTGCCCCATTTGAGATCGCTGAACCGGGTCGTATTGACGAAATACACCTCGGATTTAAACGGGCTGCGAAAGCCATGATCCCAGTGTTGCAGCGTCGTCATCACCGGCATGTTGTTGGTTTCAAGCATGTAAAGCCCCGGCGTAAAGACATCCGCAAGTTGCCCCTCATGCACAAACACGGCCGCCTGACCCTCGCGCACGGTCAGTTTCGCCCCATATTTGATTTCATGCCCTTCCCGCTCGAAACGCCACACCATGGTGTCACGGGTGTTATCCGTCCAATGGATGACGTCGATGAATTCGCCGGAGAGAAAATCAAATATACCCATATGTCTCAGTCCTTTGGTCTGTGACCCCTACAAGGGGCCAGAATTGGTCAGTTCACGTGCGATGATCCGTGTGATCGGCGCGGCCTCGGCAGCGCTCATCCCGATATCGAGGCGCGGATCGTAGAGCATTTTCAGCAGAAGCTCATCATGCGCGGTCAGAAGCGCGAATTCATCGTCATCATTGAAGATCGAAGGGCGCGCATCGCGGCTGTCATTGGCCAGCCCAAGCCCCTGGGCGAGCTCTTCGTGGATGCAGCTGAGCCGCAGAAGGTCCGGGTTTTCAGCGCGGACGACAGCCACGGCCGCCGTGTAGGTGTTTGGATCTGATCCGGTGGCAAAGGCAATGACAATACAATAGTTGTCGCGGCCAAAGTCGCGCAAGGGGTCGAGGTCTTGCGCGTTGAGGCCATTGAGGCGCGCGGCGGCTGTGTTCAGGGCCGCGTCGCGATCATCTTCACCGGCAACGATCACAATGAAATTCGCCGGGCCGAGTGTGTTAACCGGATGACCCGTGACGCGCCCCAGCCTGCCGGCATAGTCACGGATGCGCGCATCCTCCGCCTTGCGCACGGAGGGCGGCACGCCTGCGCCGAAAATCGTGTCAAAGCGCACCGGTCCTTCCCATCTGCGCAGCAGGCTTTCTCCGCCACGGCCCTGCAAGGCACTGGCGTATTCGTTGTAAAATACGATCTGTTCAAAGTTGCGCGCCAGCATGTCAGGCGTAAAAGGCGTGTCAGGGCCGCCTCCGTCCTCACGCAGCAGGCCCTGACTGAGCTGTGCGGCCTGCACCTGAACAAGATAGCTGCGCAAGGCAGCGCTTTGTTCTGAGGTCGGTTGAACGCCTGGCTGCCCAAGCCCCGCAGGGCGCGCCTTGGGTGTTATGCTGGTTTTGAGGGGCATATCACAGGCTGCAACAGCAAGGAGCGCGGCCAAAGCCACGCCCCAGCGTAATATGGAACAAATCCGCTGCACCTTGATCCTAACTGGGGACCGCAGTGGCTGCGGTGTCGCCTGTGCCATCGCCGCGCGCTTTGGCAGAGGCCAATGTGTCGCGCAGCTTGCTCTCCATCTCTTTCAATTCCACTTCGGCGGCGGCGCGTTTGGCTTTGCCTTCATCCGCAATTTGCAGGCTCTCTTCGATGGTGCCGATCAGGTCTGCATTGGCCTGTTTCACCGCTTCGATATCAAAGACGCCCCGCTCCATTTCCTCGCGGATAACCTTATTGCTCTCGCGCAGGTTCTTTGCATTGGCGGTCAGCAGTTCGTTCGTCAGATCATTGGCCTGACGCACGGCTTGCGCGGCTTCGGCAGAGCGCTGGATCGTGACGGCCTGCGCCAATTGGGTTTCCCAAAGGGGCACGGTGTTGACCAGCGTCGAGTTGATTTTCGTGACGAGGGATTTGTCGTTTTCCTGCACCATCCGGATGGACGGCAACGACTGCATCGTGACCTGACGTGTGAGCTTCAGATCATGCACACGCCGCTCCAGATCGTCGCGCGCGGCGCGCAGATCGCGCAATTCCTGTGCGACCATGACCTGATCGTCCTCGGCTGCCGCATCGACCTCCGCGGCCTTGGCGGGGATCACCGTTTCGTCCAGTTCGGTCAGTTTCTCTTCGCCCGCCGCGATGTAAAGCGCCAGTTCATCATAGAAATTCAGCGTCTTTTCATAGAGCATATCGAGCGACTTGATGTCCTTCAGCAGCGTGTGCTCGTGCTTGAGCAGCTCATCCGTGATCCGGTCAATCTGTCCCTGCACCTCTTCGTATTTCGCGGTGAATTTCGCGATGGGGGCGGCGCGCCCGAGCAGTTTTTCAAACCAGCTTCGGTCCCGGCGCATGTCCAGTTCAGCAGTGGAAAAGCCGCGAATTGTGGTCACGATATCGCGCAGACTGTCGCCCGCAGGACCCACATCCTTGTTGCGCACACCGCCCAGCATGGCTTGCGAAATTTCCTGCAGTTCCACCTGTGCGCGGCTGCCGAAAGAGACAATCGAATTTGTATCCGACATGTCGATCTCGGCCATGCGCTTGGTGATTTCTGCGCTGACGGGGGCATCTGCTTCGGCCAAGGGAACGATGGCGTTCGCTTCGATGGGTTCCGGCAAGGTCGCTGCGGTCACTTCTTCGACCATGGCGAGGGTCTCCTGAGCCTTGGCGCGTATTTCTTCGGACATGGTAACTCCCTTAATCAAGTATCAAAAGATGCGTTAGTCTAGACGCACGCCTTCGCGGTCCAGACGATCCCGCAGGACGTCTATTTCGACGGTCAAATCACTATGATCATCGAGCAGTAGTTTCTCGTGGCGGGCCGCAAAGTTGCGTTGCAGGTCATCCAGCAGCGACAGGTAGTCGTCACGCGTCTGGGTGCGTTGGTTCTGTGCGTAAAAATCCACAAATTTCGCCGTCGCATCGCGCGCGCCGAGCAAATAGACGCCGAGGTATTTCCGCGCGGCAGTCAGGTCACGCGGGTCTTCCTCAACCGTGCGGATCAGCTTGCGCGCGGCGGATTGAAAGGCGGCCATGCGCTCGTTGATCTGACGATCCCCAATGCGCAGCAGTGCGTCTGTCATGGCCTTGAGGTGCGCGTCGGCCTCATCGACAACACGTGCCACGCGGTCCTGCTGAAAAGTGTCGATGCCTTCCATGCCCTTGTCGGACAGCGGGTCGATGCCAAAGGCGGCAAGATGCAGGCCCGTCACGGCCACACCATAAAGAACGGCGGCGATAAGGCCATTGTCATGGCTCAGTGCGCCAAGGGCGATGCCCCCGCCCGCCAGCAGGGCCGCCAGTATCTTGCGGGGCAGGGCAGGGCGGCGCGCAGCTTTGCGATCACGATACGCGGCCTCGGCCTGTAAGCCGCCGCGCAAAAGCCACGCCCCCAGACATAAGGTTCCCGCCCCGGCCAACCCTAGAACAAGCGCGAGCGCGCCGTTGAAGACTGCGGTAAAAAGCAACGCGACGGCTGGCAGGAACATCAGGTTCGCGCGGGCACCAACAGGGTCCACAGTGGCCGCGGTAAACGTCGCTTCGGCCTGCGAGCCTTCCTGAGGGGCGCCTTTCGGACTGAATTGGCCGCCAAAGCGTTTGGCCATGATTACAGCCCCCCCATCAGACCGGAAGCCACACCAACCATCAGAAGCAGCAGCGCAAGATAGGCCGTTTTTTGAAGCGTCGTTGGTCTCATTTGGTCCCCTAAACCGATGTCTTGGTCAAATATAGGCCCTTGCCGCAAACTGCGCTAGGGTTGAGTTCCGAACAAACTGCACCTGTACCAGTGTAATACCGTTATCACTGAAATGATGCAGCGATAGATGAGTTTGACGACATTTTTCTTAATACTACGAGGGGGAAAGCCGCAAAGGATGCGTCATTTACGCGGTTTTTTGGTGTGTTTGAATGATTTGCCCGGGGCTGCTGTGCGCGTCCGATTCACATTTGGCCCCCGTTTTTTGCCAGCATCCGGGTGTTTTGGTGCGCTCTCCTCAACCTCGCCCTCAAGGCCCAATTGGTCACGCAGGATCTTGCGCCGCACCTCTTCAACCGCGCCGGGCTTCAATTCCCCGAGTTGAAAAGGACCATAGCTGATCCGGATCAGGCGGTTCACGGATAGGTCCAGTTCCGCCAATGCGCGGCGAATTTCGCGGTTTTTACCCTCGCGCAGCCCCACGGTCAGCCATGCATTTGCACCTTGCTGGCGGTCCAGCGTGATCTGCATGGGTTGAAAATTTTCACCCTCGCTGCTGATCCCGCGCCGCAGCGGGTCCAGCGTCGCATCAGTTGGTCTGCCATTGATACGCACGCGGTATCGGCGCAGCCATCCCGTCGTGGGCAGTTCAAGGCGACGTTTGACCCCGCCATCATTGGTCAGCAGCAACAGCCCTTCGGAATTGATATCGAGCCGCCCGACGCTCATCACACGGGGCATATCCTCCGGCAAGGCGCTGTAAATTGTTTCGCGGCCCTTTTCATCGTTGTCGGTGGTCACGAGGCCCGTGGGTTTGTGGTAAAGCCAAAGCCGTGCGGGTTCTGGTGGTGACACTTCTTTGCCATCCACCGTGATCTTGTCGGTGCCCTGAACATTCAGTGCCGGGGATGAAATATGCTGTCCGTTCACCTTGACGCGGCCGGCCTCGATCATACGCTCCGCCTCGCGGCGACTGGCAACACCTGCGCGGCTGAGGACTTTGGCAATGCGGTCGCCCTGCGGCGTGGGTTCTGATGTCATGAGGCGGGGCATACCGTGTTTGTCGGGCTTGCGAAAGAGAACAGTTTGCGTGCAAGTAAGCCCATGCAGTTCAACACGCATATGCAAGCGGCCCTCTCTGAGGCACGTGCAGCCGCCAAGCGCGGTGAAGTCCCGGTCGGTGCTGTCGTTGTGGACCCGGATGGCCTGATTATTGCCGCTGCAGGCAATCAGACCCGCGCGGACCTCGACCCGACAGCGCATGCTGAAATGCTGGCGATCCGCCGGGCCTGTGCTGTGCTGGGGACGGAACGGTTGATCGATCATGCGCTTTATGTGACGCTTGAGCCTTGTGCGATGTGTGCCGCGGCAATTTCAGCGGCGCGGATATCGCGGCTGTATTACGGTGCGGGTGATCCGAAATCGGGTGGCGTGGCACAGGGCGCGCGCGTCTTTAGCCATCCGCAATGTCACCATGCGCCAGAGGTGTTTGATGGCATCGCCGCTGCGGAATCCGAGGCCATGCTCAAAGGGTTCTTTACCGCGCGGCGGTAGGAGGCGTAGCTCAAAAGGGTATCGGTTTCATGACCTGCGGTTCAATCACATTGACCTCTGGCAGTGCGTCGATGAGGTCGGTCGCGGACTGTTCAAGCAGCTCAAAAGTCTTGTAGTGGCAGGGGATCACGGTTTTGAAGTCAAAGTACCGCTTGGCGGCATAGGCCGCGCCCTTCATATCCATGGTGAAATGCCCGCCCGCGCTGAGGATGCCGATATCGGGTTTGTAGTAATCGCCGATCCAGTCCATTTCGGCGGAGATACCGGTGTCACCTGAAACGTAAATGGTATGACCCTCGCCCTGCACGATGAACCCCGCTTCGCGCCCGAGGGAGGCCGCCGCGTCCGGCCCATATGATGTTGAATGAAGAGCAGGAACCAGCGACACGGCCACCTTGCCGAGCTTCACCGTTCCGCCCATGTTGAACCCTATGACGCTCAGGCCTTCCTTGGACTCGAGATAGCTCATGAAATCATAAATTCCCACGGCAGGTGCACCCAGCGATTTTGACAGGGCCACAACGTCCGCCGTGTGATCGAAATGGCCATGGGTGATCAGGATATGCGTCGCACCCGTGGTGGCGGCCGCGTGCTGATCCTCAGGCAACATCGGGTTGCCTGACAGCCACGGATCAATCAGCAGCACCTGATCTTCGATTTCGATGCGAAAGCTGCCATGCCCGAGCCAAATGATTTGCATTGAATCCCTCCCTGTCTGCAATACTTGGACCTTAGACGCGGATGCCGCTTTAGGCAAAACCGTCGTTGGCCGCATGTTCAGATGCAAGGGAGACAAAGGTGGAGTGGACGCGCTACGTTGACGGATACTGTGAGCGTATGGGGCCTGAATACTGGGCGGAACCCATTAATGCGATCACTAATCTCGCCTTTGTCCTTGCAGCACTTGTGATGTGGCGGCGTGCGCGCGGGGTCCCCTTGGCACGCGCCTTATGCGTGGTGCTGGGGCTGATCGGGATCGGCAGCTACCTGTTCCACACCCATGCGCAGGTCTGGGCTGCGATGGCGGATGTATTGCCCATCATCGGTTTCATTCTGCTCTATCTGTTTGCGGTGAATCGCGCGGCCTTTGACGTCAGCGGTTGGCCTGCCCTTGGGCTGACGGCGCTTTTCATTCCCTACGCCGGTATGATGGTCCCGGTGTTCTCGCTTGTCCCGGCGCTTGGCGGGTCAGCGGCATATGCGCCCGTGCCGCTGCTGATTTTCCTCTACGCCGGATTTTTGCGCCGCCGGTTGCCGGAGTTCGCCCGCGGTCTGGCGATTGGCGCGGGGTTGCTTGTGCTTTCACTGGCGTTTCGCACCTTGGATGAACCGGTCTGTGAGGCCATCCCGATGGGCACGCATTTCATGTGGCATGTGCTGAATGGCGTCATGCTGGGCTGGATGATCTATATATACGTGCGGCTCATGCACCAAAAGGCGCGCAACTCTCACGCCTGACGCAGATGTGGGACAAAGCGTGGTGCCAGAAAGGGCGCGGTGCATGAAAAAAGGCTGCGCAGTCTGCACAGCCTTGTCATTCGCTTCGCCGGAAGATCAGTTTACTTGATCTTGCCTTCTTTGTACTCAACGTGCTTGCGCGCGACGGGGTCATACTTTCTGATGACCATCTTTTCGGTCATGGTACGCGCGTTCTTTTTCGTTACATAGAAATGGCCTGTCCCCGCCGAGGAGTTCAGACGAATTTTGATCGTGGTTGGCTTGGCCATGTTTTCTCTCCTGCTGCGTCCCAACTCCGCCGAGGGGTCGCGTAAATCCTGAAACCCGGCTTTTACCCGGATCAAGCAGTGAGTCAACAGCTAAACGATGTATTCATCACCCCAATCTTGTCCGGTCAAGCGCAGACCGCCGTGGCCGGCGCATGCAAAACCCCCGCTGAGCATGACTTGAGATATCGTGCGACGGGCGCACGCCGCTCAGGTCGAACGCGATCAGTGCCATATCAGTGTGAGCCACCGGTCAGGGACCGGATGAATTGCGGGACATTGCGTGCATCCACAACGGCCTCGCGTACCAGCCAGTCAAAGTGACTGGAGAGCGATTTCACCCGTTCGATCTCGCGAAACGCGAGATAGCATTGCCCCACATAGACCACGGCGAGGTTCGGTCCGAACACGGTTACGGGGGAGCTGAACACCCGATGGGCGTCAAACAGGAAAACGCGCAGCCGTGGAAACATCTGATCGCATTGGTCGGCAATGAAGTTCAACTGTTCAAAGCGGGTGCTTTCATCAACGCCTTTGTAATAAGCGGTGCCCGCCGCGCAGGCTTCGATTTCGTGGATCGGCAGGGCGATCTCGTAATCCGACACGCCGGATGCCAACCATGCCAGTTGATCCTGCATTGCGCGGTAGGCTTCGGGCAGGCGGCGTTCGCGCACGGCGGCGTATTCCCACTCCAACATGCGTTCTGTTTTCAGGATATCGGGCAGGGTCGCCGGGACATGGCGCACCTTGTACCCGGCGGCTTCGTGATGCCATTCCAGCAGTTGTTCATCCGCAGATGTTCGCTCGGCCGGGCTAAGCGACAGGGCCGCCGCCACGATATCGCCCGGTGTTTCCGGCCTGTTCGTCAAGCCCAGCAGCCAATCGGTACTCACGCTCAACACATCCGCCACATCTGCGGCCAATTGTGCGTTTGGCAGGCGCGGGTGGTCATCTTTCAGCAATTGGCCAATGGTGGAGCGGTCCACCTTCGTCGCGCGGGAAAGCGCACTTTTCGTCACCCCTTTGAGCATCATTGCTTCTTCAAGCCGTTTTCGAAACAGGGTCGCACGCAGGCGTTTGTCCATTGTGATCAACTTTGCAGATAAAATGCACCAAAATTGAATTTACGCAGCAAATTCACCAAATGTCCACCGGGCACAGTTTGCGATAGCAAAATGAAAATCCAAAGGCTTGCATGGAGAGTTTTCGATGGACACCAAAATCAGATTATTGACCAAAGCCGTCACTTGGCAGGTTGCCGGGTTTTTCACGATGATGTTGATCGGTTTCATGTTCACGGGGTCAGTTGCAGCGAGTGGTGGCATCGCATTTGCCGGATCAGTGGCGGGGTTTTTGGCATATTTTGTGCATGAGATCCTGTGGTCGAAAGTTGCATGGGGCAGGGGCGGTGTCCCTGCGATGAAAAGGTAGGATCGTTGATCTACGGGCCACGATTAATCACGCACCGTTTAATGCGTCAGGCGAAAAACCTGAATTACATAACGCTGCCTGAAATAAAAGATTTCAACGCGTTACGTGATACTTGATGTTTCAGGTACTTCGTCAGACACTCTAGAACGGGCCGGTTCTGGTCCTGCATGCATTACCGTTCACCGACTGACGGGCACAGAAAGAGTGCGACAGATCGGTTGCTTTTTTAAAGTGCGCGGAGGGCCTGTAAGCCGGATTCTGTTCCCCGGAGTTGCCCCCGGTTCGATGACCATTCCTCTTGCCCGGCGGTTGCCCGCAAGGCTCTAGCTGCCAACCCGGACCTGCTGGGGCAAAAGCGGCCCCGTCTTGCGACGCGCGGTCCCTATTTGGCATTGCTCCCGGTGGGGCTTGCCATGCCGTCCCTGTTGCCAGCGACGCGGTGGGCTTTTACCCCACCTTTTCACCCTTGCCTGTCGGCGGTTTCGGTTGCCCGACCTGCGCGACAGGAGGTCTGTTTTCTGTGGCGCTTTCCGTCAAATCGCTTTGCCCGGGCGTTACCCGGCACCGTTGCTTTTTGGAGTCCGGACTTTCCTCGACCCTGTTGCCAGTGCCGCGGCCATCCGGCCCTCCGCGCGGGTGCGTGATGCGCGTAAATCGCAGCAGCGTCAATGGCCATTGCAGCGGCCCGGGGTCAAACCCGGTGATACAACTGCAGATCGTCGTCCGTAAGCGGGCCCTCGCGCCATGGCGCAAAGCGCAGCCGCGTGGCCCTCAGCAGCGTTGCGTGATCCACAGGGGCGGTAAAACCTGCGCGCTGTGCGGCGTGTTCAAACCCATCGCACTGCGTCTCCGGGGCCACGGGTGCGGCCAGCCCCTGACGGGCCAGACGCGCCCAGTCAAAGCGTGGTCCGGGGTCTGATTTGCGCCCCGGGGCCATGTCGGAATGGCCAATGATGTCGCTTGCAGCCACTGGCCAGCGGTTGCGGATGCCCTGCAACAGATCCTCCAGCGCGGCCATCTGTGGTTCGGGAAACGGCTGCGTGCCGTCGTTATCCAGTTCGATGCCGATAGACCGAGAATTGATGTCAGTCAGCCCGCGCCATTCCCCGACGCCCGCGTGCCAGGCGCGTTGATCCTCCTTGACCATCTGCGTCACGGGGCCGCTGCGATCAATCAGATAATGTGCGGAAACCTCCGCCTGCGGATCACACAGGCGCGCGATGGCTGCGTCGGCGCTTGCCATGGCGGTATAGTGAATCACGATTAGCGTAGGCGTCAGCCCATTGCGCCGCGGGCTAAAATTCGGCGAAGGGCAGTGCCGCATGGTTAGCCTTGCGAGGCGCTGCGAAAAGGCGTTGGATCCCAGCCGCAGGCATAGCCATCCCCGTCCGGATCAAGGCCTTTGCGATCCCGTTTGGGGCCGCCACGCGCCAGAAAATCCAGTTGGGCCTTGTCCGGCGACGGATACTGCGCGCAGTTACGTTCCGCCCGCGCGGCCCCATTCAGACCGGCGCGTGCGTAGACCTTTGTGCCGACCGGATGGGTTGTCGCGAGCGCGAAGGCGACGATGTTGGGCTGGTTGTCGCCTGTGCGTTCCGGCAATGCTTCTGGCTGAATGAGCTGATATTGCGCGCGGTTATGGGCGATGCGTTCTGCGTCACTTTCGATGCTGCGCTGCTCAGAGACGGCATCGAAATTGTTCTCATTGGATATGCCGATTGTATTCGAAACCGTTGGCGGCACAGGCTGGAGCGTCGATGTCGTGCTGGTCTGTTGCAAAATTCGCGTGGTATCGGCAGCGGTTTGTTCAGCGGATCCGTCTGCCGGCACTGCTCCTGTAACCGGAATGGTGCCGTCAAGGGGGGGTAAAACCGTGTCGGGCGCGCCGAGGGGGGCGCCTTGCAGCGCCGCATCGCGTGCCTGTATCGCTTCGGCCGATGTGAACCCGGCACCGCGCGGACTGTCGGACACCTGTGGCGCGCAGGCCGCCAGTATCAGTACAGCAGGCAGTACAACGGATAGATGCGGTCGCATGCGAATTCCCATCTTTTTGCCCTCTTCGCTCATATCAAAGGTTACCACCATTTATCCGGCTTGGCCACAAAACCCGCCGCTTGTTCAAGCGCATAGGCGGCGTTCAGCAACTCCGCCTCTTCCCACGGACGACCGATGAGTTGCAGACCAAGCGGCAGGCCGTTTGCATCAAGCCCGCCCGGGACCGCAATTCCGGGCAATCCGGCAAGGTTGACGGTCACGGTAAAGATATCGTTGAGATACATCGCGACCGGATCAGCATCGGTCATTTCGCCCAGTCCAAAGGCCGCCGACGGGGTCGCAGGCGTCAATATCGCGTCGACACCCTGCGCAAAAACGGTTTCAAAGTCCCGCTTGATCAGCGTGCGCACCTTGCGCGCGCGGTTGTAATAGGCGTCGTAAAAACCGGCGGACAGCACATAGGTGCCAACCATCACGCGGCGCTGCACCTCGGGTCCGAAGCCTTCGGCGCGGGTCTTTTCATACATCTCCGTGATGCCATCGCCCTGATCCAGTTTGGCGCGATGCCCATAACGCACACCGTCATAGCGCGCGAGGTTTGACGACGCCTCAGCCGGGGCAATCACGTAATAGGCGGGCAGCGCGTATTTCGTGTGTGGCAGGGAGATGTCGATGATTTCAGCGCCTGCGTCCTTCATCATGGCGATGCCGGTTTGCCACAGCGCTTCGATCTCATCGGGCATGCCGTCCATGCGGTATTCTTTGGGGATGCCGATCTTTTTGCCGCGAATATCTCCGCTCAGCGCCGCCTCGAAATCCGGAACGACCAGATCGGCAGAAGTACTGTCCTTTGGGTCATGACCTGACATCGCCTCCAGCATGATCGCAGCATCGCGCACCGATTTCGTCATCGGCCCCGCCTGATCGAGCGAGGAGGCAAAAGCCACGACCCCCCAGCGTGAACAACGCCCATAGGTCGGTTTGATCCCCACAGTGCCGGTAAAGGCCGCAGGCTGGCGAATGGAGCCGCCGGTATCCGTACCGGTTGCGGCGAGGCATAGATCAGCGGCAACCGCCGCCGCCGAACCGCCCGAAGATCCCCCCGGTGTCAGCGGTTTTTCATCGCCCGCGCGTCGCCACGGATTGATCACATCGCCATAGACCGAGGTTTCGTTGGACGAGCCCATGGCGAATTCGTCCATGTTGAGCTTGCCCAGCATGACCGCACCGGCGTCCACAAGGTTCTGGCTGACGGTGGACTCGTATTCAGGCAAAAAGCCCTCGAGAATACGCGATCCGGCCTGCGACGCCACGCCTTTGGTGCAGAAAAGATCCTTGATGCCGATTGGCAGGCCGCACATCGCAGGGGCCGCCCCTTGTGCCAGACGCGCGTCAGCAGTTGCTGCCCGCTCAAGCGCAAGATCGGCGGTGTGATGCACAAAGGCGTTCAACACGCCTGCATCCTCGATGGCCGCGAGGCAGGCCTCGGTCAGGTCTTTCGACGTGGTTTCTCCTGCGCGCAGCGCATCGCGCGCCTCGGCCAGTCCCAGTTCATTCAGCTTGCTCATTATTCAACCACCTTTGGCACGGCAAAGAACCCTTCGCGGGCATCTGGCGCATTGGACAGGACACGTGCTTGCTGGTCGCCGTCGGTGACAACATCCGCGCGGCGTTTCAACACTTGCGGTGTCACCGATGTCATGGGCTCGACGCCGTCGATATCCACCTCGTTCAGCTGTTCGATAAAGCCGAGAATGGTGTTGAACTCTCCGGCCAGCGCGGGCAATGCGGCTGGTTCAACCTTGATCCGGGCCAGTTTCGCCACGCGGGCGGCGGTGCTTTCATCAATGGACATGCGGGTTCCTCATTTACTTGGCCGCCATGTACCGCGCATGCGCGCCCTTGCCAAGTCTCAGTCTGCGCTGAGCGCTCTACGAAGGGTGGTTGTTTTCGTCCAGGTGCAAAACTTTGCGGCGGTGCGCTGGCGCTTATCGCGTTTCAGGATGATCGGGACCTGAGCGCGCACGCAAGCAAGCGCGGCTTTTGCATGGCTTGCAAACAGGCCAATGGACCGGGGTTCGCGGTCTGAAGATAACGAGTCATCAAATAAAAAGCCTGCCAAGTCAGGTGACTGGCAGGCTTTGTTCTGTAAGCGCTTAAAGCGTGCGACTTATTCTCTGTTTCCGAACAGGGACAACAACATCATGAACATGTTGATGAAGTTCAGGTAAAGGCTCAACGCGCCCATGATACCAGACTTCTGCAGCCACTCGCTGTCGCCATGGTGGGCATGCGCGAGATATGTGTTCTTGATGTTCTGCGTGTCATAGGCTGTGAGGCCCGCAAAGATCAGAACACCCAAGGCAGAGATCGCGAACATGATCGCAGGCGAGCCAAGGAAGATGTTGACGATCGATGCAACCACCAGACCGATCACACCCATGATCAGGAAGCTACCCCAGGCGGAGATGTCTTTCTTGGTCGTGTAGCCCCAAAGGGACAGGCCCGCGAACGCGATAGATGTGATCAGGAAGATCTGAGCGATGGACATGCCGGTGAAGGCGACGAAAATCCACGAGATGGACAATCCCATGACGCCTGCAAACGCGTAGAAGAACAATTGAGCGGCAGCGGCGGACATTTTGTTGATCATTGCGCTAAACGCAAACACCATGCCCAGCGGCGCGAACATGATGATCCAGCCAAGGATGTTCGGCGACAGGGTCACCGGGTCGCGGAAAACCGCCATCAGTTGCGGTGCGGTCCCGACCGCCCATGCCACAGCAAAGGTGATCAACATGCCTATCGACATCGTCGCATAGACTTTATTCATGTGGGCGCGCAAACCCGCATCTATCTGGGCGGCGCGGGATCCGGCAGCGGTCCGGATTGTATTCACGTCAGCCATTTTTTAAGACCTCCAAATTGACGTATCTGGCGCGTCAGATTTTCTACGCGCTCTCGCGATTGAATATCGTGGCGTCTTGCGTCCATTTCAAGGCTTTTCGGTCGGGAATGTGCCGATTTGACCAGATTTGGCTAATGTAGCGTTAATCTCTGGTCAAATCGCGCAATCAGACACAGTTAGCAGCGTTTCCAGGCTGCCGGAACATCCCAAACGGTCAGCTGTGCTTCGCGGTCAGCGTCAACGCGTGAGATCCCGACATCTTCCAGGGCGCGGTCGTCCAGTTTTGCCAGCGCGCGGCGGGATTTCCACAAAGCCAACCGGGTCGAAAGCGCGAGGCGCATTGGCTGTGCTGTGCGTCTTCCCCGGACAATTCCAAAATCAATCAATGCCATGGTCTTTTCCTTTCGATCCTGTGATGCGTTCTCGGTTTGCATCAATCTTCTTGATGTATATGGCAGAGATGATAAGATGTTTAAAACGAATGTTTGTGAAGAAAACCATCAAGGATGCTGATATGAGAAATCTGGACGTCACAACGCTCCGCTCTTTTGTCGCGGTCGCCGATTCTGGCGGCGTCACCCGTGCCGCCGGGTTTCTGCACCTGACGCAATCGGCGGTGTCGATGCAACTCAAACGACTTGAAGAGGTGCTTGACGTCTCTTTGCTGGACCGATCGGGGCGCACCATTGCCTTGACCGCATCGGGAGAGCAGCTGTTGGTCTATGCGCGGCGCATGGTGGCACTGAATGATGAGGTGATCGGCAGGTTGACCGACCAAGCCTATGAGGGCGAAATCGTACTGGGCGTTCCGCATGATATTGTGTACCCGGCGATTCCGCAGGTTTTGAAACAGTTTCACGCGGCTTTCCCGCGGGTAAAGGTGCATCTCGTCTCCTCTTACACACGCGCGCTCAAGGACAAGTTCGGGCGGGGTGAATGTGATGTCATTCTTACGACCGAAACGTCGCTGGATGCGGGCGCGGAAACTTTATGCCGCAAGCCCTTGCGGTGGGTTGGAGCGCCCGGCGGTGCCGCATGGCGGCAAAAACCGCTGAAACTGGCGTTTGGGCGACACTGCACCTTCCGCCCGCGTGTGGTGGAGGCGCTGGATACGGCCGGTATCCTGTGGGATGTCATTGTCGAAACAGAAAGCGACCGCACGATCGAAGCAACGGTCAGCGCCGATCTCGCCGTCCACACGATGATCGAAGGCACTGAGCCGCCACATCTGGAACGGATAGATCACGGCGGAGTTTTGCCTGACTTACCGCAGCAGCAAATCAACCTTTATGGGGCGCAGGGCAGCAAGGGCGTGATTCACGATACATTGGCGGATTATCTGAGGCGCGCATTTTTGGCATCTGAGCAGCCGAGGCTGAAAGCCGTATAGGGGAAGCGAGATTATACGGGAGAGCCCATTGAAGTCAAACGGTAAGCTGAATTCCGCTGATCGAACGATCCGTGGTTTTGGTGGGCTCAGACCCTTTGAAGCGTCACTTTTTCGCCTCAATCCGTATCACTCCCGCACCGCTAGAATCGGCATAAATTGTGCAATTTCCGTCCATTCAACGCCTGATTGTGTCCTAACTGTCGGAAAATCACCGGAAATATCAATTTTTACGCAAATTCGCTGCTTTTAATCCTGCGACGCTAAGCGCAGAATTCGGCACGATAAAACACGTATAGATTGTCTATCGCGCGATTGGGCACAGTGGATGGTGCGGTCTTTGGTATTGATCCAAATGACAACTTTCGTATTGTTGCCCCTATTGGAAAGTATCAGTTGCTGAAACAGTGACACAACTATGTCGGTACTGTGGCGGTGACGCGTTTGTAATTTGGGTAAGAGTGAGGAATATCATATGGCACACCTTGTAGACGTACATGTTGGCAAGCGCATTCGGCAGCGCCGGTGGCTCGTTGGAATGACGCAACAGAAGCTGGCAGAATGTGTTGGTATTAAGTTTCAACAAATTCAGAAATACGAGACTGGCGCGAACCGCGTCAGTGCATCGCGCCTTTGGGACATTGCTGACGCTCTCGACGTAGACGTTGCATTTTTCTTTGAAGGTTTGCGCGAAGAAGCAGGTAAGGATGCGCCAGAGCCGGCATCATCCGTGCCCGCTGACATGATGGGTGACAAAGAGGCGATGGACCTTGTCCGTTCCTATTACGCCATACCTGAAAACCAACGTCGTCGTCTGTTTGAATTGGCGCGCGTTCTAAGCGATGTAGCATAAATTTGCTGACTGTGTTTCGGTAAATTTGCCTGTGCTGCCCCTTGCGAGGGGCGGTATAAACTGGCACGTTCAAACGCCATGAACCTGTCACACACCCACCTTCACGAAATCGATGCGGTCGCCAACCAGTTGGCTGACGCGGCACGCGCGGTTATTCTTCCATTTTTCCGGTCGCCGTCACTGACGCAGGACAATAAACTGGCCGGTGGGTATGATCCTGTGACCGAGGCGGATCGCGCGGCGGAGCAGGAAATGCGTGGCCTCTTGGCGCAGATGCGCCCGGACGACGCCATTTTGGGAGAGGAGCTTGGTTACACGTCCGGCACAACCGGCCTGACATGGGTGCTGGACCCGATTGACGGGACGCGCGGGTTTGTCAGCGGGACGCCGACATGGGGTGTCCTGATCGCGGTGCGCGATGCAATTGGACCGTTTTACGGACTGATCGATCAGCCATATATTGGCGAGAGGTTCATTGGCACACCCACTGCTGCCCATATGACAGGGCCGTCGGGCCCCAGTCCCTTAACGACCCTGCCACCGCGTGCGTTGTCGCAAGCCACGGTGTTCACCACCTTTCCCGAAGTCGGCAGCCCGGCGGAAAGAGAGGCCTTTCAACAGGTCGCAGGTCAGGCAAAGCTCACGCGGTATGGTATGGATTGCTATGCCTATGCCCTGCTGGCCAGCGGGCAGATCGATCTGGTCATCGAGGCCGGCTTGCAGGCTTATGACATTCAAGCACCGATTGCTGTGGTGCAGGCAGCGGGTGGAATTGTGACCGATTGGGATGGTGGACCTGCACATGAGGGCGGTCGTGCAATCGCCGCCGCCAATGCCGACATTCACAAGCAGGCGCTTGATATCCTGAAAAGTTGTGGGCAGTGACCATCCGGGCGATCAAGAATGCAGATGTGATCGTGACGATGGACGATGCGCGCAGAAAGCTCGCGGGCGCGGACATCGTGATTGATGGCGGTGCAATTCGTGCAATCGGGCCAGGTGCCGCCGGCGATCTGCCCGCGATGGATGCGCGCGGCTGTGTGATCACGCCCGGTCTGGTGAATACGCACCACCATCTTTACCAGTCTTTGACCCGTACCGTGCCGGAGGGGCAGGATGCGCTGTTGTTCGGGTGGTTGCAGACCCTCTATCCGATCTGGGGAAAGTTCACGCCGGATCATATGTTTACTTCAGCGCAGGTGGGGTTGATTGAGCTGGCGCTTTCGGGATGCAGCCTGAGCAGTGATCACCTTTACCTTTACCCCAATGGGACCCGGCTGGAAGATACCATCCATGCCGCCCGTGAGGTTGGCCTGCGATTCCAGCCAACGCGCGGTGCGATGAGCATTGGTATCTCCGACGGTGGTTTGCCGCCCGATACGCTCGTCGAGAAAGAAGCGGATATTCTTGAGGACTGCATCCGTGTGATCGATGCCTTTCACGATGCGGCGCCGTCTTCGATGTGTCGAGTCGGGGTTGCGCCATGTTCGCCATTTTCGGTCAGCCGCGAGCTTATGCGCGATGCCGCTCTGCTCGCGCGGGACAAAGGCGTGATGATGCACACGCATCTGGCGGAAAACGACGAAGACATCGCCTATTCGCTCGCGAATTTTGGCTGTCGCCCCGGTCAATATGCCGAAAGCCTTGGTTGGGTTGGTCCGGATGTGTGGCATGCGCATTGCGTCAAACTGGATGCCGCCGAGATTAAACTCTTTGCCGACACATCGACGGGTATCGCGCATTGTCCCTGCTCGAATTGCCGTCTTGGCAGTGGGATAGCGCCGATCCGCAAGATGCGGGATGCGCAGGTGCCGGTGGGCCTTGGCGTTGATGGCTCTGCAAGCAATGATGCAGGCAACCTGATCGCAGAGGCGCGGCAGGCCATGTTGTTGCAACGTGTGGCATCTGGTGCAGACGCCATGAGCGCTGACGAAGCGCTGGAGATCGCAACACGCGGGGGCGCGGATGTTCTGGGGCGTCCCGAATGCGGCCGTCTGCAGGTGGGCGCGCGCGCGGACATCGCCATCTGGGACATGGGTGGCATTGAGGCCGCAGGCAGTTGGGATCCATCCGCGTTGCTGCTCGCGGGGCCCACAACGGTCAGAGACCTGATTGTCGAGGGGCGGGACGTCGTGCGCGACGGCCAGATGGTCACGATCAACACCAGTGCCGTGATCGCGCGCCAGAACGATTTGGTGCAGGGTTTGCGTGACGGGATGTGAAGGGTCGGGCGATTAGCCTGTGACCCACCGTTTTCCAGCGATCCAGACATCCGCAATAGCCCGGTCATCGCCCATCATGATCGTGGGAAAAATCGCTTCCCAGACGTTTTCCGCTTCGGCCGCGCGTTGGGCAATCGCCGGGGTGGAGGCCAGATCAAGGATCGTCAGGTCGGCTTCATACCCCGGTGCGAGGGTGCCGATTGTGTCCTGCAAATGCAACGCACGCGCCGACCCGGCAGTCGCCAGATAAAGCAATTGGGCCGGATGCAACGCGGTGCCGCGCAGTTGGGCGACCTCGTAAGCGGCGGCCATGGTGCGCAACATGGAAAACGACGACCCACCACCGGTATCCGTCGCCAACCCCAAAGGCACTGACCGCGCAGCGAGCCCTGCCACATCCATCAACCCTGACCCGATAAAGGTGTTCGAGGTCGGGCAATGCACAAGGGCCGCGCCAGTTTCGGCGATGCGGTCAATTTCGCGAGACTCAAGGTGAATGGCGTGGCCAAAAACCGCGCGTTCGCCGATCAGACCATACATTTCGTACGTGTCGAGATAATCGCGCGCTGTCGGGAAAAGCCCCCGCGCCCATTCGATTTCCGGCACCTGTTCGCTCAGATGCGTTTGCATCAGGCAGGTCGGATGCTCCGCCCAAAGCGCACCCAGAGCCTCCAGTTGCGCAGGCGTTGATGTAGGCGAAAACCGCGGCGTGATCGCATATTGCGCACGCCCCCGGCCATGCCAGTGTTCCAGCAGCGATTTGCTCTCGTCATAGGCGCGCTGGGCGGTATCACACAGCGCGTCCGGCGCGTTGCGATCCATACAGGTCTTCCCGGCGATCGTGCGCAGGTTCCGCGTTTCAGCAGCCTCGAAAAACGCATCCACGCTCGCGGGGTGCGATGTTGCATAGGAACACACCGTGGTGGTGCCATGCGCCAAACTCAGATCCAGATAGCGATCCGCGATGATGCCCGCATAGTCAGGATCAGACAGACGCAGTTCTTCGGGAAAGGTATATGTATTCAGCCAGTCGATCAGCTGTTTCCCCCAACTGGCAATAATGGCCGTCTGCGGGTAATGAACATGGGCGTCGACAAAACCGGGACATATCAACCTGTCACCATAGTCCGTGACCCGGGCCTGCGGGTGTTGCCTGCGCAATGCGCTTGCTTTCCCGACCTGTTCAATGCGCCCGTCTTTGAGCAAGACGGCGCTGTCACGCGTGACGGCCACAGCCTCTTGCCAAGGCGATGTCATCGGGTTTCCGCTGACGTCGAAGGTTTGTCCAAGGATTAAATCACATACGCTCATACCCAACTCTTAGGGACTTGCTGTGCGGACAGCAACGATCATTGGGCGGACCATTGTAACCATATTGGCGCGCGCCTATTGTCGGGTTTGCATCAGGAGGACGCAGATGTCGGAGCAAACCGAACCAGTACCAATTGAGCTTGAGGACGCCGCCTATGTGCTGGGTCCCAAGGCGATATCAGCCATCCTCTATGCTGTGGATATCGAGGATCAGGCCAAGCTCACAGAGCTGATGGAGCCGCTGCACCCTGCGGACATCGCGGACCTTCTGGAACAGATCAACGCATTCGATCGCTCTCGGCTGATCCGGCTTTATGATCGCGAGTTTGACGGGGAAATCCTTTCGGAGCTGGATGAAAGCATCCGCGAAGAGGTCATTGGCGTTCTGACGCCGCAGGTTTTGACGCAAGCGGTCCGCGAGATGGACAGCGACGATGTGGTCGATCTGGTCGAGGATCTGGAGGATCATCAGCAAGAAACGATCCTTGATGCGCTTGAGGACGTGGACCGCGCGGCTGTGCAGCAGGCTCTGGGGTATCCGGAGTATTCCGCCGGGCGCCTGATGCAGCGAGAAGTCGTCATGGCACCGGAGCATTGGACCGTTGGCGAGGCGATTGACCATTTGCGCGCCACGCCCGAAGAGGAATTGCCGGATCAGTTTTACCACATCGTGATCGTGGATCCGCGCCTGCATCCGGTAGGGAATGTCACGCTTGGCAAGCTGATGCGGTCGCGGCGTGAAACCAAGCTGATGGATTTGCTGGAAGAAACCTTCCAGATCATACCTGCAACGCAAGAAGAATCCGACGTTGCCTATGCGTTCAATCAATATCACCTGATTTCGGCCCCCGTGGTTGATGAGGAGGGGCGATTGATCGGCATTATCACCATAGACGATGCCATGGCGGTTCTGGATGAAGAACACGAGGAAGACATCCTGCGGCTCGCCGGGGTCGGGGAGGGCTCCTTGTCGGACCGTGTCTCAGAAACGACCAAGCAGCGGTTGCCATGGTTGGCTGTGAACTTGCTGACGGCCATTGCTGCCTCTCTGGTGATTGCCCAGTTTGAAGCGGCCATCGCGCAGATCGTCGCGTTGGCGGTGCTGATGCCGATTGTGGCCTCGATGGGAGGGAATGCTGGCACGCAGTCGCTGACCGTGGCGGTGCGCGCATTGGCGACCAAGGACCTCACCGGGGCAAACGTCTGGCGCGTGATCAGGCGCGAAGTTCTGGTCGGCGCGATCAACGGGCTGATTTTTGCGGTGGTGATCGGCATTGTCGGTGTAATCTGGTTTGGCTCACCGGCCTTGGGATTTGTCATCGCAATCGCGATGGTCATCAACATGATTGTTGCCGGGCTTGCAGGCACGGCTATTCCGGTCATTTTAGATCGGATCGGAATTGACCCCGCACTGGCCTCCGGCGCATTCGTAACGACCGTCACGGATGTGGTGGGCTTTTTCGCCTTCCTTGGAATTGCAGTTATGGTGCTATTGTGACGGATATGACCGAAATCAAAGCGGCCGCGCGAAAGGCTGCCTTTGCGCGTCGCGAAGCGGCGCATGCGAACAATAAAGGGACCGGCGCGGCGCTGTTGTCGAGTGTGCTGGCGGGCTATCGCGGGGTGCCCACGGCTGGTTATATGCCAATCCGTTCGGAAATTGACCCTATGCCTGCCATGATCGAGGCGGCGGCGCATGGCCCGGTTGGTGTACCGGTGATCATCGGCGCGGGTCAGCCGCTTCGCTTTGCCCGCTGGGAGCCTGATATGAAAATGATCAGCGGTGCATTCGGCGTTCAGATTCCTGAGCACGCAGAGTTTTTTGAACCTGAAATTGTGATTGCACCTCTTGTGGCCTTTGATACGCAAGGCGGGCGGCTGGGGTACGGCGGCGGGTTTTATGATCGCACGCTTGAAGGTTTGAGGGCGAAACGCGCAACGCTCGCTGTTGGGTTTGCCTATGCAGCGCAGATTTCAGACACGCTACCACTGGAGTCGACGGACCAACCGTTGGATGCCATCGTAACCGAACAGAAAATCTATGATTTTCGCTTAGGAACAGTATAAAGCACGACCTTTAGAATATTGTGATTGTCTTGTTCGACCGCAGCCCTGTTTCATCTGCGTTCGGCGCGTTCAAAAAGGCGCAGCACGCATCACGACGCTGTCCCAGAGATCAGGTCCGGCCCCTGCGCTTGCCGAGCTTTGGGTTGGACCAGTCGCGGTGCTTGCGCCAGTCCCTTGCGTTTGAGTGAGAAAAATTTCCCCCGCCTCTTGCCCTGATCGTATCGCGGGCCTAGGCATCTTGCATGAAGATTTTGTTTCTTGGCGACGTCATGGGCAGGGCCGGACGGCGCGCGATCACAGAAAACCTGCCGCGATTGAGGCAGGAATGGCGGTTGGATTTCGTTGTGGTGAACAGCGAAAACGCGACCTCCGGCATGGGGCTCTCGGGCAGCCATGCAAAAACCCTGCTTGACGCAGGCGCAGATTGCCTGACGTTGGGCGATCACGCCTTTGATCAAAAGGACATGCTGCAGTTCATCCAGCACGAACCGCGCATCCTGAGGCCCCTCAATTTTTCCAAGGCCGCGCCCGGCAAAGGCGCGCGTTTGTTCACCGCACAAAATGGGCGCAAGGTTCTGGTGGCGCAGGTCCTGGGGCAGGTGTTTATGAAACGCCCCTTTGACGATCCGTTCTCGGCCCTTGAACCGGTGCTGAAAACCCATCCACTGGGCGGGCAGGCGTCAGCCGCGCTTGTTGACATTCACTGCGAAGCGACCTCGGAAAAAATGGCGCTTGGGCATTTTTGCGATGGCCGGGTCAGCCTTGCGGTTGGCACGCATACCCATGTGCCAACGGCGGATGCAATGGTGTTGCCGGGGGGCACGGGGTATTTGACGGACGCAGGCATGTGCGGGGATTATCATTCGGTGATCGGCATGGAAAAAACCGAACCCCTGCGGCGCTTTATTACAGGCATGCCCAAGGACCGATTTACGCCCGCGACGGGCACTGCGACCCTGTCAGGTGTCTATGTAGAGACAGATGACCGCACTGGAAAAGCAACCCGGATCGCCATGGTGCGAGACGGTGGGATACTGCAACCAGCCGCGCCATGACCCGCCGTGAAACGGTGTTTTTCAGCTTTGTGCTGGTGCTGCTGGGGGCCGGGTGGGGCGTAACGATCCCGCTTACAAAAATAGCTGTCTCAAGCGGTTTTGGCCATTTCGGGCTGATTTTCTGGCAGCTCTTGATCGGATCGGTGCTGATGGCAGTTTTATGCGCAGTGCGCGGCAAGGGATTGCCCGTCAATTGGTCGACATTGCGCGTCTTTGCCATTGTCGCGCTGATCGGGACGTTGATACCGAATACAGCGTCCTTTCAGGCGGCGGTTCACGTGCCGGCCGGTATTATGGCAATTCTGTTGTCGATGATCCCGATGTTCGCCTTTCCCATTGCATTGCTCCTGCGGCTCGACAGCTTTTCATGGAGACGCCTATCGGGATTGTTTGCGGGTCTTCTGGGTGTTCTGATCATCGTCATGCCGGGGGTAAGCGCGGCGCTTGCCGCCCCGGTGTTTTGGCTGCTGGTCGCAATGATCGCTGGTCTTTGCTATGCGATGGAAGGGAATGTGGTGGCCAAATGGGGCACTGCCGGTCTGGATGCGGTACAGGTCCTTTTCGGGGCATCGCTGTTGGGGACAGTGGTCATTTTGCCCGTGACCCTTGCATCGGGACAGTTCATCGCCCCGGCCGACCTGAACACAACATCGGGCCATGCCTTGATGGGGGCCTCGGTTGCGCATGTGCTGGTCTACGCAGGGTATGTCTGGCTGGTTGGTCGGGCGGGACCTGTGTTTACTGTGCAGGTCAGCTATCTGGTTACGGGCTTTGCGCTTTTGTGGGCCAAGGTCATACTTGCCGAAGCCTACCCGCCTGCGGTTTGGGCAGCTTTGGCGCTTATGTTTGTCGGCATGTACCTTGTACAGCCGCGGAGCAAAGGCGGGCTTGCTCAAGCCTGACCGATCAGCGACAGTGACCGTCAGGCCAGCAAAGCACGGAGCGCTTCTGCATTGATAAACCTCTTTCAGCTTCCCGCACAGGCAGCGCCGCTCCTGACACTTGCTGTTGTGGGCATCATGTTCGTTTTGTTTGTCCGCGAAACATTCCCAACCGAGGTTGTTGCAATTGCGGGCGCGGCCTTGATGCTGGTCATGGGGGTATTGCCCTACGACGATGCGCGCGCCGTCCTGAGCAACCCAGCGCCCTGGACAATCGCCGCGATGTTCATCGTCATGGGGGCCTTGGTGCGCACCGGCGCGTTGGATGTGTTGACGCGGGCAGCGGAAAAACAGGCAAAGGTCCGCCCCAAATCCGCGGTTGCCGGGGTGATTTTATCCGTCATGGGGGCCTCTGCGATCATGAACAACACGCCTGTCGTCGTGGTTATGATACCGATCGTTGTGCAGTTGAGCAAAACACTTGGCGTAAAGGCGTCCAAACTGCTGATTCCTTTGAGCTATGCGGCCATCATGGGCGGTTCGCTCACGTTGCTTGGCACCTCGACAAACCTGTTGGTCGATGGGGTGGCCCGCACCGAGGGGCTCGCGCCGTTTACGATTTTTGAAATCATGCCAATTGGGTTGGTGGTTTGCGCCTGGGGTCTGATCTATCTCGCCTTTATCGCGCCGCGTATTTTGCCGGACCGTGACAGTATGGCGAACATGCTGACGGACCGATCAAAGATGAAATTCTTCACCGAAGCGGTCATTCCGCCGGACAGCAACCTGATTGGGCGCGCGGTACTTGGGGTGCAACTGTTCAAACGTGAGGGCGTGCGTTTGATTGATGTCGTGCGTGGAGACCTATCTTTGCGCCGCGACCTGAAGGCTGTTGAACTGGAGGTCGGCGACCGGGTGGTTTTGCGTACGCAAATGACCGAACTGCTGAGCCTGCAAACTAACAAGGAATTGCGCCGCGTGGATCAGGTGTCTGCGGTGGAAACGACCACCGTTGAGGTGTTGATCACGCCGGGGTGTCGCATGGTCGGGCGCTCTCTGGGGGGGATGCGCCTGCGTCGACGGTATGGCGTTTATCCGTTGGCCGTGCACCGTCGGAACCAGAACATCGGGCAGAAGTTGGATTCTCTGATCGTCAAGGTCGGTGATACCCTGCTGCTGGAGGGGGCGCCGGCGGATATTCAGCGGCTTGCCGATGATATGGATGTTGTTGACGTCTCGCACCCCACGGAACGGGCGTATCGGCGCAGCCATGCGCCCATCGCCATCGCAGCACTTGCCGGGATCGTTGCCTTTGCTGCGTTTAACGTCGCGCCCATTTTGCTCTTGGCCGTCGTCGCGGTGGCGGTCGTGTTGGTGACGGGGTGCATTGATGCGGATGAAGCGTTCTCCTTTGTCGAAGGGCGGCTGCTCGCATTGATCTTTTCGATGCTGACGATCGGCGCGGCGCTGCAGCAATCAGGGGCCATCGCATTGATTGTCGACAGTATTTCGCCCACCTTGATGATGATGCCGCCCGCCGTCGTCGTGCTGGTGGTGTTTGCGATGACGTCCACCTTGACTGAAATTGTGTCCAACAATGCGGTTGCGGTCATTATGACTCCGCTCGCGATTGGGTTGGGTACGGCTTTAGGATTGGACCCGCGCCCCTTGGTTGTCGCAGTGATGATCGCGGCGTCTTGTGCCTTTGCCACCCCGATCGGATACCAGACCAACACCCTTGTCTATGGTCCCGGTGGGTACCGGTTTACCGACTTTACGCGGGTGGGTTTGCCGTTGAATTTAAGCATGGCAGTGATCGTGTCACTCGTCATTCCGCTGATTTGGCCGCTTTGAAACATGGCCTATTAGTGCAGTGTTCAACCCCTAGACCACTGGCGGCTCACCAAAGGAAACAGTGCTGCCGTCTTTGTCGAGCAGGGACCACCGGGCGACAACGAAATGGTAGGACCCCGTTTCCCAACCGCTATCATCAATTTGCCTGCTGCGTCGCCAAGCGCCTTCAACGCGGACGGGCAGCCTGATTTTGTCTACGTCAGGCGGCCGGCCGCCAGCATCGGAGGCTTTTTTGCGCGCGATCGACATCAGTGCTTTGAGTTGTGCTTCCAATGGACCGACTTCAGCCGTTCGACGACCGGAAAAGAAAATATCGATTTCGGTTTTCCTGTCGACAAACCCGCGCACAATAAGATCATCCCGGCTATTTCGGCGCATTTGCGGAATAAGCTCAAGCATTTGCTGGCATATTGCAGTTTTGAAAAGCCCAGCATCCTCATAGGCGGGTGTAACTTCACCGGCGTTTCTGCGTGACTGATACATTTCGTTTCTTGAGTATGAAAGCATGTTCCGGGCCTGTCCTTGAACCACATTAGACCTTAGTCTTTGACCCGTTAAAGAATGGTTTCGTGTCGCGATTTAGTTCCCGGTCAGGACTTTTGAACTCGGATGCGGCAGCCACCGACCGGACATACTATTCGCGAGCCAGATAAGAGCATCGCAGAGGGGGCCCAGCCCATGCAGGTTCGGCACGACGTCGAAGGATGGCCAAAAAACCTGATCTCAACGAGCGATGCAGACGTTTTTTGCCGTTGCTATAACGGCCAGAACACCAGAATTGCGGGGATACTGACGGCGACGACGATAATCTCCAACGGCAGGCCCATGCGCCAGTAATCCCCAAAGCCGTATCCACCCGGACCCAGTATCAAGGTGTTGTTTTTATGGCCTATGGGCGTCAGAAACGCGCTTGAGGCGGCAACGGCGACGGCCATTAAAAAGGGATCCGGTGACACACCAAGACTTTGCGCCATCTGGATGCCCACAGGGGCTGCGACGATGGTGGTTGCCGTGTTGTTCAGGACGTCAGACAGGCTCATCGTGACAATCATCAGCACCGTCAGAACGGCCCATGCGGGCAGCCCGTTGGTCAAAGACACCAAAGCACCTGCAATTAACTCCGTGCCGCCCGAGCTTTCGAGTGCGGCACCCAGCGGGATCATGGAGCCAAGCAGCACCACAACCGGCCAGTTGATGTGATCATAAAGCTCAGCGAGGGGTATGATCTTTGTCAGGACATAGGCCACGACGACCAGCCCCATGGCAATTGGCAGATACAACAGGCCCACACTGGCCGCAAAGACCGCAGCCCCGAACAAACCTATGGCCAGCCATACTTTTTTGTTGACGGTGACCGCCAGTCCACGATCCGCCAGTGGCAGACAGCCAAGCCAGTCCGCAACATCCGGGCCGCTGTCGCGCGGCACCAGTAGCAACAGAATGTCCCCCGTTTGAATGGGCGTTTGGCGCAGACGTTTGGTCAGGCGCTTGCCACGACGCGACACGCCCAGCAGCACGCTGCGTTGACGCCATGCAAGTCCAATGGCCTGCGCGGTCTTGCCCTGGATGCGCGCGTCTTCCGGCACCACGACCTCGATGATTTCCACACCTTCGCCGGCCGCATTCAGCGCCTCTTCGCGCGTGGCATCTGCGACGGCCAGATCAAGGCTCGAGCGGAATTCATCCAGGGCTTCGGGCGTTGCCTCCAAAACCAGTGCGTCGCCTGCTTCAATAATGGTGTTGCGCGCCTGTCCATAGCGGCGTTTGCCGCCGCGAATAAGGCCGATAATGGCGACATCGGCCTTGTCTGCGGCTTCGGTCAATTCCACAACGCGTTTGCCGATTTGTTTGTTTCCGTCGGGCACTGTCAATTCGGCGATATATTGTGAAATATCATTGCTTTGCCCTGCATCCGTTTCGCGATTGGGGATTAACCGCCAGCCAATTAGCGACACAAATGCCAGCCCCGCGATGGCCGCGGCACCGCCGACGGGGGCGAAATCAAACATCGCGAATGGCGCGCCGAGACTTTCTTCACGGATTGCAGCGATGATGATGTTGGGCGGCGTGCCGATCAGCGTGACCATGCCGCCAAGGATTGTCGCGAAACTCAGCGGCATCAGGCTCAACCCGGGGGTACGACCCGCCTTGCGGGCGGTCTGTATGTCGACCGGCATCAACAGGGCGAGGGCGGCCACATTGTTCATGAAGGCTGACAAAACCCCGCCGATGGCCCCCATAAGTGCGATGTGCGCGCCCAGACTGCGCGACGCGTCCACCAAAGTGCGTGTTATGAGAAAAACCGCACCAGATCGCACCAGACCCGCCGAGACAACAAGCACCAATGCCACGACCAGCGTGGCCGGGTGCCCAAAGCCTGAGAACGCGTCCTGCGTGGGCACAACGCCCAAAACGACGCCAATCAACAGGGCAGAAAAGGCAACAATATCATATCGTAAACGCCCCCATAACAGCATGGCGAAAACTGCAGCAAAAAGGGAAAAGAGGATGATTTGTTCGGTTGTCATAACCTGCCGATCTACGCATAGGCGGTCCCGGGGGGGAAGGGGGAATATGCCGAATGTTGCTCCACGATCGGATCAACGGACCACTCGGGCATTTGGCGCGGGGGGCGGTCGGGCGGATCTGGGGTGTGTTGGTCTTTTTCGGCTGTCGATGACATCTGTGCGCAATTTGGCAGGCAAATAAGTGTCCAACGCCCAACATCCCAAAGGCCAACCGCAAGTCTTGACGTAGATGACCGCGCGAAATCTGGTTTAATCACAAGCGTTTAAACCTCTCCCGCGCGGTAAAATGCGTTAACCCGTACCGTTGGAGCGAGGCTGAAACGCGTTTATGGTTATGTGAGATTTGAACGCCTGCGGCAGGGTAAAATGCGCAGGTTTGGAGGCCGTGGCCTTGCCCCTTCTGGCGCTCCTGTTTTATAGAATGCGCTCACGCTGAAGTCAGGGACGGAAAACCACATGGCAGGCCACTCAAAATGGGCAAACATCCAGCATCGCAAAGGGCGTCAGGACGCCGTGCGGGCAAAGCTCTTTTCCAAACTCAGTAAGGAGATCACAGTTGCTGCAAAAATGGGCGATCCTGATCCTGAGAAAAACCCGCGTTTGCGATTGGCTGTAAAAGAAGCCAAATCGCAGTCCATGCCGAAGGATAACATTGACCGCGCGATCAAGAAATCGCAGGTGGGTGACGGCGACGAATACGAAGAAATCCGCTATGAGGGATATGGCCCGAACGGTGTGGCGGTCATTGTGGAAACGATGACGGACAATCGCAACCGTACCGCCTCCACCGTCCGCTCGACTTTTACCAAAAACGGCGGGAACCTCGGTGAGACAGGCAGTGTCGGTTTTATGTTCGACCGCAAAGGCGAGGTGACCTACCCGGCCGAGGTGGGCGATGCAGATACGGTGCTGATGGCGGCAATTGAAGCCGGGGCAGAGGATGTCGAAAGCTCAGAGGATGGTCACATCATCTGGTGTGCTGATACGGACCTGAATGAGGTTGCGACGGCGCTTGAAGCTGAGTTGGGCGAAAGCGAGTCAACCAAGCTGGTGTGGAAGCCAACGACCACAACGGAAATGGACCTTGAGGGGATGCAAAAACTGATGCGCCTGATCGACGCTTTGGAGGATGACGACGACGTGCAGCGTGTCACCGCCAATTTTGAAGCCTCTGACGAGGTGATGGAGCAGATCTAAGACGGCCAACAAACGACACAGGCGCCGTCGTACATCCGGGGGCAGAGCCAACACGTGGCCCTCACATCAGCCGGATGTACTTTGCCCGGTCAGCATCGTTCGGGCCATTTGCGTCCATGATTGGGCTGGCCCTTTGTGGTTCATGTTCCGTGCACGGCCAACACGTTTCATCAACTGCTTGATGTCTGTCAGTTTGCGCCGCGCGCCTGTACCGCCTGCCTCGCTCTGGACAGCCAGAATTTTCTTTTGCGTGTGCAGCGCTGCCTCGATCATGTCGATGTCTTTCGACGTCAGATCGAGACGGTTCAGATTTTCAAACATCAGGCCTCCCTTTTACTCTTAACAAGATATGGTCATTTACAATCTATACGCCAATCATCCCTGATCAGATTTATGTGATTGGAGTTTCATGGATAAAGTATCCGTGAACGGAACGACGTAGCTCAGACCAATGAGCGCGGTGTTTTCAGATATCCCCCTTGCACTACTTCACTACGAAGGTGTCTATGGCGCATGTCCATGACCAAGACCTCTCAACCCCTGACCGGCATTTTCTGGATGCTCGTGACGGGTGTGTGTTTCATCTCCGTTACGGCGCTGGTGAAGTTCATGGGCACCGGGCTGCCGCCGGCACAGATGGCTTTCTTGCGGTATCTGCTCGGGCTTGTTTTTCTGATCCCGGCCATCGGGGCCTTGCGGGCCGCGCATCTGACCCCGCGCCAATGGAAACTCTTCGGGTTTCGCGGCGTGATCCACGGGCTTGGTGTGATTTCATGGTTCTACGCCATGACGCGCATTCCGCTCGCGGATGTCACTGCGATGAATTACCTCGCCCCGATTTATGTGACCATTGGGGCCGCCGTGTTTCTTGGCGAAAAGCTGGCCTTTCGGCGCATTGCCGCTGTCGTGATGGCGCTGATCGGGGCGTTCATTATCCTGCGGCCCGGGTTTCGTGAAATCAGCAGCGGGCATTTTGCCATGCTGTTTACGGCCCTTGCTTTTGGCGCGTCTTATCTCACGGCAAAGGTCACGGCGGATGAGGTCAAACCATCTGTGGTCGTGGCCATGTTGTCGATTTTCGTCACCATCGTGCTGGCACCCTTTGCGCTGATCGACTGGGTGACACCGACCCTTTGGGAGCTGTTTTTGCTCTTTTGCATCGCCTGCTGTGCCGTGGCGGGCCACTATACCATGACGCTCGCCTTTGCCGCAGCGCCGGTCACCGTCACGCAGCCTGTCACCTTCACGCAGCTGATCTGGGCAGTGCTCTTGGGATATTTCGCCTTTGGTGAGGCGGTGGACATCTGGGTGGTGGTCGGCGGTGTTGTGATCCTGTCATCCGTCACCTTCATCACTTGGCGCGAAGCGGTGCTCAAGCGCAAACCGACAACACCGGCGCTGAACGAGACCAAAGGATAGCGTCGGTTTTTTATTGATTGACGGATCA
This sequence comes from Roseobacter litoralis Och 149, assembly GCF_000154785.2. Classification (NCBI taxonomy): domain Bacteria; kingdom Pseudomonadati; phylum Pseudomonadota; class Alphaproteobacteria; order Rhodobacterales; family Roseobacteraceae; genus Roseobacter; species Roseobacter litoralis. The sequence continues at coordinate 1,200,011 of NC_015730.1, forward strand.
ATAAAAATCCTTTTAGGGATGGCTTGTGTGGTCAGACCCGGAGGAAAAATGCCAAAAGTTGGAATGGAACCGATCCGTCGGACGGCCTTGGTCAATGCCACCATCGCTGAGATAGGCGCGCGCGGATCGCTGGATGTCACCGTTGGTCAGATTGCGAAACGCGCAGGCATGTCCACCGCACTGGCGCATCATTACTTTGGCGGCAAGGACCAGATATTTCTGGCGGCGATGCAACAAATCCTGCGCGATTTCGGAACAGAGGTGCGCCGCAGTCTGCGTGCTGCCCCGACACCGCGCGCCCGCGCGGAGGCGTTGATCAACGCCAGCTTTGCGCCGTCCTGTTTTACGCCATCAACCATCAGCGCATGGATGACGCTTTATGCCTCGGCCGCGACAAATCCCGATACACTGCGGCTGTTGCGGGTCTATCAACAGCGCCTTCAATCTAACCTCATTCACGCCTTGCGCCCGATTTCGCCCGATCCGGTTGCGCATGCAGAGGTGATCGCCGCGCTGATAGATGGTCTATACCTGCGCGCCGCCCTGTCGCGTTCAAAAAGTGCCGCCGCCGCGCGCGATACCGCTCTTGCCATGCTGTCAACCTTGCTGGAGCGCCCCGCATGAGCAAGCCGAACGTCCTGATCCTGATGGTTGACCAGCTGAACGGCACCCTTTTTCCCGATGGCCCTGCGGACTGGCTGCATGCGCCAAACCTGAAAAAGCTCGCCGCGCGCTCAACACGGTTCAAAAACGCCTATACCGCCAGCCCCCTGTGTGCGCCAGGACGTGCCGCGTTCATGTCGGGTCAATTGCCCTCAGCCACCGGCGTTTATGACAATGCCGCCGAATTCTGTTCCTCGATCCCGACCTATGCGCATCATCTGCGGCGGGCGGGGTATCAGACCTGCCTGTCGGGCAAGATGCATTTTGTCGGCCCCGATCAGTTGCACGGCTTCGAAGAGCGCCTGACCACAGATATCTACCCGGCGGATTTTGGCTGGACCCCGGATTATCGCAAGCCGGGCGAGCGTATCGACTGGTGGTATCACAATATGGGCTCGGTCACGGGCGCGGGTGTGGCCGAGATTTCCAACCAGATGGAATATGATGACGAGGTGGCCTTCAACGCGACCCGCAAACTCTACGATCTGTCACGCGGGGCGGATGCGCGCCCCTGGTGTCTGACGGTCAGCTTCACCCATCCGCATGACCCTTACGTGGCGCGCAAGAAATACTGGGATCTCTACGAGGATTGTGCGCATCTTCAGCCTGAGGTCGCGGCCTTTGACTACGCCGATCAGGACCCGCACAGCCAGCGCATTTTCGATGCGAATGACTGGCGCAGCTTTGACATCACGAAACGCGATATCGAACGGTCCAGACGCGCGTATTTTGCCAATATCAGTTACCTCGACGACAAAATCGGTGAAATCCTGCAAACGCTGGAAGACACGCGGCAGGAGGCGATCATCCTCTTTGTCTCGGATCATGGCGATATGCTGGGCGAGCGTGGTTTGTGGTTCAAGATGTCCTTTTTCGAGGGATCCTCACGGGTGCCGCTGATGATCTCTGCGCCGCAAATGGAACCGGGGCTGCAGACAACGGCGGTGTCCAATATCGACGTCTGTCCGACGCTCTGTGACCTTGCGGGCGTGTCAATGGACGAGGTGATGGCATGGACCACCGGGGTGTCGCTGGTGCCCATGGGGCAGGGAGTCGAACGCACAGAACCCGTTGCGGTGGAATATGCAGCGGAAGCCTCCTATGCTCCGATGGTGTCCCTGCGCTATGGCCAGTGGAAATACAACAAATGTGTCCTCGATCCCGAACAACTGTTCGATCTGGAAAGCGATCCTCATGAGCTGCAAAACCTTGCGCAGCACCCGGATCATCAGGGTACGGTGTCGGCCCTGCGCAGCAAAGCGGAGGCCCGCTGGAATCTCGACGCCTTTGATGCAGACGTGCGCAAAAGTCAGGCGCGCCGCTGGGTCGTTTATGAAGCTTTGCGTGAGGGCGGGTATTACCCGTGGGACTATCAGCCCCTGCGCGCCGCATCCGAGCAATACATGCGCAATCACATGGACCTCAACATCCTTGAAGACAGCAAACGGTTTCCGCGCGGTGAGTAACCACGCCCAAAACTCCCCTCACCGAAGGCAACACAGCTGATGAGCTATCCAACCCAACCCACCGCCAGCCATTTCATCAACGGGCAATATGTCGAAGATACCGATGGCGCACCGATTGAGGTCATTTACCCCGCAACCGGTGAGGTGATCGCAACGGTGCATTCCGCAACGCCTGCGATCATCGATGCAGCACTGGATGCGGCGCGGAGCGCACAGGCCGCATGGGGCGCCATGACAGGCACCGAACGCGGGCGCATCCTGCGCCGTGCTGCGGACATGATGCGCGCGGCCAACCATGACCTCAGCGTGCTGGAAACCTATGACACCGGAAAACCCTATCAGGAAACATCGGTGGTCGATGCAACAAGCGGTGCGGATGCGCTGGAATACTTCGGCGGTATGGCGGCAACGCTGACGGGCGAACATATCCCGCTGGGCGAGGATTGGGTCTATACCCGCCGGGAACCCTTGGGCGTGTGTGTCGGCATCGGTGCCTGGAACTACCCCACGCAGATCGCTTGCTGGAAGGGCGCGCCAGCGCTGGCCTGCGGCAATGCGATGGTGTTCAAACCGTCCGAGACGACGCCGCTATGCGCCCTGAAGGTGGCCGAAATTCTGCATGCTGCAGGCCTGCCCGAGGGGCTCTACAATGTGATTCAGGGTCTGGGCGACGTGGGGGCTGCTTTGGTCAGCGATGCGCGGGTCGACAAGGTGTCCCTGACCGGTTCTGTGCCGACCGGGCGCAAGGTCTATGCCGCAGCGGCTGCTGGCATCAAACACGTCACGATGGAGCTTGGCGGTAAATCCCCGCTGATCATATTTGACGATGCTGATCTGGAAAACGCGGTCAGCGGTGCGATCCTTGGGAATTTCTATTCGTCGGGGCAGGTCTGTTCCAACGGAACGCGCGTTTTCGTTCACAAAGCCATCAAACACGCCTTCCTCAAGCGCCTGTCAGAGCGGTTGGCGACAGCAGTCATCGGCGACCCGATGGACCCGCAAACCAGCTTTGGACCGATGGTCTCAGAGCGGCAAATGTCCATCGTGCTGGACTACATTGCGAAAGGGCAGGCGGAGGGCGCGCGCCTTGTCTTTGGCGGCGCGCGGATGGACCGCGAGGGGTTTTATGTGCAACCCACCGTTTTTGCGGATGTGCATGATGACATGATCATCGCGCGGCAGGAAATCTTTGGCCCCGTCATGGCGGTGCTCGATTTCGATGACGAGGCAGATGTGCTCGCCCGCGCCAATGACACCGAATTTGGCCTTGCTGCCGGGGTATTCACTTGCGATCTGACCCGTGCGCATCGCATCGCAGCCGGGTTCCAAGCAGGCACCTGCTATATCAACACATATAATGACGCGCCGGTGGAGGCCCCATTTGGGGGCTCGAAAGCGTCTGGCGTGGGGCGCGAAAATTCCAAAGCGGCCATCGAACACTATAGCCAGATCAAATCGGTTTACGTCCGCATGGGCGATCTGGAGGCCCCTTTCTGATGACCAATACACCCGAAAAAACAGCAGGCTACCAAGCTGTCGATATCGTCAAGTGGATCGCCACAATTGTGCAACTCATCGGCTATGGGCTGACCGGGCTCAACATCGTGCCATGGAACGTTTTCGCGTTCTTCATCGGCATTCTGCTGTGGCTGGCCGTTGGCGTGATGTGGAAAGACAGGGCGATCATGGTCGTCCATATCGGCGCGTTTCTTTCCTTGTTCATCGGCTATCTGAACGCCTGAGGATCACGTGATGCAAGCAGATTTCGTTATTGTGGGGGCGGGCAGCGCAGGCTGCGCGATGGCATACCGCCTGTCTGAGGCAGGGGCATCCGTCATTGTCATCGAACATGGGGGGACAGACGCCGGGCCACTCATCCAGATGCCCGCAGCACTTTCCTATCCGATGAACATGAAACGCTATGATTGGGGCTATACTTCGGAACCTGAGCCGCATTTGGGCGGGCGCAGGCTCGCTTGCCCGCGCGGCAAGGTGATCGGCGGCTCATCCAGTATCAACGGTATGGTCTATGTCCGTGGCCATGCGATGGATTTTGACCATTGGGCAGAGCAGGGCGCGCAGGGCTGGTCCTATGCGGATGTGCTGCCTTATTACAAACGGATGGAGCATTGGCACGATGGCGGCCACGGGGGGGACCCTGCGTGGCGCGGCACCGATGGGCCGCTGCATGTCAGCCGGGGGTCAAGGCAAAACCCGCTGTTCAAAGCCTTTGTGCAGGCCGGGGTCGAGGCAGGCTATCAGGCGACCGACGACTACAACGGTCATAAGCAGGAGGGTTTCGGCCCGATGGACCAAACGGTCTGGGGCGGGCGGCGCTGGTCTGCGGCAAACGCCTATCTACGGCCCGCCTTGAAGCGCGACAACTGTACACTGGTGAATGGCCTCGCGCAGCGGGTGATATTCGAAGGGCGCCGGGCGCGTGGCGTCGAAATCCTGCAGGGTGGCACGACCAAGGTCATCCGCGCGTCGCGTGAGGTCGTGCTTGCGTCTTCGTCCATCAATTCGCCCAAATTGCTGATGCTGTCGGGTATCGGTCCCGCTGCGCATCTGGCGGAGCATGGGGTTGAGGTGATCGCAGATCGCCCCGGCGTGGGGCAGAACCTGCAGGACCACCTGGAACTCTACCTGCAGATGGCCTCGAAACAGCCTATAACGCTCTATCGATATTGGAACCTGTTTTCCAAAGCCAGGATCGGCGCGCAATGGCTGTTTACAAAGACCGGCATGGGATCGTCCAACCAATTCGAGAGCGCGGCATTTATCCGCTCTCAGGCGGGTGTGCCCTATCCCGATGTACAATATCATTTCCTGCCAATCGCCGTGCGCTATGACGGTAAAGTCGCCGCCGAAGGTCACGGGTTTCAGGCCCATGTGGGGCCGATGCGGTCAAAATCGCGGGGGTCTGTCACGCTGGCCTCGGCTGATCCGGCTGACGCACCGAAAATAGCTTTCAACTACATGTCTCACGAGGATGACTGGGAGGATTTCAGACGCTGCATCCGCCTGACCCGCGAGATTTTCGCGCAGGACGCGTTCAAGCCTTTTGTCAAACATGAGATCCAGCCGGGTGCCGCCGTGCAGTCCGATGACGCCTTGAATGACTTCATCTCGGAACATGTGGAAAGCGCCTATCATCCTTGCGGAACATGCCGGATGGGGCGCGCCGATAATGCGCATGCTGTTGTGGACCCGCAGGCCCGTGTGATCGGTGTCGAGGGGCTACGCGTCGCGGACAGCAGCATTTTTCCCCGGATCACCAACGGCAACCTGAACGCGCCCTCTATCATGGTCGGCGAAAAAGTGTCGGATCACCTGCTGGGCAAGGATGCATTGGCGCGCGGCAATGATCGGGTGTGGATGCATCCGGACTGGCAGCACGCACAGCGCTAAGGTTTGGTTAACCTTGGTTAAGGTGAAATCTTGTTCTGACCGCTTAGGATACACATCTTTACCTCATGGTGAGGTGGATTTTGAGCATGCTGACTGCGGTTGCAGTTTGCACGGGTGTGTCGTGTGCGGTGGCGGGTACCGTGGGCGTTATTCGTGTGATCGATGGTGACACGCTGGACGTGGGCGGTACGCGGGTACGATTACACGGAATAGATGCGCCCGAAACCGATCAGACCTGCACGACAGCGCGCGGCGATATCTGGCGCTGCGGTGCTTGGGTCAGCCAAACCGTCGCGGCGCGTTTTGCCGGAAAAACAGCCAGCTGCGTGTCATTGGATACCGACCGCTATGGTCGGATGGTGGCAAGCTGTCAGGTCGATGGGCAAGACATCGCGGCAAACCTCGTGACTGATGGGCTGGCATTCTCGTATCGGCGATATTCTGACGCCTATGTCGCCGTCGAACGCAAAGCGGCGGCACGTGCCATTGGGCTACACGCCAGCCGCGTTCAGCCCCCGGCAGAGTTTCGCAAATCACGCGCGCGCGCTCAAACGGCGCCTGATGGTGCGTGCCGGATCAAGGGCAACATCTCGTCCAACGGAACGCGCATTTATCATGTGCCGGGTCAGCATCATTACGACCGGACCCGTATTCGCACTCAAAAAGGCGAACGGTGGTTCTGTTCGGCGGCTGAGGCGCGCGCCGCGGGTTGGCGTGCAGCGCGACGCTAGGGCTATTCAATGCTGTAAGGCAGAACATCCCGCAGGTTTGGATCGACCTTAAGCTGTCGTTCCAGCGGCGGTACGGCGCGTTGATGGCAGGTGGTCCGCTCGCAAATCCGGCAGGAAATACCGATCGGTTCAAAGGCGTGATCCGTCGTTAAATCCATGCCGTCCGCATAGACCAGATCGCGCGCGTGGCGGATTTCGCATCCCAACGCAATGGCATAGCGCCGCACGGGCGCACCGAACCGCCCGCCGGGTTTTGTCACATCACGGGCAAGGCTGATGTAGCGTACCCCGTCTGGTGTTTCCGCCAACTGGCGCAAAAACCGACCGGGCAATTCAAAGGCACGGTGCACATTCCACAAGGGGCAAGCGCCGCCAAACCGAGCGAATTGCAGCCGCGTGGCCGAGTGGCGTTTCGTGATCGTGCCCGCCTGATCCACCCGCACGAAAAAGAACGGGATACCTTTTGATCCGGGGCGTTGCAGCGTTGAGAGCCGATGCGCCACTTGCTCAATCGACGCGCCAAAATGACCCGCGAGGACTTCAAGGTCATGCCTGCATTCTGCGGCAACCTGTTGAAATTTCGTATAGGGCATCAGGGCAGCACCCGCGAAATAATTGGCAAGACCGATCTTGGCGATGGCCCGTGCTTCTGTGGTGTGAAATCTGGCAAGGTCCAGCGTCGCTTCAAGCAGGGCATCCTGTTTGATCAATGCGACCTGCAACAGCAGTTGAAATGTCTGGCTTTCAGCGGGTGCCCTGCGCGACAGGGTCAGCTTTTTCGCAGCCTCATCGTATAGTCGAAGCCGATCCGTTTCTGCAAATTCTACCGTGACATCGCTATTGCCGAGGGTGGCGACGGCTGCGACACGGATGTTGCGATGGGTGCCCTGTTTCGTGGCAAAATGCTCAGCCGCGCGATCCACGGCGTCGATGTAATTGTCACAATAATGAAAGAAGTCGCGCACCTCTTCCCAAGGGCTCGGTGTGGCCCTCGCATCTTCACGCCCTAATGCCTCGTCCAGCGAAGCCAGTCGTTCCTGCATCTGTCGATAGTTGCGATGCAATTTCAGAAAGGCATGCGCAAAGGTCGGCGCGTTGGATGCTGCAAGCCGCAGATCCGCGAGGGGCGGCAGAGTTTCAGCAAAAACCGGGTCGGCCAGCGCTTCGCGCATGTCGCTGACCAGCCGTTCGCTGTCGCCCTCGCTGAGTTCTGTGACATCCAGACCAAACTCCTGCGCCAAGGCGAGCACAACCGTTGTCGACACAGGGCGGTTGTTGTTTTCCATCTGGTTGAGATAGGGCAGGGACACGCCCAGCTTGGCGGCAAAGTCCTTTTGTGTATGGCCGATACGGGTGCGCAGCTCACGCAGCTTGGCCCCCGCGTATAGTTTTTGTGTGGCCATGAAGCGCTCTTTCCGACGTATTTGCAAGTGGGTCGAGTCGGCAAAGGCTAACTTTGCAAACCTGCTGACGCAAGGTGCGCTATCATGGTTAACGCTTGCCTAACCATCGCTTCAAAAAGGGCTGTTTTGGCGGATCAGACGGCGTTCGCGTGCATAAACTGCCAGAATTGAGACAACGGCTGCGAGGGCCGTCGCAAGCATGATGTAAAGCAGTGGAAAAGCACCGCTGCTTTCGTTCAATGTCGCACCTGCCAGCGCGCTTAATGCGGCACCGCCGCCAATCATGATGGCCCCGCCAAGCCCTGATGCAGTTCCTGCCAGATGCGGGCGCACCGACAACATGCCAGCCGTCGCATTGGGGATCACAAGGCCGTTGCCCAATCCGACGAATGTCATGAGGCCGAAAAAGCTCATCGGGCTTCCCGCGCCCACAAGGAAGATGAGCAAAGACAGTGCCACGCCGAGGGCATTGATCAAGGCACCAATCAAGATAAGCGTGTTGATCCCGACCCGTTGCGCGAACATTCCGGTGAACATATTACCAAAGAAATACCCGATTGCGGGCGCGCCAAAGAAAATGCCAACCCAGAAAGGCGTCATACCAAACACCACGGACCCCACGAAAGGTCCGCCGCCCAGATAGGCGAAAAACGCGCCAGAACAAAAACCCGCCGCCAGCGAATAGCCCCAGAACCTCGGAGAGGTGAGGAGTTCGGGGTATTCGGCGAATTGTGCGGTCAGGGTCTTGCCGCTTTTGACGGCCGTTTCCCCCATATCCGCCCATGCGACCCAGAGCATGAGCGCGCCGAGGATGAACAGGGCCCAGAAGTTGGCCTCCCATCCGAACATCTGGTCGAGGATTCCGCCAAACATCGGGCTGACCATGGGCACCACCGCCATCCCCATCGTGACATAGCCGATCATGGAGGCCGCCTGATCCTGTTCGAACATATCGCGCACAGCCGCACGGCTGAGCACCATCGCCACAGCGACCACCGCCTGACACATACGAAAGAACAGGAACACTTCGACGTTGGGTGCATAGATACAGCCCAGCGTGGCGAGCAGAAAGCCACCCAGACCCACCAGAATAACAGGCCTGCGTCCGAATTTGTCAGACACCGGCCCCAGAAACAGCTGCAACACCCCGCTGATGCCGAGATAGAGCGCAACAGAAAGCTGCATGATCCCGTAATCCGTGTCAAAATGCGCCGTCATGCGCGGCAAACTCGGCAGGAACATGTTCATGACAATAGCAGACATGCCTGCCAGCAGGATCAGCGTCGAAATGTGCGGAGGTGTGGTCCGATCAAAGAAACGGACGACGGGCAATTCGGTCATAGCGGTTTTGTAGGTCAGCGCTCGCGGCTTGTCCATCGACAGTCCCGACATCTGCCGCCCCCGATGTGGCACTGCCGGATGTGGTGGCTTTTCGGCTGCCGAATTCGCAGGTTCCCCTTATCGGTTGCTTGGCCCCTGAAACTCGTGATCCGATTGTGGTCGCACACGGCTTTGTGCATCCGGCGTCATGGTGCCAGCTTAGGCCGCACACTTGCGAAAGACGTCACCGGTTTATCTCTGGTAAGCGCCGCTTTTCTCTGACGCGACGGGGATCTGTGCGGTCAAAACACAGTCTGGATGACCTTCACCGACGTGACCGTCGGGTGGCAGAGGTCGATGTAGTGGCTGCTGAGGCGGCGCAAGCACTGGGTCAAGGCGTTCAAAATCGATGCAGGGCGATAAATCGCACCGGCAAACCCACCTGCCGGGTCACTCAAGCCACCGAACTGTACCTGCACGAAAGCACTGTCGCGTTCGCCTTTTGGAGCACCGGGAAAAAGCATCTCGTTGTGGCCAAAGCCATAGAGATCAGTCGTAACAAAGAGCGCAATCCCTTACTCCATTGCCGCGTGGATCGTGGCAAGGCTCTCGTCCTAGTTGGCTGAGATGGAGCGACCACTGAGCGAAGTCGCGATGACCGATCATCGACAACGTGTGCCGACCGGCCGGGCGCTTGAGACAGATGGTGCCGCCACTCAACACAATTCAAAAAGCAGTTTTTATAAAAGTGATTGCCTCGCCGTCTTTTGAGGCTGACCCGATCTGATCACTGGCGCGTCTGAGAAGCGCAGCGTTATATACATTGCACGTACCGAGCAAAACGCAGGTCCCCGTTCAGCGCAAACAATGCCAAGCCCAAAATATTAGCGCTGCGAAGTTTAGGACCGTCAGCCTGAACAGTTGTGCCGTAAGCTCCCGTCAGAACAAGGGGTCGCGCAGGGTGTGGTTTTCTTAAGTATTTGAGAAACAAATGGTGGTACAATTCCAACGGTCACTGGCATTGTTCTGAAATGAACAAATTGCTCGAGCAAAAGGCGACCTCATACGGACCCGTAAACGCGTTCTACGAGACACGCGGCTTCGCAAGTTTGCAGTTTGCAATGTGCATCGTGAATAAAATTTGCAAATTTGCCGTTTTATCCTTCGATTCTGATCCTCATTTCGGTAGAAGTTCGAAAACCAAAAATGGGGTCCAAAATGAAAGACATCCTTGAGCAACTCGAAGACCGGCGGGCAGCTGCCCGATTGGGTGGCGGGCAAAATCGGATCGATGCACAGCATGGCCGCGGTAAACTAACTGCACGCGAACGTGTGGATCTTTTGCTGGACGAGGGCAGCTTTGAAGAATTTGACATGTTTGTCACGCACCGCTGTACCGATTTCAACATGCAGGATCAAAAGCCTGCAGGCGATGGTGTTGTCACAGGATGGGGAACGATCAACGGACGGGTCGTCTATGTCTTTAGTCAGGATTTCACCGTTCTTGGCGGGTCTGTGTCGGAAACGCATTCGAAAAAGATCTGCAAGATCATGGATATGGCGATGCAGAATGGGGCCCCGGTAATCGGTATCAATGATTCCGGCGGTGCGCGTATTCAGGAAGGCGTCGATTCCCTTGCAGGGTATGGAGAGGTTTTCCAGCGCAACATCATGGCGTCAGGCGTTGTTCCGCAGATCAGCCTGATCATGGGGCCCTGCGCAGGCGGCGCGGTGTATTCCCCGGCGATGACGGACTTCATCTTTATGGTGAAAGACAGCTCATATATGTTCGTGACGGGGCCTGATGTGGTCAAGACGGTCACGAATGAACATGTCTCCGCAGAAGAGCTAGGCGGGGCAACGACGCATACCCGCAAATCATCTGTCGCAGATGCCGCGTTTGAGAACGACGTCGAAGCGCTGGCAGAAGTGCGTCGCTTGGTCGACTTTTTGCCTCTGAACAACCGCGAAAAACCCCCGGTGCGGCCCTTCTTTGATGACCCGGACCGGATTGAACCCTCGCTTGACACGCTTGTTCCCGACAATCCGAACACGCCCTATGACATGAAAGAGCTGATCCATAAATTGGCGGACGAGGGCGATTTTTACGAAATTCAGGAAGAGTTTGCAAAAAACATCATCACGGGCTTCATTCGTCTTGAGGGTCGCACGGTAGGTGTTGTTGCAAACCAGCCGCTTGTTCTGGCGGGCTGTCTGGATATTGACAGTTCACGCAAAGCGGCGCGCTTCGTGCGCTTTTGCGACGCTTTCGAAATCCCGTTGCTCACGTTGATTGATGTGCCCGGCTTTTTGCCCGGCACCAGTCAAGAATATGCTGGTGTGATCAAGCATGGTGCCAAGCTGCTTTACGCGTATGGTGAAGCAACGGTTCCGATGGTGACAGTCATCACGCGCAAAGCCTATGGCGGTGCCTATGTGGTGATGTCATCCAAGCACCTGCGCGCAGATTTCAACTACGCCTGGCCAACCGCTGAAATCGCGGTGATGGGGGCAAAAGGGGCCACTGAGATTATTCACCGTGCCGATTTGGGCGACGCTGAGAAAATCGCGCAACATACGTCTGACTACGAAGAGCGTTTTGCCAATCCCTTTGTCGCCTCTGAGCGGGGGTTTGTGGATGAGGTGATCCAGCCGCGCAGCACCCGAAAGCGTGTCGCTCGTGCCTTTGCGTCATTGCGAAACAAGTCGGTGCAAATGCCGTGGAAAAAACACGACAATATACCCCTGTAAGGTGTTGTGAATTATGATTTTTCATAATTTTCCTGAAGCACTGGAAGATGTATCGCCGTCTTCCCGCGGCGTTCAGGTCGATGGCTGGATGGCGATGACGGGGCGGATATGTCTGTTGCGGTGATAATATCAGATCTGGGCGGAGTGGTTCACCAAAACGCATCCGTGCAGGACGTGCCCTCTGGTCAGGTCATTGATCTGTTTGAAGTACTGATCGATCAGGTGGGTGAAGAAGCCTGGCTGCGCTTTCGGTTCCTGGCGCCGGGCATCGGTCGAAACGAATTCGATCTGTCATTTGCGCAGGTGGAGGGTGACTTTGAGCATTTGTGCAATACGGTAGCGCTGCCTTACATGCAGCAGTTTGCGCTGGATACAGATGTGATTTCGATCGCGATGATGAACCGGCCGTTGGAGTTTGGCGAGTCGGATGCGCAAGCTACTCAATACGTTGAAGCGTTTCGCGTGGTTGATGGTGCCTGTGCGTGGAAGGATTTGTGGTGATGGAGCGGTGCCAGCGGTTCAGGCGTTTAAAAACGCCCTATGCGAAACGTGACGTGACACATAATATAAGTGGCGTAATATGCTGAAACACAAAGGGTTTCCAGGTCGACTTCCGGGAACGGATTATCACTTCACGTTGCGCAGGTTTAACCCTCGCGGCGTGACGCCATTGTCCCGTCGTGAACGGTTTCATGACCGGAAACCGGCGGATCGTCGTGCTGATGCTGCGTTTTTCAAAGCGCTGTGGTTGCATTTTGGCGCGGAGCCTTTCGAGCGTGGGAATCTCGATGCGGGTCGGCTGTCTTGGCTTTTTGGGCGAGAGGTGATTGCCGCGACTGATCCGTTTGATCCTGCGAGCTACGAATCCATGTTGGTCATCGACGAAAACGTGGCACGTTCATCTTTCCCGGAGGCATTCGAGCAATGATCGGCATGATCTCGCCTGAACACGTCCCGGAGCGGCGGGTCTTGGCCTGCGCGCCAATTTTTTCGGAATTTCTGCTTTATTTTTCAACCGAGGCGTGTATCGATAGGAGGGCAGGTGCTTGCGCATATCCCCGTACGGCACCTGTGTACACTATTCGTACCCCTTCCCCTGACGGGCAACGCGGCGCTTTTTTGCCTTCGTTGCCCGTCTTTTTGAGTACGCTGCGCATCTGTGGTATTGTGTCAGTGAGGCAGTGGAAAAACACATCTGTCCCACCCGAAGAACAAAAAAACAATCTCAGAGGAATTCGAGAATGCAGATCAAAGCAATTGCGTTTGTCATGGCGGCAGGTTTCAGTCTTGCGGCCTGCGGCGATTCAATCGGTGAACAGGCCGTCGGGGGGGCTGCCATCGGCGCCGGTGCGGCGGTCATCACAAACAACGGTCTTGCCAAGGGGGCGGCGCTTGGCGCGGGCGCAAACGTGCTTTTCTGCCAGCTCAGCCCCGGTCAGTGTAACTAAAACCCACACCCAAGTTCCGACGCAGAAACCGCGCGAGCCTCGCTTGCGCGGTCCTTTGTCGTGTCTTGGCGTCATCCAGAAATATTCGTCCTGCTACAGAAAGACTTCACATGTTCAATAAGATCCTGATTGCCAACCGCGGAGAAATTGCCTGTCGTGTCATCAAGACTGCGCGGAAGATGGGAATAACCACTGTAGCGGTCTATTCCGACGCGGACCGGCAGGCGTTGCATGTCCAGATGGCGGATGAAGCGGTGCATATCGGGCCGCCGCCTGCAAACCAGTCCTACATCGTGATCGACAAAGTCATGGAAGCGGTCAAGGCGAGCGGCGCTCAGGCGGTTCATCCGGGCTATGGCTTTTTGTCCGAGAACGCCAAATTTGCGCAGGCGCTTGAGGCGGCGGGCGTTGCTTTTGTCGGGCCGCCCGTAGGTGCGATCGAAAAGATGGGCGACAAGATCACATCAAAGAAGATCGCGCAGGAGGCCGGAGTGAGCACCGTGCCGGGTTATATGGGCCTGATTGAAGACGCAGAGGATGCGGTTAAGATATCCAATCAGGTTGGATACCCGGTGATGATCAAGGCGTCCGCAGGTGGCGGCGGCAAAGGCATGCGGATCGCCTGGAATGACGATGAAGCGCGCGAGGGATTTCAGTCATCAAAAAATGAGGCGGCGAACTCCTTTGGCGATGACCGCATTTTCATCGAAAAATTCGTCACACAGCCGCGGCACATCGAAATTCAGGTGCTCTGCGACACCCATGGTAACGGCATCTATCTGGGCGAGCGGGAATGTTCGATCCAGCGCCGCAACCAGAAAGTCGTCGAAGAAGCCCCAAGCCCGTTTCTGGACGAGGCCACCCGCAAGGCCATGGGTGAACAGGCCGTCGCTCTGGCGCAGGCGGTCGGATATGCCTCGGCGGGCACGGTTGAGTTCATTGTGGATGGGGACAAGAATTTCTATTTCCTCGAAATGAACACGCGGTTGCAGGTGGAGCATCCAGTGACCGAATTGATCACCGGTGTTGATCTGGTCGAACAGATGATCCGTGTGGCCAATGGTGAAAAGCTGTCGATCACGCAGGACGATGTCACGCTGACCGGCTGGGCGATTGAAAACCGGCTTTATGCCGAAGACCCCTATCGCGGGTTCCTGCCGTCCATCGGGCGGCTGACGCGCTATCGTCCGCCGGCGGAAATCGCGGCAGGGCCATTGCTTGAGCAGAAAACATGGCAGGGGGATGCCCCGGCGGGCGAGATGGCCGTGCGCAATGACACAGGCGTCTATGAGGGCGGCGAGATCAGCATGTATTACGATCCGATGATCGCCAAACTATGCACTTGGGCGCCGACGCGGGCAGAAGCCATTGAGAAGATGCGCGTTGCGTTGGACAGTTTCGAGGTTGAAGGCATCGGGCATAACCTGCCGTTCCTGTCGGCGGTCATGGATCATCCCAAATTCGTGTCGGGGGAAATGACCACGGCCTTTATCGCCGAAGAGTACCCGGATGGGTTTGAAGGGGTCGACTTGCCTGAGGCTGAGTTGCGCCGCATTGCAGCGGCTTGCGCCGCGATGCACCGGGTGGCTGAAATCCGTCGCGCGCGGGTGTCTGGCCGCATGGACAACCACGAACGCAAGGTCGGCAGCGACTGGAATGCGCATCTTCAGGGCCATTCGTTTGATCTCAAGATTGACGCGGATCAGGACGGTGCGACGGTGTTGTTCGAGGATGGTGAAGGCCTGCGTGTTTCCGGCCAATGGACACCGGGGGATCAATTGGCCGAGATGACGGTCGCAGATGCGCCGTTAATCCTGAAGGTTGGCAAGGTGTCGGGGGGCTTTCGCATCCGCACACGCGGCGCGGATATCAAGGTTCATATTCGCACGCCGCGACAGGCGGAACTGGCGCGCAAGATGCCTGAGAAACTGCCGCCGGATACATCGAAAATGCTGCTCTGCCCGATGCCGGGTCTGATGGTCAAACTGGACGTTGCCGTCGGGGACGAGGTGCAGGAAGGTCAGGCGCTGTGCACAATCGAGGCGATGAAGATGGAGAACATCCTGCGTGCGGAACGCAAAGGCACCGTGACCAAGGTGAATGCCGACGCAGGTGACAGTCTTGCGGTGGATGATGTGATCATGGAGTTCGAATAAACGCGATGCCTGAGTGTCCGTCGCCGCAGATTTTCAGGAAAGATGCCGCGCGCTACCCTTCGGCGGCGCGCGCTTTTTCCTCGCGGATTTCGCGTTGGCGGATGGGCATCTTGTCAATGCTGCGGCTGACTTCACGCACATCCAAGGGGAAAGGTTTGCGCACGTTGACCGTGCCCTCTTTGTTGATCAGGACCAGCATGAAATTACGCGGGCGCAGTTTGCGCCGCAGGTCTGACAGCGGTTCGGGGTTGGTATCGGTGATCACGACGACGTCGCGCGCCATTAATTCGTCGGGCCTTTCGCGCAAAAGCTTCATTTGTTCGACGAAGGCAGGGTCCAGATCCGAATCTGCAAAAACGACCACTGGTCTTTTTTTCCACTTGAATTGTTTCAAATCCACTTCATCCATGGAAAAGAACAGTTGTTCGCTCGCAGGTACCTCGCCATTCTCGGCACTCAGGGGAGAGGCAAAAAGGGCTGCTAAAACAAAGGGTAATAGTGTTTTCATTGTGTCTCCTGTTGCAGCTAATATAGGCCGGTTTTTTCAAGATGCGATGGTGTTGTCGTGCAAATTTGGCATTAAAACTGCAGCAACGGATTTGGTGTAATGCAAACAGGTACCCCAATACCCCGGCCGACAGGGGCGGCCTATGCTCAGCGGGTCAATTGCGCTATGGACATCATTCTGCATATCGGGGCGCATCGCACCGGCACTGCAAGTTTTCAGGACTATCTGCGCCGCCATGTTGGGGAACTGTCGGCGCGCCAAATTGCGTGTTACGAACCGGTCAGGGCCAAAGACGGCGCGCCCACGCAGGGGCTTGCGATGGGAGATGTGAATGTTTCGGTTTCTGCGCAAAGCCAGATGGATCAAGCCCGCCAAAAGGACATGCAATCCATGCTGCTCAGCGATGCCGACATGCTCGGAACGCTGGCGCAGAATGTTGAAAAGCGAAGTCTTTATCCCGCAGCGGGCGTTGGTCTGAAGCGGCTTGCTGCTGCGTTGGACATCGAAATATCCACTGTTTTGGTGAGCATTCGCAGTCTCGAACTATATTGGTGTTCGGCGCTCGCGCATGGTATTTCCCAAGGGCTGGAGGTGCCTGAGCGTAACGCTTTGGCACAAATCGCGCATGCAACGCGCGGCTGGCGTGATGTGATAACTGATATTTCGGATGCCCTGCCGCAGACAAAGATCGCCGTTTTGCCTTTTGAGAAATTCATCGGGCGACCCGATGCGGTCTTGGCGCGGGGGGCTGGTTTGGATGCGCCTTTCGATACACAGCGGTCATGGTTGAACCGCATGCCGACCCTGCCTGATCTGCGGCGGGTGTTGAATGATCGCGGTGCCGCTTCGGCGGACTTGCCCTTTGGCATGGGACGCTGGAACCCATTTACAAATGAAGAGCATGCGGCCCTGCGGGAAGTCTATGCCGATGATATGATGTGGTTGACGGCGGGCGCTGACGGCCGCGCCACGCTGATAGAGGATCGTCATCCGGAAAGAGCAGGGTCAACCCTGCCGCGGTTGACACAAAACAAAGGACAACAAGATGAGCTCGACAAAAGACAACTGGCGCGCCCTGGCTGAAGCTGAATTGCGCGGCCGCCCGATTGACGACCTGACGTGGCGCACGCTTGAAGGGATCGACGTCCAGCCGATCTATACCGAAGAAGACCTGGCTGACGTCAAACACCTTGGCTCAACGCCCGGCGCGGCACCTTATACAAGGGGCGTAAAGGCGACGATGTATGCGGGACGTCCCTGGACCATCCGGCAGTATGCAGGATTTTCCACGGCAGAAGAATCCAACGCCTTTTACCGTCAGGCGCTGGCCAATGGGCAGCAGGGTGTTTCGGTGGCCTTTGATCTAGCGACGCACCGCGGTTATGACAGCGACCACGAACGTGTTGAGGGCGACGTGGGCAAGGCGGGCGTGGCGATCGACAGCATTGAGGATATGAAAATCCTCTTTGACGGCATCCCGCTTGATAAAGTGTCCGTTTCCATGACGATGAATGGTGCGGTAATCCCGATCCTTGCGAACTTTATCGTCGCTGGTGAAGAGCAGGGACACGACCGCGCGGTGCTTTCGGGGACGATCCAGAACGATATCCTCAAGGAATTCATGGTGCGCAACACCTATGTCTATCCGCCCGAACCTTCGATGCGGATCATCGCGGATATCATCGAATATACCTCTGCCGAGATGCCGAAATTCAACTCGATCTCCATCTCCGGCTATCACATGCAGGAGGCGGGGGCGAACCTCGTGCAGGAACTTGCCTTTACCCTAGCCGATGGACGCGAATACGTCCGCGCCGCGATTGAGCGGGGCATGGATGTGGACAAATTCGCCGGACGGCTCAGTTTCTTTTTCGCCATTGGCATGAACTTTTTTATGGAAGCGGCCAAGCTGCGCGCCGCGCGCTTGCTCTGGTCGCGGATTATGGAGGAGTTCGAACCGAAAAACCCCAAATCCTCGATGTTGCGCACCCATTGCCAGACCTCCGGCGTGAGCCTGCAGGAACAAGACCCCTATAATAACGTGATCCGCACCGCCTATGAAGCGATGAGCGCGGTCTTGGGGGGCACACAATCCCTGCATACCAATGCACTGGATGAAGCGATCGCGCTGCCCACCGAAAACTCAAGCCGCATTGCCCGTAACACCCAGTTGATTTTGCAGGAAGAAACGGGTGTGACCAATGTGGTCGATCCCTTGGCCGGGTCCTACTATGTCGAAAAGCTGACCCATGATCTGGCCGAGGCGGCGTGGCAGTTAATCGAAGAGGTTGAGGAAATGGGCGGCATGACTAAGGCCGTGGCCAGCGGCATGCCCAAATTGCGCATCGAAGAGGCCGCCGCCACCCGTCAGGCCAACATTGACCGGGGCACCGAAGTGATTGTCGGGGTCAACAAATACCGCCGCGACAAAGAGGACCTGATCGATATTCTGGACATCGACAACGCCGCTGTGCGTCAAAGCCAGATTGCGCGGTTGGAAAAGGTGAGAGAGGCGCGGGACAGCGCCGCGTGTGACGCCGCCCTCGAAGAGTTGAGCCGCCGCGCTGCGGAAGGTGGCAACCTTTTGGAAGCCGCAATTGAAGCCGCCCGCGCCCGCGCGACAGTAGGAGAGATCAGCATGGCGATGGAAAAAATATTTGGCCGTCACAGAGCCGAAGTAAAAACCCTCGCGGGTGTCTATGGCGCGGCCTATGAGGGGGATGAAGGCTTTGCCGCCATCCAGAAATCGGTCGAGGCCTTTGCCGAAACCGAAGGGCGCAGGCCCCGTATGCTGGTCGTGAAAATGGGTCAGGACGGGCATGACCGCGGGGCCAAGGTGATCGCGACCGCTTTCGCCGACATCGGCTTTGATGTGGACGTTGGACCGCTCTTTCAAACGCCTGCCGAGGCGGCGCAGGACGCAGTTGACAACGATGTGCATGTGATCGGGATCAGCAGCCAGGCGGCGGGCCACAAGACACTGGCACCGCAATTGGTGAGCGCCCTGAAAGAAGCGGGTGCGGAGGATATTCTGGTGATCTGCGGGGGGGTGATCCCGCAGCAGGATTACCAGTACCTCTATGATGCGGGGGTCAAGGCTATTTTCGGCCCCGGTACGAACATCCCCAAAGCTGCGCAGGACATTCTCAAACTGATAGCACAGGCGCGCCATTGATCACTTTTGACCACATTGCCATCGCTGGTGAAACGCTGGAGGCGGCGCGCGCTTACGTCGAAGACGCGCTTGGCGTGACCCTTCAAGACGGGGGCGCGCATGATGTGTTTTTCACGCATAACGCATTGCTCGGCCTTGAAGACGGGCTTTATCTTGAGGCGATTGCCATCAACCCGCATGCGCCACAGCCAGATCGACCAAGGTGGTTTGATCTGGACCGTTTCAAGGGCGCGCCGCGTCTGACAAACTGGATATGTCGGACGGATGACCTGCCCAATACGCTGGAAAAGCTGCCGGCGGGGTTCGGAACGCCGGTCGCTTTGAAACGGGGTGATTTGCGCTGGCAGATGGCGGTGCCGCAAGACGGTATCCTGCCATTTGATAATTGCGGCCCGGCTTTGATCGAATGGCAATCCGCGCCGCATCCGGCGGAACGGCTGCGGCCCAGTGACATCACACTGCGCCGTTTGACGATCACGCATCCACAGGCGGACGGTCTGAACGGCGTGCTGAGGGGGCACATGCAGGACGACCGTATCGTGATCGAAACCGGCCCTGTGGGCATGCATGCAGAATTTGACACACCGCACGGGTTGCGTACACTCGGGTCATGATCAGGCCCGCGTCACCGGAGGACAGTTCAGCCATTGTCGCCTTGTGGAATTGGATGATCCAAGACACATTGGCGACTTTCACCACCACGACAAAGACGCGGGCAGAGCTTGAAACCCGGATTACCGCGCAGCCTTCGCAGTTTTATGTCGCGGAAAACAAGGGCGTTTTTGCAGGTTTCGTGACCTTCGGCCCGTTTCGACCCGGGCCGGGCTATGCAGCCACGGTCGAACATACCATCATCATCGATCCAAAGGCGCATGGGTTTGGTATCGGGCGCGCGCTCATGGCGCAGGCTGAAACCGCTGCCCACGCGGCTGGTAAAAAGGTCATGATTGGCGCGATCAGCAGTCACAATCCGGCGGCGATCAAATTTCATGAAAGGCTGGAGTACATGAAGGTTGGGCATCTTCCCGGAGTTGGGCACAAACAGGGGCACTGGCTAGACCTCATTCTCATGCAGAAAAACCTCTGATAGCTGCGTTGATGGCCTGACAGTCCGCACCGCAGGGGCTATGGTCTGCCCATGTCTATTTGGTCCCGTATTACTGACGCGCTTTCCGCCCTCACAGCTGGCGAAGGGCTGTCGGCCGTTTTTGACCGGCTGCGCAGCCCGCCTGAACGGTCAGTGGCCTTTACGATTGCTGTGATTGCCTTGGGGGCCAAGATGGCCAAGGCGGACGGGCGGGTAACCCGCGATGAAGTAACCGCATTTCGCGAAGTTTTTCGTATCGCTGCGCAGGATGAGGCCGGGGCGGCCAAGGTGTTCAACCTTGCACGTCAGGATGCGGCGGGCTTCGAAGAATATGCACAGCGCATCGGCACCATGTTCAGCGGGCAGCCGGAAACACTGCGCGATCTTCTCGAGGGGTTGTTTCATATCGCAATGGCGGATGGCTTTTATCATCCCAACGAGAACGCTTTTCTGGAAAAGGTGACCAGCATTTTTGGCATACCGAAATCTGAATTCAGTACGCTGCGAATGAGATTTGCGCCCGATGCGCCACAGGACCCCTACACCGTACTGGGCGTCACACCGGACACGCCGATCGAGGAAATACGCCAGGTGTTCCGGCGCCTTGTGCGCGAAAATCACCCAGATGCCATGATCGCGCGCGGTGTGCCCGAAGAAGCGTTGCAACTTGCGCAAAAACGCATGTCTGACATCAATAAAGCATGGGACGATATACGTGCGGAAAACGGCTGATGTGCTTATATGGTTAAGGTTCCGTAGGGTGGCGCCGTCCCTGCGCAATCGTATGTCGCCGGGGTGATCTGAGCTGTCAGAATCGCGGGCGGCTTGCTATTGTTGCGCCATGAAAAAGATATTCGCAGCTCTTTTTGTTTTGTCGGTGGCGGGTCATTCGGCTGTGGCGCAGGAAGGGGATGGATCGTCCCTGATGGAACGAGGCGCGCAGCAGTTTCTCGAAGGGTTGCTGCAAGAGATGCAGCCCGCATGGGAGGAAATGCGCAGCTTCATGGAAGAAATGGGCCCCGCGATGATGGGTCTGATGGAAGAGGTCAAAGACTGGTCCGTCTATGAGCCACCGGAAATGCTGGAAAACGGCGACATCATCATTCGCCGCAAACCAGAAGGCAGCCCGATCCCCGAGCAAACGGAGCCCGTCCCACAGATCGAGCTTTAGCGCAGTTTTTTCACCTCGAGGCTGGCCTCAAGCGAGGCGGCGAGGGACATGAGCCGCGCCTCTGCGACCTCTCCGAACAGAGGGATCATGTCAGGTGTGAGGCTCAGTTGCAGGTGTTTTTTCTTTGGAAACCAACGTAACGTGCCCCGCTTAGCGTCTTGCGTCATCCAGAGCATGGCACCAAAGCGCATGGCCTTGCCAAGTATCTCGGCCTGACGTCGTTCGGCGTCGTCAATCAAATCATAAAGCTCGGCAAAACGCGTCCCTTCGCGTTTGTTTGAGTAGCGATGCAGCAGCGCGAGGCCCAGAAACACACGTTCGGAATGCTTCAGACCGCCGAGATTGGCGCGTGTTGCGTTGTCAAAACAGGTTTCGGCCCGATAATCGGGGTGCGCGCGCCAACTGACATCATGCAGCAGGCAAGCCGCTTTGATCAGCCTGCGCCGGGAGGCGGGGACAGATTTGAACAACGGGTGGATGAAGGCATAGAGGGATTTACCGAAACCCGGCATGCGGGCGTCTTTTGCTTCTGCAAACCGGCAGGATTCGATCAATGGGTCGCGATCGCGCAGACGCTGGGGCATTTGTTCATAGAGCATGCCCTCGCGAATGCCATAGCTCGAAACCGCAATATCCTTGGGCCGGAAGGTTTTCACAAGCCGGCTGAGCACCTCGGTCGCCAGCGGCACGAGGCTCATCCGCGCAGAAGAGATACCGCAAGCGCTGCGCAACTCATCGAGGTTGCTTTCTTCGATAAACTTGATGGTTGCGCTGACGGATCGCGCGGTCATGCGGTACTCATGCAGCACGTGCAACGGATAGCTCCGCCGGTGCATGTCGATCCGTGCGATGGCGCGCCATGATCCACCAACCAGAAAAAGCCTGTCACGTTGCGCGCCCATTGCCTCTTGCAAGGCCGTCATGGTTTCTCTGATATGTGTCTGGCGACCTTTCTTGCCGCCTTTTATTTCGCGTAATTTCAGCGGTCCAAGGGAGGATGTGACACGGCGACCCACGCGCCCATCCGAGATTTCGGCCAGCTCCAGAGACGAGCCGCCAATATCGCAAACCAGCCCGTAAGAGCCCGGCCAGCCCAGCAAAACGCCCTGGGCAGACAGCCGCGCCTCTTCTTTTCCATCGATGACCCAGATGCGCAGCCCGGTCTCGCGCTGAACTTCGGCACAAAAATCCCGTCCGTCACTTGCATCCCTGACGGCGGCTGTGGCGACGACGGTCAGATTGGGTAATCCCATGCCTTGTGCCAGATGCTGAAAACGGCGCAGTGCATTGAGCGCGCGCAAGCGCCCCTGCGGGTTCAAGATACCGGACTCTGACAGACCTGCGCCAAGCGCACACATGATTTTTTCGTTGTAGAAATATGCCGGACTGCGCGCAGCCCCATCAAAAACCACGAGCCGCACCGAGTTTGAGCCCACATCGACAACCCCGACACGCGACAATGCCCGCGCACCCGGATCGCGAAAAAGCGGCTGTCCAAACAGACCGGCATCGGGATGGCTGGCATCCGGGGCTTCAGGTTTCGGATTGGTTTCGGTCATAGACCTGCAACAGTTGTTCGCGGGCAGACTGTTCAAAAACGTCGCAGCCGTCAATGCGGATCAGGCGGTTATTTTCGCGCGCTTCGCGTTTTGTTGTGGATGGCCGTCAGTCCTCGGTATGTGTCAGCTTGGGAACGTCCGAGGCACCGGCAGACCCGCGCCCTGAAAGAGACGGGTTTTCCATGAAGAAGCGGTGACAGTTAAAGGCGAATGTTCCTTCCTGTATCGGCGGGCGTTCAAAAACGCCATCGGGCCGCATCACCCAGCTTTGTGCGACATCGGCCAGATTGGCCGCCATAATCTGGCTGACGATCTGCGCTTTGACCGTTGGGTTTTCAATTTCGACCAGCGTCTCGACGCGCCGGTTCAGGTTACGCCCCATCCAATCCGCCGATGAGATGAAAACCCGCGCTTTCTTGTGAGGCAGGCCCGCGCCATTGCCAAAACAGACAATGCGGGAGTGTTCGAGAAATCGCCCGACGATGGATTTGACACGGATGTTTTCACTCAACCCTTGCACACCGGGGCGCAAACCGCAGATGCCCCGGACCACCAGACTGATTTTGACCCCGGCAGCGCTGGCTGCATAAAGAGCGTCGATCACTTCGCTGTCGATGATGGAGTTCATCTTGGCCCAGATGGCAGCGGGGCGGCCACTGCTGGCGTGATCCGCTTCGGCGGCAATCAGTTCCAGCAGGCGCGGTTTCAGGGTTATCGGCGAAATGGCAAGGTTGTCGAGGCTTTCAGGCTGCGCATATCCAGACAGGTAATTGAAGACCTTGGTGGCGTCGCGCCCCAGCCGCGCGTCGCAGGTGAAGAACGACAGGTCCGTATAAATGCGCGCTGTAATAGGGTGATAATTGCCGGTCCCATAGTGCGTATAGGTCACCAGTTGATTGCCTTCACGCCGCACGATTGTTGAGATCTTCGCGTGGGTTTTCAGGTCAAGAAACCCGTATACGACATGTGCGCCGGCGCGTTCGAGGCGACGGGACTGGCGGATATTGGCAGCCTCGTCAAACCGGGCTTTCAACTCAACCAGCGCTGTGACCGATTTCCCGCCTTCTGCCGCTTCGCAAAGCGCTTCGACAATCGGGCTGTCACGCGATGTGCGATAAAGCGTCTGTTTGATTGCGACGACTTTCGGGTCGCGCGCGGCCTGCTGCAAAAAGCGCACCACCATATCGAACGTCTCATAGGGGTGGTGCAACAGCATGTCTTTGTTGCGGATCGCGGATAGCATGTCGCCGTCGTGGTCCGTGACCCTTTCAGGGATACGTGGGGTGAAATTGGGCCACAGCAGGTCGGGGCGCGCATCCAGCACCAATTCGGCGAGGTCCGCCATGCCCACCATCCCATCAAGCTGGATCACCTCGTCCAGATCAACGTCAAGTTCTTCCATGATCACGGATTTCAGTTTGGGCGGCGCGCCCGGCGAATGGGTCAGGCGCACAACTTCGCCGCGCCGCCGCCGTTTGAGGGCAACCTCAAATTCGCGCACGAGGTCTTCGGCTTCGTCCTCTACTTCCAGATCGCTGTCGCGCAGGACGCGGAATTCGAAATGCGCTTTCAGTTTATATCCGGGAAAAAGCTGCGAGATATTCATGACCAGCAGTTCTTCGAGGGGGAGGAAACGATGGCTCCCTTCGGGCGCAGGCAAGGCGACAAAGCGTTCGATCTGCGCCGGGATTGGCAGCAGGGCCTGCAACGGGCGCTTGTCACGGCTGCGCTCAAGCTGCAGGGCGAGGGCATATCCGGTGTTTGGAATGAATGGGAAAGGGTGCGCGGGATCAATCGCGAGCGGGGACAGGACGGCAAAAACCTGCGTCAGGAAAACCTCTTCGAGGTATTTCTTGTCTGCAGCAGTCAGATCATCCCGTCTGAGCACGGAGATGTTTTCGGCTTCCATATCGGCAAGCAGTGCAACAAGCACGCGTTGCTGCGTTTCCATCAGCGTGCGCGCGTCATTGTTGATCAGAACCAACTGCTCAGCCGGCGTCAGCCCGTCGGCCGCAGGCGTCGTGTTTCCAGCCATGGCCAATTCGCGCAGGCCCGCAACCCGCACGGTGTAGAACTCATCGAGGTTGGTTGCCGAGATGGACAAGAACCGCAACCGTTCCAGCAGGGGTACGCGCGGGTTCTCGGCTTCTTCCAACACGCGCCAGTTAAAGCCCAGCCAGCTCAGCTCCCGATTGAAAAACCGCTCCGGCCCGCTGGCATCCACATTGGGAAGTGCGACCGGTTCGGGAAAATCTGCGCTGAGAAAGTCTGCTTGTGTCATTTTGACCTTTTACAATAAGCATATGTCGGCTGAATGACGTTTATCGCGCAAGCTGATCCTCTTTGTCCAGCACTGCCGCCGCAAGTTGCCGTGAGAGCGGGCGCTTTTGCGCCAGCGATGCCGCATCGAGGGCCGCAACGATCCTGCGTGCGGCTGCAAACGACCGGTCGATCCGCAAGATAAGATAGGCAATCAGGTCAGGTTTTGGCATTAACTGGCGGTCCGCAAAGAGCTTTGCAAGAACGGCCGACAACAGGGCATCGTCGGGCAGGTGCAGGGATGCCGCCTGTGTCCCTTCTATCCGGCTTTTCAGATCCGGGAGTTCCAAGTGCCATGCGCCCGGCGCTGCCTCGCCGGTAAAGAGCAGTGCATTGCCCTCGGCCAGCGCAAGGTTGTGCAAGTGAAATAATGCTGTCTCTGCCTCTGTGTTCCCGGCAATGGCAGGGACGTCCTCGATGGCGACAGACCGTCTTGCCAGTTCGGGGATATCCTGCGCTGCAAGGGTTTGCGCCTCGCAGATTTCCGCGCCACTCAGTGCCGCCCACACATGCGCAAGATGTGTCTTTCCCGACCCTGCGGGACCGCTGAGCACGAGCTTGCGCCCGGGCCAGTCTTGCCAGCCTTCTATGAGGGCCACGGCCACGGCGTTCGAGGGTGCTACAAGAAAATCCGCACGTCCCAGCGCTGTGATGCCTGGCAGATCAAAGCCCAGCTGTTCAGGCACGTCAGTCTTGATCCTTGTCCGACATGCCGCGATACAGCAGTGAGCTTGTGTATTTTGCGACGCCAAACCGCGCCACGACGCCTAGAGCCGCCGCAACAGGTACCGCCACAAGCATGCCCACAAATCCAAAGAGCGCGCCAAAAACGGACAACGCCAGCAGCAGCCACACCGGGTGCAGGCCCACGGAGTTGCCGACAAGCTTGGGCGTGATCACATTGCCCTCGAGCACCTGACCCAAGGCAAAGATACCGGCGATAATGCCCACAGAGACCCAGTCGCCCCAGAACTGAAACAGCGCAAGCCCGATGGCCAATGCCCCGCCGATCAATGCCCCGAGGTAGGGGATGAAGGTAACCAGCCCGGCGATGAACCCGACGACAAGCCCGAATTGCAGCCCCGCAAGCATCAAGGCAATCGCGTAATATGTGCCGAGGATCAGGCAAACGGTGCCCATTCCGCGGATAAATGACGCCAGTACCTGATCAATCTGGGACGCAAGTTGGCGGATGGTTGGGGCATGATCGCGAGGCAGCAGGCTGTCGATCTTTGCGGTCATGTTGTCCCAGTCCAGCAGCAGATATACCGCGACGACGGGCACGATCACCAACAGGATAAGGACGTTCAGCAAGGACGCCGCAGACGATAGCGCCGTTTCCAGAAGCTCGGCACCCCGGCTCTGGATGGTCTCGCCCAAGGAATGCAAAGAGCGCTGCATCGCGGAGTCTTCATCCAGCAGCGTCGGGAAGCGTTCGGTCAGAAAGGCTGTGATATTGCGGGCGTATTCTGGCGCGACATTGACCAGCTTTACGGCCTGCTCGACAAGCGCGGGGATCACGAGAAGGGCGACAATAAAGAAAACCATCATGCCACACAGGGTTATGATCGCTGTCGCTGCCACGCGGCTCAGACCGAGGCGTTCGAGGCGATCCGCCACTGGATCCAGAAAATAGGCAATCGCACCACCAAGAACAAAGGGCAAAAGAACATCACCCAAAAACATCAGCGCAACCAGCAGCACTGCGGTGGCAATTCCCCAATATTTCAGTTGATCCCGGATGGGCAGGGCCATGTTTCTCTCTCTCCATTTAGTGTCGTGCTGCCACATTGCTTATCGCAGGTTGCGATACAAGGGTAGCGCTGCAAAAACCTATTGCCCGTTTTAGAGGCACCGCCGCCAGTTTGTAGTGTAGGTCCGCGAAAGCGGTTTGGCGATTGCGAGCTACGCGGCTTTGGCCTAATCAAAGGCAACCCGAAGACCGAAAGAGGACACCCCATGCGCCTGACCCGATATTTTATGCCCGTGCTGCGCGAAAACCCGGCAGAGGCGCAGATTGTCAGCCATCGCCTGATGTTGCGCGCAGGGATGATCAAGCAAAACGCAGCGGGGATTTATTCGTGGCTGCCGCTGGGGTTCAAAGTGCTGCGCAAACTGGAAAATATCGTGCATGAGGAACAAATCCGCGCAGGCCACGTGCCGATGCTGATGCCCACAATGCAATCGGCGGATCTGTGGCGCGAGAGTGGGCGGTATGATGCCTATGGGCCTGAGATGCTGCGGATCAGGGATCGGCAGGACCGCGACATGCTCTTTGGGCCGACCAACGAGGAAATGATCACCGATATTTTCCGCAGCCATGTGAGCAGCTACAAGGACTTGCCGCTGACGCTCTATCACATCCAGTGGAAATTCCGCGACGAGATGCGCCCGCGCTTTGGCGTGATGCGGGGGCGCGAGTTCTTTATGAAGGACGGCTATAACTTCGATCTGACGAAAGAGGACGCGCTGCACGCTTATAACCGCCATCTGGTCAGCTACCTGCGTACCTATGAGCGGATGGGCTTGCAGGCTATTCCGATGCGTGCGGACTCCGGCCCGATTGGCGGCGATGACACGCATGAATTCCTCGTCTTGGCGGATACCGGCGAATCCGAGGTGTTCTATGACAGCGCCGTGACCGACCTGACCTTTGGGGACCGCGATATTGATTACGACAGCGTTGCGCAGTGTCAGGGGGTGATGGAGGAATTCACCAACCTTTATGCGCGCACGGACGAAACACATGATCAGGCCCTTTTCGATGCGATCCCAGCTGAGCGTCAGCGCAAAGCGCGCGGCATCGAGGTCGGACAGATCTTCTATTTTGGCACCAAGTATTCCGATGCGATGGGCGCTAAGGTGCAAGGCCCCGATGGTAAACCAACGGCTGTGCATATGGGCAGCCACGGGATCGGGGTCAGCCGCCTTGTCGGCGCGATCATCGAGGCCAGCCATGACGACAAGGGCATCATCTGGCCCGAAGGCGTGACGCCGTTTCACTGCGGTATTGTGAACCTGAAACAGGGCGATGCTGAGGCAGATGCAGCCTGTGATGCGCTTTATACGTCATTGCGTGCGCTCGGGCTTGATCCGCTTTATGATGATCGCAAGGAGCGCGCAGGTGGCAAATTCGCGACCATGGATCTGATCGGATTGCCATGGCGCATTACGGTCGGGCCGCGTGGGTTGAAAAACGGTGTTGTCGAGCTGACCAGTCGCAAATCCGGCGAGAGTGTCGAAATGCCGCCAGAACAGGCCGTCGAAAAAATCGCAAGCATCTACGCGACACACCACGTGACTGGCAACCTGTAAGCAAGGACGCGCGGCGCGGGGCTTTGAGCAGCGCGCTGTTTCTGCTAGGCCTAGGGACATGCCATCGGGGGGTGAGCAGGAGAAGGCGATGATCCTTCGCAGTTTCATTCTGGCAGCAAGTGTCGCAGGCGCGTTGGGCGCTGCGCAGTTTCCAGCGTTTTCACAACAGTATCTGCAGCGCCTTGGCGGGGCGGTGGACGCATTGGAGCAGGTCATACTGGATTTCGATGCATCTGCGGCCTCACTGGGGCTCAGTCGGGATGAGGCCTTGGCGCAAATGACCGGCTCTGCTTTTGTGCAGGCGCGCCGTAAGGATATGCAACAGGCATTCCTGCGCTATGAAGGGTTGCGCGCCGATCTTGATATTCTCGAGGGGCAGGGACCTTTCATGCGCGCTTATCATTTTGCGCATCTGACGGACCCGGAAGTCGCGCAAGGCGCCTGGGATGCTTTCGAACCCGCGCTGCCATTGTCAGCTGACAGTGCAATGTTCGCAGGGTTTGGTGGGATAGCCGGTGGCATGGCAACGGCTTTGATCGCGGGTTTGTTGCGATCCCGACGTCGCACCAAAACATTGTCGGCTTGACCCGCGACGTGCGAAGTCGCAGGTTGCGCGCAGGTTCACCCGAGGACAATGAATGGCCAGAACACCTCCGCCTTTTGCGGGTTTTGAATGGATGATTGCATGGCGTTATTTGCGCGCCCGCCGCAGCGAAGGCGGCGTGAGCGTCATGACGTGGATCAGCCTGATTGGTATCACGCTTGCGGTCTTTGCGCTGATCGCCACGCTCTCTGTGCGCTCTGGTTTCAGGGCTGAATTTGTGGATACGATTCTGGGGGCCAATGCCCATGTGACGATTTATGCGTTGGGTTCCGTGACGGAAAACGGTCAGATGGATCGCACGATGACAGACTTTGATGCGATTGCCGCACAGGCCGCAACGGTGCCGGGCGTCACGCGCGTTGCACCCTTGATCCGCGGGCAGGTGATGGCGGCACATCAAGGGCGCAATGCCGGGGTCGAGGTGTTTGGTGTGGCCCCTGAAAACCTGCGGTCGCTGCCGCGCATTGCGGACCCGGCCACATCGCGTGGTGATATCGCGCGGTTTGATGAGGGGATCGCCTTGGGCTCTGGGGTGGCGCGCGAATTGGGTGTCGGTATCGGGGATCGCATCCGTCTGATATCGCCGGATGGGGTGAAAACCGCATTCGGCACATCGCCGCGCGTGAACGCCTATGAGGTGACGTATATCTTTACCGCCGGGCGTTATGACATCGACCGAACGCGCGCCTATCTTCCTTTTTCTGATGCGCAAACTTTCTTTAACCGTGAAGGGGTAGCGGACGAAATCGAAGTGATGGTTCAGGAACCGGAACGTCTTGAGACCGTGCGGATGGATCTGTTGAAAGCCGCCGGTGAGCGCGGGCAAATCTGGACTTGGCAGGACGCGTCCGGCGGCTTTCTGCGCGCGCTGGAGGTCGAGGACAACGTGATGTTCATCATCCTGTCGATCCTGGTGCTGATCGCTGCTATGAATATCGTGTCCGGCCTGATCATGCTGGTCAAGAACAAAGGTCGTGACATTGGCATTCTGCGCACAATGGGGCTAAGCGAGGGGTCGATCCTGCGGGTCTTCTTTATTTGTGGCGCTTTTACCGGGATCATTGGTACCGCCGCTGGTGTCATTCTGGGATCGCTGTTTGCCATCTATATTGATCCGATTTTCTCTTTCGTGAATGTTGCCATGGGCGGCGGCGTCTGGGATCCGTCCATCCGGGGCATCTATGCGCTGCCTGCCGAACTGCACCTCAGGGATGTGCTGTCAGCCGTGGCGCTTTCATTAAGCCTGTCTTTCGTGGTGACCATTTTTCCTGCGCGGCGCGCGGCACGAATGAACCCGGTTGAGGCCTTGCGCTATGAGTGACCCGATCCTTGAGATGCGCGGCATCACGAAGTCGTATAATGCGGGGCAGGCAAACAGCGTCACTGTCCTGCGCGGGATCGACCTGAGCATCGCCGCAGGAGAGGTGGTCGCCTTGGTGGCGCCCTCGGGGGCGGGTAAATCCACTTTGCTGCACATTGCTGGCCTGCTGGACGTGGCGGATGCGGGCCAGGTTCTGATTGATGGCGAAGAGATGAGCGGCCTAAGCGATGCGCGGCGCACGGCGATACGCCGCAATGATGTTGGATTTATCTACCAGTTTCACCACCTGTTGCCTGAATTCAATGCGGCTGAAAACATTATCCTGCCGCAACTCGCCAATGGCATCTCCAAAACCACGGCTGCCGCGCGCGCGGCCGCTTTGCTGTCTGCGGTGGGTATCGCGCCGCGGGCAGCACACCGCCCCGGCGCCCTGTCGGGGGGAGAGCAGCAACGCGTCGCC
The DNA here is from genome assembly GCF_000154785.2 of Roseobacter litoralis Och 149. NCBI lineage: Bacteria > Pseudomonadati > Pseudomonadota > Alphaproteobacteria > Rhodobacterales > Roseobacteraceae > Roseobacter > Roseobacter litoralis. The sequence goes on from NC_015730.1 coordinate 1,230,879, forward strand.
TTTTGTCGTGCACTGGCGAATGCGCCCAAATTACTACTCGCGGATGAGCCGACGGGCAATCTGGATCCGGGCACCTCGGATCAGGTGTTTGGTGCCCTGATGCAGCTTGTGCGGGACACAGGTTTGTCAGCGTTGATTGCCACGCATAACCTTGCATTGGCCGCACGTATGGATCGCCAAATCCGGTTGGATGCAGGGCAGCTTTCTGAGGCGTGATGACATGGCCCGGCGTGGGCTTTGGGGCGAAGAAAAGGGAAAGAAGATGCCTTTACACACATTGGATGACATCGAAGCACTGACGAAACAGGCGCTCACTGCCTATGGCGCAGCCCCGTTTGTAGCCGCTGAAGTTGCCCGCGCTGTCCGCGTGGCCGAGGGGTATGGCAATAAGATCTGTGGTTTGTACTATGTTGAAAGCTACTGTTTGCAGCTGGAAACGGGCCGGGTCGATGGTCGGGCCGTGCCCGGAGTGACCACGCCTCGTCCCGCGGCCATTCACGTGAATGCCAATTATGGATTTGCCCAGCCTGCTTTTGCCCATGGTCTGGTGCCTGCGCTGGATGCGGCCAAGACGCTGGGGACCGCAACGCTTGCCGTGGGACATGCGCATACATGCACCTCACTGGGCTATTTCACCGAACAGATTGCACAATCAGGATGTATCGGGATCGGGTTCACCAACGCTTCGCCCATCGTTGCGGCACCCGGTGGTAAAACGCGGGTCATCGGCACCAACCCGATTGCGTTTTCCGTACCTGATGGCGCTGGCGGCGTTGCCATGCAGTTTGATCAATCAACGACAACCGTGGCCTTGGGCAAGATCACGATGGCCAAGGCCTTGGGCCAGCATATTCCGCTGGGCTGGGCACTGGACGCACAGGGGCAGCCAACCACCGATCCGCAAGCCGCCTTGGAAGGCTCGCTGGTATCGGTCGGGGAGCATAAGGGCTGGGGCTTTGGTCTGATGGCTGAGATCCTCGCGGCGGGGATGACAGGCTCGGTCCTGTCGGGCAGCGTCAAACCCCTCAAGGCGCCGCAGGGCCCCCCCCATGATCTGGGGCAGTTCTATATCCTTATTGACCCACAAAGCGGTGAGGCCTTCGCGGAGCGGCTTGCGGCATTGTCGCAGGCAGCAACCAAAGATGAAGGCGCTCGTATGCCCGGACAATCACGCCAGATCATGCAGAAGGTCGAAGTGGTTGATCAGGTCTGGGACAGATTGCTGGAATTGGCGCAGGGTCCTACACCTTCTGAGTGATAAAGACGCCGGCTGCCATGACTGCGATGCCTAAGGCGCGTGTCGGATTGATCGGGCTGATCCGCGCGCCAAACAAACCGAAGTGATCTATGACCGCAGCGCTGATCAATTGGCCGAGCAGGACGAAGAATACCGCGTTTCCAATGCCGAAACTGGGCGCGATATAGGTGATGCTCAGGACATAGAACGCAATCAGCACGCCCGCAAAGAACAGATGTTTTGGGGTGCCGCCAAGGCGCAGGAATGCCTCCGGTCCGGTGACCAGAACCACGCAGGCGCAACTGATGAAAGCCACGGTGAATAAAACAGTCGCCGCAGCGGCGGGGGAGCCGATCTTGGCGCCGAGGGCTGCATTGAGTGCGGCCAGAATTGGGATGCCGATGCCCGCCAAAACCATAGTGAACGCGTGTTGGGCCATGGGCTGTATCCTCTTCGGTGCTGTACTGGCAAGAGAATGCAGGGCCGTTACCAGATCAGCAAGACAATTAGGCTAGAATAGGTGCAACGCGTTTTTCGATGGAGTATGCGATGCCCCGTTTCACCAGCCTGATAATGGCAGCTTGTGTCTTTCTGGCCGCCTGTGGCCGCGATGACCGTGTCAGCCGTGGGGCGGTTTTGTACAGCGAAAACTGCGCGATCTGTCATGGCGGTGATCTGCGCGGCGGGGGCGGGATTGGGGTTGTCGGTCTCAACAAGGTTCCGCCGGATTTGACAACGCTGGCGGTGCGGTCAGGCGGCAATTTCCCCCGCGGCAAGGTTCTGGCACTGCTGGATGACTATGCGGCGGGTTCTCAACCGGGTCGGTTGATGCGCCCCTTTGCACATCTGACCTCGCAAGACAGCAAGCGCATTAAAACCGAAGCGGGCCGCGCCCGTGTTCCCGCACCGCAAGCGGCCTTGCTGGCCTATCTTGAAGCCTCGCAATTGCCCTGATCACTGGCAAATCCCGCGCAGTTCGACGCCTTCCCAAGGCAGGCCCACCGCGTAAGGTCGCCCCGTTGGCAGGGGTGCGACGGGCATGACCTGAGACAATAGCGCATGCAACCGGGCGGTTCGGGGTGCCGTTGGGTCCAATGCGCGGCAGCAGACAAATTCTTCAACAATGGCGCCCTGTTGCTCATATCCGAAATCGTTGAACGCCGGGCTTGCATCAATGTCAAAAAGATAGGGATCACTTGCGCCGCGATGCTCAAATGCCGCCGCCCACGGGGAATAGCCGGTTTCAGCGCGGTTTTGCCATTGCCAGGCATGGGTCAGTTCATGGGCAAACAGCATCGCGGCGATCAATCCGATCTGGTCGGGGTAGTCCGGCAGGTAGTCCTCCAGATACCAGTCGCGATCAAACAGGATATGATTGTAGATCGCTATGGCTGCGGGCTTTGATGTGACTGTCTCTGTGGTTGCAGGCGGCAAAATACGTTGTCGGCACGTCGTGCGGGGACGCGGCGTGCGCGTAAACGTGACCGCCCGCGTGGGCGCGCCATCGACAATGCGCACTTGTGAGGTATCAAGCGTATCGCCGTGCAGCGTTTGTGCAAACGCCTTTTCCGTATCGGTCATCGGACGCCCACAGGCCGTCAGAAGGGTCAAACAAAGAAGTAACATCAATCGCATGGCCCAGCAGTGCCCAATATGCGCGCGCAGATCAAGGCATCTTTGGGTCACATCCATCAGTGCGTTTGGCAATATCCTTGATCGAGATCACGGCCCCTTGTTGGGTCTGATGCTACACTCGGATCGAAAGTGATGAGGAGGGAGCGATGAAGAACCTGATTCTTGGTGTGGCAATGTCGATTTGCGCAGGGGCTGCGGCTGCGCAGGACGTCGAAACCGGTGCTGAAATCTACGCACGCCACTGTGCGACCTGTCACGGCGCCGACGCCCGCGGGAATGGCCCGATGGCCCCGGTGCTGGTGCTGCAACCGCCTGATCTGACGGCGCTGTCCGCGCGCAACGACGGCGTTTTCCCGATGACGCGCGTCGTGATGCGCATCGACGGGCGCGACCCGCTGGTCAGCCACGGCTCTCCCATGCCGATCTATGGTGACTTCTTCGTGGGCGATGATCTCTCGCTCAGGACCGAAAGCGGCCAGCCGATCCTGACGTCCCCCGCCGTGGCGGATTTGGTGGCGTTTCTGCAGGGTTTGCAGGACTGACGCGATGTTACAGCCGCTCCCGCAGGGGTGAGGCATCGTGACGAAAAGGGGGCTTTTTGTGTCAACAAAGCGCCCCCATCTCTTTTCCAGCTCGCAGGGCAGAACGTCCTGCGGCACACACCGCACCCCGGAATCGGGGTGCCTGGAAAGGAAAAGAGACATGTTGAAAGTCGTGTTGCCAACTGCCGTCGGATTTGCCTCCCTGATGGGCGTCTGGGCTGTTTTCACTACATTCCATATGGTGGTGATGTAAAAAACCATTCCGCCCGAATGATCCAACCGGGGGGCTTCGGGCGGAGTTTTCTTGGTACATAGGCCCTCGCGTGCAACGCGGTTGCATCATTTAACGGAGGGTATTGAAATGAGCTATTGCACAGTCAGCCATTGGACGACGACCGAATTGACCGGTGAGATGGAGGCGCTGGCGCGCGAGAAATACGTGCCCCTCGTCATGGCCGTGGGTGCATCCAGCGTGCAGATGCTGCGCACGGGCGAGAACGCATTTTCCGTCGTGACACAGTATGTTGACGAAGCGACCGCCATGTCCGCGCAGGAAAAGATCGCCGCCATCCGCGCAGAGGCGACGGAGGAGTTGCCCATGACAATGCAGAACAAAACCGGCGGGGTGGTGTTTGCGTCGGGTTGAACGGCAGGCATTGGTCGACTCCGACAGTCATAACGGTAGGGCCGCGCCTGACCCTTGGGCGAAGGTTGTCTTGCGACCTGTCCAGTCTACAGTTTGAGGCCGGAGCGAGCGTAACCTAGGGCAAACGAAGTGCGCTCTCCCGTGGGGAGAGGGTAAAGCCCGTAACGGAAACCTTCCGGGGGAAGGTTTCAGGGCCGAATGGGCGGAGCCCTGTGCAAGCGCGGCTCGAGGCGGGGCCCCGAGCGTTAGTCATTCCAGTCTCTCGAAGTCTTTCGTCCACCGATCCAATTGAAAAATGGGCCGCTGCTCGGGTGGGATTACATGACTAAGAAACCCCCAGCGAATTTGCATTTGATCCTTTTCAATGGGGTTTAGTCTGACGAACAAGCCATAATACACTAGAGTTAGAGGAAGGATAAGGACGCTGGCAATCGCCAATGGCATTTGTAGATAGGCTCCACCATTTGAGAATATGAGGATGACAGCTCGGAAAAGAACTGTAAAAAAAGCAAAAACAACAGGAGTAGAAAGCCCAATAACCAACAGTATATATGCGCTTTTAATGAATACCTGTTCGCGAGGCATTACTTTGAAAAAGTGTTTTACTCTGAGTGGTGAAACTAGCTCGAGTTCTTTGTTGCCGAGAAATATTGTGCGGACCTCTGCAAAACGGTCGTTATGAAATCTAGCGTTTACTATGTAACTGATAACGCAACCGACGATGCGAATTTCAATATCGGATTTGACTAGAGCAATCCAAACCAATGACGCGGCAAAAACGAAGTAAATTTCTGGTAGCGATAATTTCAAGGTAGCGATTTGCAGGTGTAAACGATCGCCGTCTGACATCGTCGATATTGCGATCGCAGCTACCACGAACGCAGTGACCAGCCTGAATGCCCGACTGACAATCGTATTTTTATATTGAAACAAATGGTTTATAGTTTCGTCTCGCTGATTTGGGTTCCTCAGCCGAGGTCGGGCGGCCACGTACAATTCGTGGACCACTTGTTCGAAGAATGAAAAGCCTGTTGATCGCCTAAAGCGTTTCATACATCCAACTCCTCCACAAACTTCGCATTTTCCTGAATGTACTGGAAGCGCAGTTCCGGTTTTTTGCCCATCAAACGCTCCACCAGATCACCCGTCTCGCCCGGAATGTCTTCGTCGATTGACACGCGGATGAGTTTGCGGGTGGTGGGGTCCATGGTGGTTTCCTTGAGGTCCTTGGCGTCCATTTCGCCCAGGCCCTTGAAGCGCGAGACGTCGATTTTGCCCTTGCCGCCCAGACCTTTTTCCAGCCAGTCGTTCTTTTCCTCCTCCGTGAGGCAGTAGACACGCTTGGCCCCTTGGGTCAGCCGGAACAAGGGCGGGCAGGCCAGATAGAGGTGGCCTGCATCAATCATCGGGCGCATCTGCGTAAAGAAAAACGTCATCAGCAACGCCGCGATATGCGCGCCGTCCACATCCGCGTCGGTCATGATGATGATCTTTTCATAGCGCAGATCATCAAGGTTGAATTTGGTGCCCATGCCACAGCCAAGCGCTTCGCACAGGTCCGAGATTTCGGCGTTGGTGCCCAGTTTGGACGAGGCGGCCCCCAGCACGTTCAGGATCTTGCCCTTGAGCGGCAAGAGCGCTTGTGTTTTGCGGTCGCGCGCGCCTTTGCCTGAGCCACCGGCGCTGTCGCCTTCCACGATGAACAGTTCCGTGCCGATGCGATCCTTTGAGGTGCAATCGGTCAGCTTGCCGGGCAGGCGCAGTTTCTTGGTGGCGGATTTGCGCGCGGTCTCCTTTTCCTGACGGCGGCGCAGGCGTTCTTCGGCGCGCAGCACGAGAAAATCGAGGATGGCCCCGGCGGATTTCGTATCCGCCGCCAGCCAGTTGTCGAAATGATCGCGCACGGCCCCTTCGGTCATTTTCGCGGCGGCCTCGGTGGACAGGCGGTCCTTGGTCTGGCCGACAAAGGCGGGTTCGGCAATGAAGCAGGACACCAGCGCACAGCCGCCGGATGTCAGATCCTCGCGCGTGATCTGCGCGGCCTTTTTGGTGTTGGACAACTCACCATAGGCTTTGATGCCCTTGAGGATCGCGGCCCAGAACCCGGCGACATGGGTGCCCCCCTCGGGGGTGGGGACGGTGTTGCAATAGGACTGGATGAACCCATCGCGCGAGGGCGTCCAGTTGATGGCCCATTCGACCTTGCCGGGCTCGCCGAACTTCTCTTTGAAATCAACGGTTCCGGCAAAGGGATTGTCGGCATAGGTGGTCGCAGCCCCAAGGGTTTCGCGCAGATAATCCGACAGGCCGCCGGGAAAATGAAACGTCGCTTCCTGTGGGGTTTCACCGTCCGAGATCGCAGATTTCCAACGGATTTCTACCCCTGAAAAGAGATAGGCCTTGGAGCGGATGGAATTGAACAGCCGCGCAGGTTTGAAGCGGTGCGCGCCAAAAATCTCGGCATCCGCATGAAAAGTCACCGTCGTGCCGCGCCTGTTTTGTGTCGGGCCAAGCTCCTCAACGGGGCCAAGTGGCAACCCGCGCGAAAAACGTTGCTCGAACAGTTGTTTGTTGCGCGCGACCTGCACAATCATGCTGTCGCTGAGTGCATTGACCACCGAGGCCCCGACGCCGTGTAAACCGCCGCTGGTCTCATAGGCCTTGCCAGAGAATTTACCCCCCGCGTGCAAGGTACACAGGATCACCTCAAGCGCGGATTTGTCGGGAAATTTCGGATGCGGGTCCACGGGGATGCCCCGGCCATTATCGCGTATGGTGACGGCATAATCTTCGTGCAACTCGACCTCGATCCGGGTGGCGTGGCCGGCGACGGCCTCATCCATGGAGTTGTCGAGCACTTCGGCCACCAGATGGTGCAACGCACGTTCATCCGTGCCGCCGATGTACATGCCGGGGCGCTTGCGTACGGGTTCAAGCCCTTCGAGCACTTCAATGGAAGACGCGTCATAATCTGTAGGCTCGTGCCCCGAGGAAAGGAGGTCATTCATACCGCTGCTCTTTTTTGTTGATTTGCGGTCGAGTATGGCAGAGGCGACGGTTGGGGAAAAGAGCGTGTCGCAGTGGTCATGGCGATAGATCGCAAAAAACGAGCCAACGCGCTGCGCTTGCTGAACTAAGTGTCTGAAATATCAGAAACCGCGCTGCCTAACCGAGGACCAAGAGTGTCTGTGAGATCCGTGGTCTGATCGCCGAAACATGCCGCCTTCCGATTGAAGTGTCGTGAACCTTCTTGCGGTTTGGCTTTTCTGATGTCCCGGCATGGCGTCTGCCCAAACCGTTTTGCATTGTTTCGTAGGGTGGCGGGACGTCAATTCGCCTGCGTCGCGCTATTCACCCTTCAACTTCGTTTCGAACCTGAGGCCGTTGGTCGTGCGCGGCGCAAAGCCAGTCCAGAACGTATGATCTTCGGTTGGTTCTGCATTTTCATCCAGTGCAATGACTCCGTCAGCACCATTGGGAATGAGGGCGAGATAGGGTTGCTTTGAAACATCGTTTTTCAGGTGGAGATCAAAAAACGCAGTCGCAAAGTGCTGTGCCACATTATTCATGCGCACCGTGTCCCAGACGGCATCGGCATAATGCTCGAAAGGAATAAAATCGAGGGTTTCGACCGGCTGCCAGCTCTCAACCGGGGCAGGTATGGGGGCGGCGGCGTTGTGATTGGCGTATTCAAATGTCAATAAATGACGGTCGATGCCGGTAGCCTCGTCAAAAATAGTGCGGATGGCTTCATAGACCGAGACATCATCAGAACTGCCTGCCATCAGCAGTGTCGGTATCCGCAGGCCAGCCATACTGCCGGCATCCCATAATCCTGCATTGCGGCCCCATGGTCCGATCGCAATCGTCGCACGCACGCGTGGGTCAATCAACGCCTCGTGTTCCTCTGACCCTGCAAGATGGCGTGCCAGCAGCCCGTTTGGCGTACCCCAGCTATATTCGGTTGCAGCTTCCGTGACACCGGCCCCGGCAAAGACCAACGCACCGTATCCGCCCATGGAATACCCGATCACACCAACCACATTCGTGTCGATGATCCGGCCCAGCGGCGTATCCAGCTGCGCGAGGTAATCAATGACAAACCGTTGATCGACCGGCCTGTTGAGCAAGGTAGAACCGATGGCAGCCTGATCGCTATACGTGCTGTCGGTGTGGTCAATGGCGACTGTGACATAGCCTTTCGAGGCGAGGTTTTCCCCCAGATGAGACATCAGATATCTGTTTCCGGGATAACCGTGGCTGATCACGATAAGCGGATACCGCTGCGAGGTGGCCGGTGGTGCATCGCGCTGCGCACGACCCGTGAGGGTCACGACCGACGCGCCATCCCGCAATGTGGCCGAATAGGTGCCGCGTTCTTTCACTGCCGTGCTGGACGGGTACCATATTTCGAGCGTTATCGGACGATCATACAGCGGGACGTCGTCGTCTGTGATCGAGACGACATCAATCTGATCTGGGTTGACCACAGACAGTGTCTGAACGCCAATCGACAGGGCGCCGTAAGGGGCAAGTTCGGGGGCGTCGGGCCTTATCTGATCAATTGGGTTGGAAAACACCGGCGCGGCAGCAAGGCTCGCAATCGCAGCGATCCTGGTGGTTGTCTTCATTGTAGTGCTCCGGTCGGTGCCGCCGTAATTGACTGCAGTGCCAAGTTGACAGACTCACTCAGAAAATCAAGCGCTTATGATCTGTTTTTTATGCTGGACTGTGATCGCTATTGTACCTGAGCGGACAAAAAATGTGTCATTGATAGCGCATCGACGGGCCGGTTGTGTCGGAAATTGTCCCAATCCGGGCGGCTGGCCTCTTTTGTTTGGAGCAACGCGGGCGTATGGAAAATACATGCAAGTGAGTACCACATATCCTCAGCACGCCCGTGCCATCCTGAACCTTGGACTGCCGCTCGTTGGCGGGCATCTGGCGCAGATTGCCATTGGCGTGACGGACACGGTCATGTTGGGCTGGTACTCGGTCGAAGCACTGGCGGCTGTCACGCTGGGATCCACGTATTTTTTCGTGTTGTTCATTTTCGGTTCGGGTTTTGCCTGGGCCGTTATGCCGATGGTTGCGTCATATGCGGCCAAGGACGACGAGATCGGGTTGCGTCGCAGCACGCGGATGGGGCTTTGGCTCAGCTTTGGGTTCGGTCTACTCGCGATGCCGCTGATGATTTGGTCCGAGCCGATTTTGCGTCTGATCGGGCAGGGGGACGGTGTCGCCAGAGATGCCGGTGCGTATCTTGAGATTGCAGCCTATGGCATCGTGCCCGCCCTGTTGGTGATGGTGATCAAGTCCTATCTGGCGGCATTGGAACGCACACAAGTGGTGCTTTGGGTGACGATCCTTGCGGCGGTGATCAATGCCATTGCCAATTACGCGTTGATCTTCGGCAACTGGGGCGCGCCAGAACTAGGCATCAGGGGCGCGGCGGTTGCATCCATCATCACGCAGACGGTGTCGCTGATCGGGGTCGTGATTTATGCGCGGGTTAGCTTGCCGGAGCATGCCCTGTTCCAGCGCCTGTGGAAGGCCGACTGGCAGATGTTGCTGCAAGTGTTTCTGTTGGGCTGGCCCATCGGTCTGACAGCGCTGGCCGAGGTGGGGTTGTTCGCGGGGTCCGCCGTGATGATGGGCTGGCTGGGCACGGTGCCGCTGGCGGCGCATGGGATTGCGTTACAACTGGCCTCCATCACATTCATGGTACATCTGGGCTTGTCCAATGTGGCCACAATCCGTGCAGGCAATGCACATGGGCGCAATGACCCGGTACAGATGGGGCGCGGGGGCAAAATGGTGACTTTCATGTCGCTTGGCTTTGCCGCCATCACGATCATCATTTTCCTTGCCGCGCCCGAAATGCTTTTGTCGCTGTTCATGCAGGAAGACGACCCGCAGCGTGCGGGGATCATGGCCATCGGCGTGGGGCTTTTGGCGATGGCCGCCCTGTTTCAACTGGTGGATGGCGCGCAGGTGATAGCACTTGGACTTTTGCGCGGTGTACAAGATACCAAGATACCGATGATTTATGCCGCCGTCAGCTATTGGGGCGTGGGTATCCCGTGTTCGTATCTGTTCGGTTTTGTCTTGGGGATGGAAGGGATCGGTGTCTGGCTTGGCTTGGTTGTCGGGTTGTCGGTGGCCGCGATTTTGCTGTCGCAACGGTTCTGGAGTGTTACTTTGCGCACGCTGAAGGATGCGCAGGTATAAGCCCGGTAGGGCCAGCGGCGCGCCTATGGTAGCGCAACACATCATGCCTTTGGGGTTGTCAGGGCCTCGCATTTGTCGTCAGTGGGGCGTCCATTGACCAAGATGCCGCATCACTTGGCGTAATGTATCGCGCAAGGGCTCCACTTTTTCAGCGTCGAAATGCCCGACTTCGCCATCGTTTGTCAGATAACAGTTTTCATGCACGTCCAGATCAAATGCATGCGTGTTCGCCTTTGGCCTGCCATATTGGCGCGTGGTCCAGCCTGTCCGCAACTGCCCGCTTACCAACACACTATGGGCACTGGCGCTTTTGACCAGTGCAGCCAGTTCCGCAGACAGGCTTACACCGCAGGAGGCGCCCAAATGGGTTGAGAATTCGATGTCCGGCACCTCTGCTGCCGTCATACTCTCTGCGCGTCTCGCCCGGCAGTTCAAGACGATCGCATGGCCGTATTTGGCGCGAACCCGTGCAATCTGTGTGGCGAGTGCGGCGTGATAGGGTGTAAAATAAAGGGCGCGCCACACCCTTGCTTCATCGACGGTTGGCGGGCTTGACCAGATTGCGGTGCCATCGTGATCGATGAGCGGGACCACGCCAAGCAATCCGTTATGCGCGCGAAGTTCTGAAGCCATTGATACCGCGTCCACATCCGAGACGAAGCGGTGAAAGTTCGTCCGTATGGTCGTCGCGTCATTCGCCAGACCGCCCAGAAGCCTGTCCAGATATCGGTCATTCGAGGTGATATGGCGGCTTTTATCATACAACCTATCCACCAGTTCACGACGCATGTTCGTACCCGTATAGGGTAGCGTGATGATCAAGGGACCATTTCCCGGAATGATTTCTAACGGCATGTGGTGATGTTCCCAAGGCAGGCAAACGGTGAAATGGATTGGTAATTCAGTTTCTCTAGCGCAAGGTTGACGCCCCGTACGGGGTATGTCGCGGGGCACGCTCCTTACATGCGTTACGTCTGCTTTCTGTCGTTCACAATGTTCATCTGAGCCATACCGCTTTGCCCCAGATCGACCTTGGCAAACGGCCCGCCGTGGCACATCTGACCGGGATCTGTGGTGTCGACAGGTTCTGCCTGTGCGAGAACCTCGGCGGCATAGACTTCGGCATTGTCGGTGGGGCGGTACCCCAGAAAGCTGGCCTTGGCGTTATCAACAGGTGCGCGGTCGTTGTTTGATACGCCGTAGACAATGGCGAAGCCGACCGATGGCGTGTCGATGGCGCGGGTGACGAGGTGGATCAGGTCGGGATAGCTCAGCCATGACCCCAAGGCGCGCGTGTTGTTGACCTGCGCGCAGGAGAGGATGCGCAGATGAACGGATTCCAGCCCGCGTTTTTCCCAATACATCCGGCCCAGATCTTCGGAAAAACACTTGGCCAGCCCGTAAAACGTATCGGGGCGGTGTTCAGCGTCAATGCCGATGAAATCAGATTTCAGATGCATGCCCACCGCGTGGATCGACGAGGCATAGACGATCCGTTTCACACCGGCTTGGTACCCGGCCTCCCAGATATTATGGGAACCGACAAAATTCGGGCCCAACAGTTCCTCGAACGGTTTTTCATCCACGATGGCCCCGAAATGCAACACCATATCGGCCCCCTCAACCACCGGCGCAATCTGGTCCATCTGCGCAAGGTCCGCTTTGACATAGGTTTCGCCTGCATAGAGCGTGCCGATATCGTCGACGATATCCGTGCTCACCAAGTTGTCACAGAGCGCTGTCAGAGGCTCACGCAGATAAGAGCCAAGGCGACCTGCGGCGCCTGTCAAAACCAGTTTCTTCATATCCGTCTCCTTGCCGTCAGATCACGGCTTTTTCCAAGAATTTCTCGCCCCGCAGGACACGTTCGACCCCAAATGGGGCAAGATCAAGGCTGCGGTAAGCGCCATAGGCGATCCATTCGGCGATGCCGCGCCCGATGGCCGGGGCCTGCTGCAACCCGTGACCCGAGAACCCGTTCACAAAGACAAAGTTGCTCACTTCCGGGTGGGGGCCGAGAATGGCGTTCTGATCCAGCGTATTATAATCGTAGTGGCCGACCCACATGTTTACCAGTTTGATCCGTTCAAACTGCGGGATGCGATGGGCGATGATGGGCCAGAATTTCTCTTCCCACAAACTGTGATCCGCCTCGAAATCATCCACATCGACGGCGGGGTCTTGATCCGGTCCGCCGCCCGCCATGTAATACCGCCCATCGGTGCGAAAATGCACACCGGACGGGTCGATCGTCAGCGGCAGGTCCCGGTCAAGCGGTTCTGCCGCATCAAAGATATAGGTATAGCGGCGGCGCGCCTCCACGGGAATGTCGAGGCCTGCCATACGCGCGGTGGCGGCCGCGCGGGTGCCCGATGCATTGACCACCAGCCCGCAGGAGAGCGTCGCGCCGGACTTCAGCGTCACACTTTCCACGCGGGTGCCGACGCGCGTCATGGCGACGACCTCATCGCTCAGATACTCCGCGCCGTTCTTGCGCGCCATGCGCCGAAAGCAGTCAAACATGGTGCCGCCGTCAAAATACCCCTCGTTCATACGATTATGGTTGGCCGCAAGAATATCGTCGAGGTTGTAAAATGGGTAGGCGTCGGCGATCTCATCGCGCAGCATATGCCGGGTACCTGCGCCCAACTGCGCCTGCACCTGCTGGCTTTCGCGCAATGTGTCGGCCTGCGCGGCTGTGTCGGCCAGATAGAGATAGCCGAAGTTTTGCAAGGAAAGCGCGGGTACGTCATCCGACGCGCCCATAAACTTTTGAAAGTTGTGAATGAATTCTGCGCCAAATTGCGAGATCGCAATGTTGGTCGGGTTTGAGAACTGCTGCCGGATACAGCTGTTGGTCAGGCTGGTGGCGGCCTGCGCATAAGTCGGGTCTTTCTCAATCACGAGGATGCGGCCGTCAAAGCCGGCCATCTGCGTCAGCCACCACGCAATGCTGGAGCCGTAGATGCCGCCGCCGACGATCACAACATCATAACTGGCGTGTTTGGGGTTCATCGTTATCCTCGAAAATCTCGGTGTTGCGAAATCAGGATCACAGGACAGCCCATGGCGTCAAGCCTTCAGCCGGTCAAAGCGGGTCATGCCGTTTGTGCAAGGTGGCGCGCATCGAGGGCCAAAAGGGCAATCACATCGCGCAGCCGATCTGTATCCTTGGGGTTTGAGGCGTTGCCGTCCAGCCCGCGGCGCCGCACCCCTTGCAGGATCGCGAGCAGGCGGAAATAGGAAAACACCAGATAGAATGTCCAGTTGTCCGGCACCGAAATCTGTCGCCGCGCGCAATAGGTGGCCACATAGGCGGCCTCATCCGGCAACCCAAGGGCGGCACGATCCACACCCCCCAAGCCGCGAAAATGACCGGCATGGGGCAGCCGCCAATGCATGCACTGATAGGCAAGGTCGGCCAGCGGGTGGCCGAGGGTGGACAACTCCCAATCCAAAACGGCCAGAACGCGCGGCGCGTCGGGCGCAAAGATCATATTGTCGATGCGGTAATCGCCATGCACGATACTGCTCGCGCCATCATCGCGGGCCATATGCGCGCCCAGCCACTCCATCAGCCAGAGCGCATCAGGAAGTGGTGCGCGCGCAGCTTGCTGGTATTGACCAGACCAGCGGGTCACTTGCCGTTCGAAGTAATTGCCCGGCTTGCCATAATCGCCCAACCCGATGCTGTCGGGCGCAACGCTGTGCAATTTGGCGAGCGTTTCGTTCATGGCGTCATAGATTGCGGCCCGCTCGGCCGGGGTCATGCCGGGCAGGGCCGGATCCCAAAAGATGCGACCCCTGACCATCTCCATCACCATGAACTGCGCGCCCAGCGGGGTGTCTTCACCGCTCAGATGCAGCACATGGGGCACCGGCACATCCGTGGATGCCAGCGCCTGCATCACGCGGTATTCGCGATCCACCGCATGGGCGGATTTCAGCAGGACACCGGGGGGTTTGGCGCGCAGCACGAATTCCGTGCCCCCACTGGTGAGCCGGTAGGTCGGGTTCGATTGCCCATCCGAGAATTTTTCGATGCCATCCAGCGACTCGAAACCCGGCACATGGTTGGCCAGATACGCCTCCAGCGTTTTGTGATCATAGCTGTGCATGCGCATCCCCTTTGATTTGTCTTATGGACACCGCGGGTGATCTAAGCAAACCTGTGGCGCGGGGGAAAGCCCCGATGGGCGGACTGAAGGAGACGGTGATGGATATGAATTTCGGCATGCGCGAAGAGAACCGCGCGTTGTTGCAGCGTGTCGCCGATATGATCCGGGACGTCGTCATGCCGCTGGAAGAAGAATACCACGGCGAAATCGGGCAGGGGGACCGCTGGCACTATACCGACCGGCAGGCGGAAATCCTCGAAGGGCTCAAGGCGCAGGCGAAAGCCGCCGGGTTGTGGAATTTCTGGCTGACCGACAGTGAAAAGGGGTTCGGCCTCAGCACCGTGGAATATGCATATTTTGCCGAAGAGATGGGCAAAACCCCCCTCGGGGCGGAGGTGTTCAACTGCTCGGCACCTGACACGGGCAACATGGAAGTCTTTGAACGCTACGGCACGCCCGCGATGAAGGAACAATGGCTCGCGCCACTGCTGGAGGGGGAGATTCGCTCTGCCTATCTGATGACGGAACCGGAAGTGGCCTCGTCTGATGCGACAAACATCGCCATGTCCTGTGTGCGGCACGGCGATGATTATGTGCTCAATGGCGAAAAATACTGGGCCAGCGGTGCCGGTGATCCGCGCTGCAAGGTCTATATCGTCATGGTGCGCACGGGCGGTGATGAGATCTCAAAACACCAACGGCATTCGATGATCGTGGTGGATGCGGCGACACCGGGGATCGAAATCCTGCGCCCCATGAAGGTCTTTGGCCATGATGATGCGCCGCATGGGCATATGCATATCCGTTTTTCGGATGTGCGCGTGCCTGCCGAAAACCTGTTGCTGGGCGAAGGTCGTGGCTTTGAGATCGCGCAGGGGCGTCTGGGGCCGGGGCGTATTCATCACTGCATGCGCTCGGTCGGGCAGGCCGAAGCGGCGCTGGAGTTGATGTGCAGAAGGTCGCTGCAAAAGGAAGCCTTTGGCAAACCGCTGGCGATGCTGGGGGCGAATTTCGACATCATCGCGGAATGCCGGATGGAAATCGAGATGGCGCGCCTGTTGTGCCTCAAGGCGGCGTGGATGATGGATCAGGGCGATGCGCGCGCGGCCGCCCCATGGATCAGTCAGATCAAGGTCGTGGCCCCGCGCATGGCTCTCAAGGTAATTGATGAAGCGATGCAGATGCATGGCGGGCAAGGGATCAGTCAGGACACGCCGCTGGCCATGGCCTGGACTTGGCAGCGCGCCTTGCGATTTGCCGATGGCCCGGATGCGGTGCACCGCCGTCAGGTTGCGCGCACGGAATTACGCAAACACACGCAGCAAAAAATCTGAGACATTTGGTTTTCGATGCCATGCAGGGCGTGGGGCCGCAAATGTGGTGAAATATCGTAAAATGTATATTACTCTGCATATTTAAGACGTTTCTTGGTCAGTAATGTCGATAAATAATAAGTCAAGGGCGCCGAAACCGCCGGTTTTCCAGCGCCTTTGGGTCTGATGCTGACTGAAACGACCGGGCGCATGCCGCTTTTGGAATTGAGTATTGCGCCGGATTTCGCAAGATGCGCTTATGAAAACACCGCTGATAGACAACCTGCAGTATGCCAATTTTTCGCCTGAGATATTTGCGCAGATGCGCGCAGGCGGGGTGGATGCGGTGCATGTCACCATCGCCTATCACGAGAGCTTTCGTGAGATGGTGCTGAACCTTGAGCAGTGGAACCGCTGGTTCGAGGCGCATCCTGATCTGATCTTTAAAGGCACCTGTGCTGCTGACGTGCGCCGCGCGCAGGAAACAAACCGCACCGCGATATTCTTTGGGTTCCAGAACCCGAGTCCCATTGAGGACGACATTGGACTAGTTGAGATTTGCCATCAGCTTGGCATCCGCTTCATGCAACTGACCTACAACAATCAATCCCTGCTCGCCACGGGGTGTTACGAAGACGATGACACGGGCCTCACGCGCATGGGCAAACAGGTGGTGCGCGAGATGAACCGCGTGGGGATGGTGGTGGATATGTCCCATTCCGCCGACCGCTCGACGCTGGAGGCGATCGAACATTCGACCCGGCCCATCGCCATCACCCATGCCAATCCGCATTGGTGGCAAGCCGCGCTGCGCAACAAGAAAGACGAGGTGCTGCAGGCCTTGACGCGCGCGGGGGGGATGTTGGGGTTCTCGGTCTATCCTCACCACCTCAAGGGTGGCTCGGCCTGCACGCTCGATGGTTTTTGCGCGATGGTCGAAGAGGCCGCCCGCCGCTACGGCGCGTCCCACCTGGGCATCGGCACGGACCTTTGTCAGGACCAGCCCGACAGCGTTGTGGAATGGATGCGGGTGGGGCGATGGTCCAAGGTCATGGATTACGGCGAAGGTTCCGCCAGCAATGCAGGCTTTCCGCCGATGCCGACATGGTTTCATGACAACCGCGATTTTGCTAACATCCGCGCAGGCCTGTTGCAGACCTCCCTGTCCGAAGCTGACGTGGACGGGATCATGGGCGGCAACTGGCTGAGGTTTTACGAAGAGAGTTTTGAGCCGCTATGAAGGATCTTCCAAACCCGCCCCAAGCGCCGCTGCGCAGCCCGGACAAGGTCATGCGGCTGGCCCGGATGGGGTCCATGTTTCCCACGCGTTTGTCTTTTCTGCGTACCCTGATGCGCGCGCTTGCTGCTGAAAACGTGCAGGTGACGCGGCCCGTCTGGCAGATCGACGCGCAGGGGTTTGGCCATGCGGTCTATACCCTGCGGTTCGGCGGGCATGATTATGCGCTCGTTGCCGTCTCCACCGATCTGCCTGCGGATCAGCGCACGGATCGCGTGATCGCGACCGCCTGGGACACGGCCTATGTGCTTTATGACGGGGTGCCTGACGCGGATGAAATCGCGCGGATCTGCGCCACCGCCCCCAAGCAGGAAGCTGCCCGCTTCACGGAGCATGATCTGGTGTTGAGCCGGGCCAATAAATCCGTGCGCCTCTTTGCCCATGTGATTGAGCGGCTCAGGGCCGGGCAGCAACCCGACGAAGCGTTGGTGCGCCAAACCGGGTATCTGATGCGCACCACGGCCGTCTATGGCAACGGTAAATTCGGGATCGCGGACCGCGCGCGTATTGAGGCGCGCCCGGGGTTTGGCGGGCCTTTCATGGCCGAAATGCTGACGGTTTGGCTGATCCGGCATTTCACCCACGATCTTGTGGAATTTGTCGGTGGTGCTCCGCTGGATCGGCGCATCAAACGCCATTTGGGGATCGGGAATTCAACGGGCCTTGGCATGGCGCCGTTTCTGGTCAATCACCCGGTTTTGCTGAACAATTGGATGCTGGCGCGTGAAACGGCGCTGGCGCAGGTGCGCGCGATCCAACTGGTGCCCAAGGGGCAAGCGGCGCGGCTGGAGGCGCTGGCGTTGCGTGCCGAACGCCACCTGAGCGAGTGGAATGTCCCCGATGCCGCACATCAGGATCGGATCGACCGGTTGTCGCGCGACTGGCGCGCGGCGCGTGCCGAGGGTCGCTTTGCCCAAGGCGCGCTGGTCAAAATGGGCGCGATCGAAGCGTTGCTCGCGTGGTCGGAAGCCGCGTCGTTAGATGTTCAGGAACTGGTGGTCGCATTGTTGCTGGAACCTTTTGGCGATGTGGTCGATGGGCTGGCCGAGTGCATGTCCGACCCCTTTGGCGCGATGGTTCTGCCGCTGCCTGACACGGATGCGGTCAAGGCGCAGATCGAAGAGGCGGCTGCTTGGGCGCTCGCGCCTGATTATGATGCCAAACCAGAATGTCACCAGTTCTGGTATGTGAGTGCGGCAAAACAGGAGCCGCGTCTGGGCAACCGTTTCGAAGAGCCGGGGGCCGATCTGGAATCGCCGCTGGACATCGGGCGGCGGATCAAGGCGCTGTATCAAGATTTGCCCGAAACGGCGCAACCCATGGCCGATTTTCTGGCTGATCACCCGGATCATGCGCTGGCCGCATCGCGCGTTGCGGCGGCGGCGCAGTACGCTTACGGCGAAATCCGCGACAACCTGATTGCGCAAACCTGCCTGCCGATTGACATGCTGCGCTGCAAGCTTTCGTTCTTTGGCGCGTCCAAGTTCGATCCGAAATCAGACCGCTGGACCCGGATCACCCTGTGTCAGGGTGCGCCTTTGGCGGATGAATTGCAGGACAATACGGATGACTGGTGGTTGCCGGTCTATGCTGCGTGAACTGGTCGGCCACTGAAATCACGGCACTGGCGAGCAAGGCCGCGCGCGGGGCAGGGGCACCGCCGCAGCAGGCTGCACGCTTTGGACAGGCGGCGGCTGTGCATCTGACCGCTGCACGGCCCCCGGATGCGCTGGCGCAGGCTTTGGATTTCCTGCCGGGGGGGGCTATTCTGGAATACCCTTTGGCGCTGGATGCAGCGTTGAGCACCGCGCGCAGCGACGGGTGCGCTGTTGTTGCCAGCGTCACACAGGATACCCTGCTGGACAGCTATGTGGCGGCATTGCCTTTCATGGCGCGCACCGAATGCGCGCAGGACGGTGCGATTAGGCTGGTCGTGGATTTCGCAAAACCCCGCCCGCGCAGTCATCCGCTGCGGATCAGCGGGTGCGACGCGCTGTTAAAGCAGATGAACAATCTGGCGGCGCGCACCTTTGTGCCCGAAAGTGCCGCCTCACGTAGTGCCGGTGCCGGCGCAGGGCTGACGGATAACGATTAGACCAATTGCTACGCCTCAAACGGCGGGCGGTCGTAAACCACATGCGCCAGATACAGGCCATAGGGCGGGCAAACCGGCCCGCAGGCGGCGCGATCCCGCAGGGCCAGCGCCCTTGCCACATCCTGCGGTGTGGACGAACCGGCCCCAACCCGTTCCAGCGTGCCCACAAAACTGCGGACCTGATTGTGCAGGAAGGATCTGGCGCGCACGTCGAAATGAATCTCACGGCCATAGGGCGTTTCGACCTCGCTCACATCAAGACGGTCAAGCGTTTTGACCGGGCTCTCCGCCTGACAGATGGTGGAGCGGAATGTCGTGAAATCATGCTGGCCGATCAGCAGCGCGGCCGCTTCCCGCATGGCCGCCACATCCAGATTTTGTTTGACTTGCCAAACCAGCCCCCTCTGATGCGTTGCAGGGGCGCGGCGGCATAAGATGCGGAACAGATACTGACGTTGACGCGCAGAGAACCTTGCGTGCCAGTCCGCGTCCACAACGGTGCAGGCGGTAATGGCGATGGGCGCGGGCTTGAGATGGTAATTCAACGCTTCTGACAAACGAAACGGATCCCAGTCGCGGACCAGATCACAATGTGCCACCTGCGCGATCGCATGCACACCTGCGTCCGTACGCCCTGCAGCCGCAATCGTATGGGGCGCCGGCGCGATTTTTCCCAAAGCCTGCTCAATCGCACCCTGAACGGTGGAATGTTCTTTCTGACGCTGCCATCCGACAAAGGGCGCGCCGTGATATTCGACTTTGAGGGCGTATCTGTGCATGGGCGTGGGCCTAGCCAACTCGCTCGCCAGCGTCAAATGGCTTTCTTGCTCTGGCATGGCTGGGGATGCGCGCTTATGTAGGGCCAATCGAGAAGTTCAAAGGCAGACACGTTTTGGTTATATCAACACTCGCCGACACGGTGCTGCGCCAGATTGAAACGGTACAGAACACGGTCAATGAGACATTGTTTGAACCGGTTATACGGATCGGCGTCACGGGTCTTGCCCGGTCGGGCAAGACGGTTTTCATCACCTCTTTGGTTGCGAATCTGATGAACCGGGGGCGGATGCCGCATCTGGCCGCCGCCGCTGAAGGGCGCATTGAGGCCGCATTCCTGCAACCGCAGCCGGACGATACGGTGCCGCGCTTTGATTTCGAGGCGCATCTGAGCGATTTGACCGGCCCCAAACCGCGCTGGCCCGACAGCACACGCGCGGTTTCCGAGTTGCGGTTGTCGTTGCGGGTGCGCCGCGCGGGGCTTTTGGCGGGGCTGCAGGGGCCGCGCACGATCCATCTGGATATCATTGATTATCCCGGTGAGTGGCTGCTCGATCTGGCGCTCTTGGACAAGGATTACGCCACATGGTCGCAGGAAACACTGGCGCGCGCGGCTGAGCGTCCACAGGCGCAAGCCTATCTCGCGCAGAGCGCGGCGGTCGCAGCGGACGCAAAACTGGACGAACCGCTGGCCAAGGCGCTGGCGGCGGGCTTTACCGACTACCTCAATGCCGCGCGCGTCGCGGGATATTACGACTGCTCACCGGGGCGTTTTTTGCTGCCCGGTGATCTGGAGGGGTCGCCGGTGCTGACGTTTGCCCCATTGACAGGGGATGGCACAGATGCGCGCGGATCGTTGCGCCGCGAGATGGCACGGCGTTTTGAGGCCTATAAACGCGCAGTCGTGCGCCCGTTTTTCCGGGATCATTTTGCGCGGATCGACCGTCAGGTCGTGCTGGTTGATGCCTTGGGCGCGATCCATAAAGGACCGCGTGCGGTTGAGGATATGCGCGGGGCCATGGTCGATATTCTTGGCGCTTTCCGGCCCGGGCGCAACGCCTTTCTGACGCAGCTATTTGCGGGCAAACGGGTGGAAAAAATACTCTTCGCCGCAACCAAGGCGGATCACTTGCACCACAAGCAACACGATAAACTCACCGCGATCATTGACGCGCTGGTACGTGATGCGCGTAACAAGGCGCAGTTTGCAGGGGCGCAGACGCAAGCGTTGGCGATTGCCTCTTTGCGCGCCACCACCGAAGAGACGGTCACCCACGCGGGTCAGGACCTTGATGTTGTGCGCGGTCAACTGCTTGAAACCGGCAAACAGGCGGCGTTCTATCCCGGTGATCTGCCGAGCGATCCGGCCAGATTGCTGACCCCCGCGCGGGACGGGGCCGAAAGCTGGCTGGATGACGATTACCGTGTGATGAATTTCGCACCATCGCTGTTGAGTTTGCGCCCCGGCGATGGTCCGCCGCATATCCGACTTGATAAGGCGGCCCAATTCCTTTTAGGGGATAGGCTATGATCGAATTCACTATTTCTCCCGCACGGTCGCTGGATGCCGGTGCTGTTGGAAACATTCTGTCGGTGTCAAATGATTTGATGCCGTGGCTGCCGCGCGTGCATTCCGCTGCCGAAGAAATCAAATATGCCGGAGACATGATTGAGGCCGGTTGGGTCAAGGTCGCCAAGATCGACAACAAGGTCGTCGGTTTCATCGCCCGCCACGAGAGCGAGGTTTATGCGCTTTATGTCCTGCCCGAAGCGCAGGACAAAGGCATCGGCACCGCGCTGCTTGAGGATGCAAAGGGCGAATGCGATAAACTCGGGTTGTGGAGCTATGAGGCGAATGGCGTTGCCGCGATTTTCTATGAGTTGCGCGGTTTCGTGAGCGTGGATCGCACGAACGGGAGCGGGAATGAAGCCGGGCTGCCGGACATTCGCTTTGAATGGACACGCAAAGCGCCCGAATTCAAACCCGCGCGCGGCGCGAGGAAAACGGGCTGATGGCCAAGGGTCCTGTGCTGATCGACCTTGAGGCGCAAGAAACCAAATCCGTCGCCGAAGCGCCGCCGGTCCCCGATCTGACACCGCCCCCGCAGGGGCAGGCGATGCAAAGCGCTGCGGTGCTGGCCGCGCGTCGCCCGTCACGGCTTGCGCGGTGGTTTTTTGGCCTTGGCGCAGGGCTGATGGGGGCCATCGTCTCGGTTGCGGCTTGGGATTTTGTCACTGGCCTCGTGATGCGCAATCCGGTGCTGGGCTGGGCGGTGACGGCGCTGCTTGCCGCTTTTCTTTTGGTGCTGGCGCTGATTGTCTTGCGTGAACTGGCCGCGCTCAGCCGTTTGGCAAAGGTTGATAGCCTGCGCCGCGGCACAGATGCCGCCTTGATGGGGGCAGATCTGGCAGCGGCGCGCAAAGTGTCGGATCGTCTGGTTGCGCTTTACAAAACCCGCGAGGAAACCCGCTGGGCGCGCGGGCGGTTCGCCGATCTGGCCCCCGATCAACTGGATGCGGCTGGCTTACTGGGCTTGTGTGAAAACGAACTGCTCGCCCCGCTGGACCGGATGGCGGCGCGCGAAATTGAGGTGGCCGCGAGGCAAGTCGCCACGGTAACTGCGCTGGTGCCGCTGGCTTTGGCGGATGTGGCCGCTGCATTGACCGCCAACATCCGCATGATTCGTCGCATCGCCGAAGTTTATGGCGGGCGCGCCGGGACGCTGGGCAGCTGGCGGCTGACCCGCGCTGTGCTCACGCATATGGTGGCCACGGGCGCGGTTGCCGTGGGTGACGATATGCTTGAGCCGATCCTCGGCGGCTCCATCGTGGGCAAGCTGTCGCGGCGGTTCGGCGAGGGTCTCGTTAACGGTGCACTGACCGCACGCGTGGGCGTTGCGGCGATGGAAGTATGCCGACCCATGGCCTTCACCACGCAAAAACGCCCGAAGGTGCGCGATATCATCGCAAACAGCCTCGGTGGCCTTTTCAAATCTGGCAGAACCTGAAGGCGCAAGGCGCAGGTGTGCTGCATGAGGTCTTGTGATGCCGCAACGCCGGGCTTATACACGCGCGCATGACTGGATTTTTTGCGATCATAGTCCGAATTATATCCCCGGCGCTCTGATCATATGAGACGCCGGGCCAAGGTGTTTGAGCTTTTCGCACCGACAGCTTACCCCATTTCAAAGACCATCCGAGAGGACGCCCGCAATGTGCGCCGACACGACTGACACGACAGCCGCCCCTGACTATAAATCCACCCTGAACCTGCCCAAGACGGATTTTCCGATGCGCGCAGGTCTGCCCAAGCGCGAACCCGAATGGCTGGCCCGCTGGGAACGGATCGGGATTTACGACCGGCTGCGCGAAAAAGCCCTCGCCGGGACGGGCGAAAAAGGAAAACCCACGCGCACGCCCTTTACGCTGCACGACGGGCCGCCCTATGCCAACGGCCATCTGCACATCGGGCACGCGCTGAACAAGACGCTCAAGGATATGGTGGTGCGCAGCCAGCAAATGATGGGCCATGACGCGCGCTATATCCCCGGCTGGGATTGCCACGGTCTGCCCATCGAGTGGAAGATCGAAGAGCAATACCGCGCCAAGGGCCGCGACAAGGACGACGTGGATATCGTCGACTTCCGTCAGGAATGCCGCAAGTTTGCCGAAGGCTGGGTGGGCATCCAACGCGAGGAATTCAAACGCCTCGGCATCACGGGTAAATGGGAAAACCCTTACCTCACGATGGATTTTCACGCCGAACGGGTGATCGCCGAAGAGTTCCAGAAGTTCCTGATGAACGGCACGCTCTATCAAGGCTCCAAACCCGTGATGTGGTCGCCGGTAGAGAAAACAGCGCTGGCCGAGGCCGAAGTCGAATACCATGACCGCCAGACGGATGCGATCTGGGTGAAGTTTGCTGTCAGTTCGACCTCCAAACCCGAGGGCGCGTGGGTGGCGGACGACAATGAAGCGGTGAGTCACACAGGGAACGAGATTGCCCGACGGGACGATTTAGCCAAGGCTTTCTCAGACGCGTCCGTCGTTATCTTCACAACAACCCCTTGGACAATTCCGCAAAACCGGGCGATCTGTTTCGGGCCGGGTATTTCATACGGCCTCTACGAGGTGACGGAAACGCCGGAGGAGTGTTGGGTGTCGGTGGGCGACCGCTACCTAATGGCTGACGCGTTGGCTCAAGAAGCACTGGCTGCCGCGCGGCTCCAGCCCGGTATGTACAAGCGTTTGGACGACGTATCTGCCGATGAGTTACGTGGGCTAACCTGTGCACATCCGCTGCGCGGCCTCGACGGCGCGGCAGGCGAATGGGATTTCGATGTGCCGATGTTGCCGGGCGATCATGTCACCGACGACACTGGGACAGGCTTTGTGCATACGGCCCCCAGTCACGGCGATGACGACTATGCCATCGGGGTCAAGAATAACCTGCCGATGACGTATAACATCCTTGATGACAGTTCGTTCCGCGCCGATCTGCCGTTTTTCGCAGGTCAGCAGGTCGTCAAACCGAATGGCAAGCCGGGTGGGGCCAGTAAAGCCGTGATCGAAAAACTCAAAGAGGTCAGCGCGCTGATCGCCACCAAACGCATCACGATCTCGGACGCACATTCGTGGCGCTCCAAGGCGCCGGTGATCCGTCTGAACCGGCCCCAGTGGTTTGCTGCAATCGACCGCAAGATGGGTGATGGCAACGACCAATATGGCGACACGATCCGCAAGCGCGCGCTGACCTCCATCGACGAACTCGTCACCTGGACGCCGCAAACCGGGCGCAACCGGCTTTATTCCATGATCGAAGCACGGCCCGATTGGGTGCTGTCACGCCAGCGCGCCTGGGGCGTGCCGCTGACCTGTTTTGTGAAAAAGGGGGCCAAACATGATGATCCTGATTTCCTGCTGCGCAATGACGCTGTAAACGCCCGCATCCTTGAAGCCTTCGAGGCGGAAGGCGCGGATGCGTGGTATAAAGACGGGGCCAAGGAACGCTTCCTCGGGGATAGCGTGAACCCGGATGACTACGATCAGGTCATGGATATTCTGGATGTGTGGTTTGATTCCGGCTCCACTCACGCCTTTACGCTGCGCGACCGCGCGGATGGCTCTGAGGATGGCCTCGCCGATCTTTACCTCGAAGGGACCGACCAGCACCGCGGCTGGTTCCATTCATCAATGTTGCAGGCCTGCGGCACGATGGGGCGCGCGCCTTATCGCGCGGTGCTGACGCATGGGTTCACGCTGGACGAAAAGGGCATGAAGATGTCCAAATCGCTGGGCAATACGGTAGCCCCAGAAAAGATCATCCAGCAATATGGTGCGGATATCCTGCGACTTTGGGTGGCACAGGCGGATTATACGGTCGATCTGCGTATCGGGCCGGAAATTCTGAAAGGCGTGGCGGACAGCTATCGGCGGTTGCGCAATACCATGCGCTATATGCTCGGATCTCTGTCAGATTTCAGCGAAAATGACCGCACCGCCCCCGAAGATATGCCCGAGTTGGAGCGTTGGGTGCTGCACCGTCTTGCTGAGCTGGATAAAACCGTCCGGGATGGGTATGCGGCCTATGATTTTCAGGGTGTTTTTCAGGCGGTCTTTACCTTTGCGACGGTCGATTTGTCGGCGTTTTATTTCGATATCCGCAAGGATGCGCTGTATTGCGACGGTGACACATTGCAACGGCGTGCGGCGCGGACAGTGCTGGATATCCTGTTCCATCGTCTGACCACATGGCTCGCGCCGGTTCTGGTCTTCACTATGGAGGAGGTCTGGCTGCAGCGCTTCGGGGATGAGGACAGTTCGGTGCACTTGCAGGACTTCCCGGACACGCCGGGTGATTGGCTGGATCCTGACCTTGCCGCGAAATGGTCCGGGGTGCGCAGCGCGCGCCGCGTCGTCACGGCTGCGCTGGAAGTCGAGCGCACCAATAAGGTGATCGGCGCATCGCTGGAAGCGGCCCCGACCGTCTACGTCAGTGACGCCGACGCGCGCGCCGCGCTGGAAAGCCTGCCTCTTGAAGACATCTGCATCACCTCGCAAATCACTCTGACGGGGGATACGCCACCAGAGGGGGCTTTTCGCTTGCCGGAAACCGACGGCGTAGCGGTTGTGTTCCAAAAGGCGGATGGTGGAAAATGTGCGCGCTGCTGGAAAATTCTGCCGGATGTAGGCAGTCACAGCCACGCAGATGTTTGCGGGCGCTGCGATAGTGCAATGAGTTGACGTGCAACGGGCGGCCATAGCGGTCGCCCCGACGTTCCGACCGCCCGTCGCTCTGGCGCTGGCAGGTTTCGGTATCGACGCATGGTTTTAAGTCTGTCGCACCATTCCCCCATGGTTCAAGGCGCATCTTTCGGGTTGTTCCGAGAAGGATGATGCGCGACCTTTGACGCATGTTGATATGCACAGTGAAAACGCAATTTGGTCGCCTGATCCTGACGGAAGAGGACGGCGCACTTGTGTCCGTCAACTGGGGCAATGCTGTTCGCGAGGACGCATCTGAGCTCTTGCAGCGCGCCTCCTTGCAGATCTCAGAATATGATCACGGGACGCGACAGCAGTTCGATCTGCCTTTGCGCATCGGGGGCAGCGCGTTTCAAAAGGCGGTTTGTGACGCCATTTACGCCATTCCGTTTGGCGATACCTGCACCTACGGGGATATCGCCAAAGCGCTCGGCGTGCCTGCGCAGGCGGTCGGACAGGCCTGCGGGGCAAATCCGATCCCGATCATCATACCTTGCCACCGTGTGATGGGGGCCAAAGGGCTCACCGGGTTTTCCGGCGCAGGCGGGGTTGAGACCAAAGTGGCGCTGTTGCGCCACGAAGGAGCGGCGGGGTTGTTGATCTGAGCGGTTATTTGGTGCCGCGTGCATCATGCGTCCAATCTGTCCCATCCCAGGTGATATTCCCCTTGTAATCAAGCATGTTACCCTTCTTTTTTACCCAGACTTTAAAGCCCCACCCAACATGGCCATCCTTGTCCGCGCCATAGTACGTACCACCCTTTTGATAGACTTTTCCCTTGGGGGTATGGCTGGGGTCTGAACAGGTGAACTTGTCGCTTTTGACTTCTGTCCAATGCAGCACCCCTGCGACAATCTCTGCATCGCCTTCGCTCATGCCGCCCTCGGTCGGCCAGTTTGTATTGACGCGCATGTCCGGCGCGACAGGTGCTGCTGCAACGGGTGCACCTACCCTCAACGCGTCAAGCGCGGTTTGAACTGCGGCCTTATCTGCATTGGTGAGGCCATGCGTTTCCCAGAACTTACGTTTCCATTCCTTGGTCTTTATGATTTTTATACCGGCGTCAAAGAGCTCTTGCGCGGCGTCAGCGACTGTCCTTTGTAAAACGGGCTGGTGCGCAGGATATGCGGTTCTGCCTGAGGGTGCGACGGGCCCGGCTGCGGCTTTGCGTTGAACTGCCTCTAAATGGCGAACGCTTTGGGCGGGCCGCACCTGGTCCGCTTTTTGTTGCAGGCTGTCGATGTACGCCGTGCTTTTGCTTGTCTTTGCCAGCGCTTGCAGGGTTGTCATTCTATTGGTGCGCGCGCTGTCACCGCTTCGTGACGCGCGTAGCCCTGCGCGTGGCGGCGCGCCGACAGGCTTGAAAAGTAGTGTTTTCACAGGGCATGTCCTTCATCAATGAGAAGAATACACGCTACCCTAACACGAACATGGCCATTTCCATCAAATATTTATCGATCGCCAGCCCAAGGCCTGCCCGCCCTCGTCAGGTGGTCTCGCTGTCTGGAAAAATCTGCTGCGCGACACCGGCAAAAAGCAGATAGACCGAGGTTACGACCAGCCCCCAATGCGCCCAGCTTTCGGGGTGGAAATCCACCCAGGCGGCCCAGCCGGCAAAACCGGTCCAGGCCAGGGCGATGGGCAGTGTCAGCCACCGCCAGCGCCTCGTGCGCACCGGATGCACGAATTTGAGCGGCAGGAACATCGCAATTGCAAGTGTCGTCACCAAGGTCAGGCTGACCCAGAAATTGGGCTCAAGTGCAAAGATAACCAGCACAAGCATATTCCAGCAGCCGGGGAAGCCGGAAAAGGAATTATCTTTGGTTTTCATGCGCGTATCAGCGAAATACATCGCAGATGTAAAGGTGATGACAATGATCGCGACTCAACCCGTCCAGCCATCCATCAGCCCAGATTTGAACAGCGCAAAGGCGGGAATGAAAACATAGGTCAGGTAATCAATGATCAGGTCGAGCAATACACCGTCAAATTCCGGCGCGTTGACCTTGACGTGGTATTTCCGGGCAAGCGGTCCGTCGATACCATCGACAAAAAAAGCGACCACAAGCCACAGGAACATCAGATCCCATTTTTCGTCCACGGCGGCCAGCATCGCCAGCATTGCAAATACTGCGCCCGTTGCGGTCAGAAGGTGGACCGCAAGCGCAGCCATTCGATTAGTCATGAAGGCTTTTTGACCCATACGGCCTTGGGATGCAAAAGAAATGTCGCGCTTGGCCGGATCAATTGCAAAGAGATCATGCTTTGGGGTGGGTGCGGTCATAAACCTTCATCAGGCGCACGGTATCGACGGCTGTATAGGCTTGCGTTGTGGACAGGGAGGCATGGCCCAACAGTTCCTGAATGGCGCGCAGATCACCGCCCGCGTTCAACAGGTGGGTTGCAAAGGAGTGGCGCATCGCATGCGGTGTCGCGGTGGCGGGCAAACCCAGTTGCATCCGCGCGGCGGCCATGACCTTTTGGATCGTACCGGGGCGCAAGGGCCCGCCGCGCACCGCCCGAAACAGCGGGGCTTCAGCGGTCTGCGGGTGTGGGCACATCCTGACATATGCGTCCACCGCGTCGCGCGCGGCGGGTAATACGGGCACAATACGTTCCTTGCCGCCTTTGCCGGTAATGCGCAGCGTGGCGGGCAGGGGCGCGTCTGCTGCGGCGAGCGAGAGCGCTTCGGAAATACGCAACCCGCAGCCCCACAACAGGGTCACGACCGCCACGTCGCGCGCGCAGACCCAAGGGTGCTGGGACTGGATTTCGATGGCGTCGATCAGATTTCGCGCCGCATCCGGGGCCAACGGGCGGGGCAGTTTCTTTTGAAACTTGGGTGCGCGCGTGGATAAAACCGCCGTGGGTTCAAAGCCCTCGCGCAGGGCCAGCCATTTGTAAAACGCCTTCACCGCCGAGAGTTTTCGCGCCAGCGAGCGCGCAGCGACACCGGTCTCGCGCGTCTGCGCCATCCACGCCCGCATGTCGGTCACGGATATATCCGCCAGCGCGCCCAAACCTTGCGGTGCGCCCTTGTGTGCGGTGATGAAGGACAGAAAATCGATCACATCGCCCTGATAGGCGATCAGTGTGTTTTCCGCGGCACCCTTGATCGCGCGTTGATGCGCCAGCCAGTTTTGCAGCGCATCAGTGGCGGCAGGGCTGATAAAGCTCACGTGATCCAGCGGCGCAGGACCCTTTCCATCACGCCCGTGAAAAACACAAGTAAATCCGTGCCTTGCTGCGGTCCGAACATCTCGGCGTCCTTTGAGCCCAGAACCAGCAGACCGGGCAGTCTGTCTGCGCCCAAATCAAGTTTAAGACAGGCCTCCGAGCGGATCTGCTCTGCGTCCTGTCCAAAAACATCAGCATCGCCATGATCCACGCGGCGCAACGTCACCTGCCGTGAAATGCCGCCGCGCCCTTGGGTGACATAGGCATCCATATAGCCCGGAGCCTTGCGCATCTTGCCGTTTTCAGTGGCCATAGGGTCGTCGTTCTGATCGCTTTCCAGAACCAGCCGGATCGCATCAACCCGCAGCGTTTCGGCAACATCGCTTTGCAGATGTGCAAGCAGGTCCGTCAGGCTGTCGGCCTCGAGAATCCGCAGGATCGCGCGGTGTATCTGGTTCGTTCCCGCAACGTTTTCATAGGCCGCCGCGATCACGGAACGATGGGTGTCTTCCAACCGGTCAAGGCGGCTTTCCAAACGGTCCATCGCGATGCCGCGCAGATCGACAATATTGTCGCCCATGATCTTTTCGTTGGCGGCAACAAGGGCGCGCATCACGTCCTTGTCGTCCAGAATTACATCGGGAGTGGCGATGATCTTTGCGCGCAATGCGTCTTCGATTTTCGGAGTGCTGGTCATATGCTGCTCATTTTTTCATTTTTTCAAACAGTACCACGGGTCATGTTCAAAATCTGCCAAAATGTGCGACCAGCCTTCATGTGTTGCCCGCACGCGCCACCCCGCGTAAGGGCAGCGCGCCGGTAAGGCGGTATGTCAGGTTCTTACAGGATCTTCTGACCGGTTTTTTCCCAGTCCGACATGAACTGTTGCAAGCCCTTGTCGGTCAGCGGGTGAAACGCCAGTTTATGGATCACCTCAGGGGGGGCCGTCATTACATCGGCACCAATAAGCGCGACTTGCTGGACATGGTTGATGGTACGGATGGAGGCCGCGAGGATTTCAGTCGCAAACCCGTAGTTGTCATAGATCGTGCGGATGTCCTCGATCAATTCGCATCCATCAAGGCTCATGTCATCCAGCCGCCCGATGAACGGGCTGATGAAGGATGCACCGGCCTTGGCCGCCAAAAGCGCCTGATTGGCCGAAAAGCAGAGGGTCACATTGACCATTTTACCCTCATCCGACAGTGTCTTACACGCCTTGAGGCCGTCCCACGTCAGGGGCAGTTTGACGGTGATGTTCTCGGCGATCTCGGCAAGCTTGCGCCCTTCGGCGATCATTGCATCTGCCTCAAGGGCGACCACTTCGGCGCTGACCGGGCCTGAGACGATGCCGCAGATTTCCTTTGTCACCTCAATGATGTCACGTCCCGATTTCAGGATCAGCGAGGGGTTCGTGGTGACGCCATCGACCATGCCCAGATCGTTGAGGTCTGCAATGGCCTGCGTGTCGGCGGTATCGACGAAGAACTTCATGTGTGTGGTATCCTTTTTAGCGCGGTGTTCGGGTGACGCGGCGTTGATCGCTCTTGCGCTTGGCTTTACCGCATGATCTGCGATGCTGAAACCCTCAATTGCCGTTTCAGCCGGAGCCTGCCCTTTGAGCCTGCCGCAATTTTACGATTGTGACGCGTTGATCGCTGTCCTGACGACCCAGCCTCTGGGCCGCACGCTGGATTATCGCGCTCCGGAAGGGGGGTGCCATCTGGGTGCTTTTGTCGAGGTGCCGCTTGGACCGCGCAAGGTGCTGGGTGTTGTCTGGGGGCCGGGGCAGGGGGATTATGAACGCTCCAAAATCCGTCAGGCCTACCGGGTGCTGGATGCCGCCCCCATGCGCGAAGAGATGTGTCTGTTTCTTAAACGCGCGGCGGATTACACGCTGACGCCGCTGCCTGCGATGCTGCGTCTTGCCACCCGCGCGCCGGGTCTGGGTGATCCGCCGTCGATGCGCAAGATCTACCGGCGTGGTTCGGGAGAACCTGACAAGATGACGGCGGCGCGGCGCAAAGTGTTGGCGGCCTTGGCGGAATACGGCGATTTGGCCTTCACGCTCAAGGAACTCGCCGAGATGGCCGATGTGGGTACGTCTGTGGTCAAAGGTCTGGTCGCACAGGGGGCTGTTGTCGAAGAAGACAGCCCGCGCGATCTGCCCTTTCCCCGTCTTGACCCCTCGCGCCCCGGTAAGGCACTGACAGCGGATCAGGCGGCGGGGGCGGCGCAATTGGCGCAGGCGGTCCGTTCAGAACGATATGGCACGACCCTGCTGCGCGGTGTCACGGGTTCGGGCAAGACCGAGGTTTATCTTGAGGCAGTCGCGGCGGCCCTGACGGCAGGCCGGCAAGCACTGGTGCTGCTGCCCGAGATCGCCCTGACCGCTGAATTCCTGACCCGGGTGCAGGAACGCTTTGGTGCGCGCCCTGCTGAATGGCATTCGGGGGCGACCATGACCGAACGCAGGCGTATCTTTCGTATGGTCGGTCAGGGTGAGGCGCAGCTTGTCATCGGCGCGCGGTCGGCGCTGTTTCTTCCCTATCAGAACCTTGGCCTGATCGTGGTCGATGAGGAACACGACACCTCCTACAAGCAGGAAGAGGGGGTTTTGTACAACGCGCGCGATATGGCGGTGCTGCGCGCGTCGATCTGCGGGGCGCAGGTCGTTCTTGCCTCTGCCACACCCTCGCTGGAAAGCTGGGCCAATGCGCAGGCAGGCAAATACGCAAAGCTGGAACTGACCTCGCGGTTCGGGGCCGCGGTGATGCCAGAAATGCGTGCCATTGATATGCGCGTTGAAAGCCTTCCGTCCAATCGTTGGGTCTCTGATGTGCTGCGCAAAGAGGTGGAGGCACGCATGGCGCGGGGGGAGCAGTCGATGCTGTTCATCAACCGGCGCGGCTATGCCCCGATCACGCTGTGTCGGGCCTGCGGCCATCAAATTGGCTGCGATCATTGCGACGCGCGCATGGTGGAGCACCGGTTTCTCAAGCGCCTTGTCTGTCATCAGTGCGGCGAAAGCAAACCGATGCCCACGGTCTGTCCGTCGTGCAATGCTGAAGACAGGCTGGCAGCGGTCGGGCCCGGTGTCGAGCGGCTGGCAGAAGAGGCGACAGAACTGTTCCCCGACGCCCGGATTGCCGCGCTCAGTTCGGACATGTATGGTTCTGCCCGCGCACTCAAGGCCGAGATTGAAGATATCGCGGCAGGCGGTGCTGACATCATCATCGGCACGCAGCTTGTGGCCAAGGGGCACAATTTTCCCAACCTGACGCTGGTCGGCGTGATTGATGCGGATCTGGGCCTGCAGGGATCTGATCTGCGCGCCGCCGAACGCACGTTTCAACTCATGCGGCAGGTCGCCGGTCGCGCCGGCCGCGCGGAAAAAGCGGGCGCTGCACTTTTGCAAACCTATCAACCCGAGCATCCTGTCATTCGCGCCATTCTGGCGGGGGACGAAGATGAATTCTGGGCAGCCGAGGCGCGCGAGCGCAAGGCCGCTGGCGTGCCGCCATACGGGCGCATGGCCGGTATTATCCTGAGCGGACCCGACGTGGCGATGGTCTTTGACGCAGGCAATCAACTGGCGCGGCAGGATGCGCCGTTGCGGGCCATCGGTGCGCAGGTTTTCGGGCCAGCACCCGCGCCGATTGCGCGCGTTCGCGGACGTCACAGGGTGCGGCTGCTTGTAAAGGCTGAGAAATCTGCCCCCTTGCAGGAGGCGCTTGCGCGTTGGGTGGCCCAATTGCGGATCAAAGGTGATTTACGTGTCGCCGTCGATATTGATCCACAGAGTTTTTATTAGCATTCATATGTGTGATGTAATGCATCATAAACATTCGTTTTGCTTATCGTTCATCCGCGCATATCTCTTGATCAGAAGCACAGGTCAGTCCGACCACTGTGCGCATCAGGAGAAATGAAATGGCTTATCAGACCACAGAACACAGGACTCACACCGCCCCTTGGTCAAACTCGCGCCTGTCTTTGCCACGGCAGGGCACATTGGCGGCGGTCGCCGGGATACTCATGGCCCTGACTTTGATCAGTGTATCGCAAGGCCCGGCGCAACAGTCCGATATCGAGGATTGGCACGGCAACGTCGCGTCTTCTGCACGGTAAGAGCAATGAAATAGACCTTGGTGGCCTATGGCGGGGTGCAAAATTGTGCCTCGTCAAAGGTCCACAAAAGGACTAAGCAACGGGTATGGCCCGCTATGTTCCCCTTGCAGATGCACACCATCTACCGCTGTGGCGACGGCCGATCGCCTTGCTGTTCCTGATGGCCTTTGCGATGCCGATTGCGTTCAATACGTGGTCTGCATTGCTGAACAACTTTGTGATTGAAGCCGCCGATTTCGATGGTTCGGATATCGGGCTTTTGCACACGGTCCGCGAGATTCCGGGATTTCTGGCGGTTGGGGTCATCGCGATCATCATTTTCATGCGCGAGCAGGTGCTGGGCCTTGTTTCGTTGATCTTGCTCGGCGTTGCCACTGCGGTTACCGCATGGTTCCCTTCCATGGGCGGCATTCTGGCCATCACCATGCTGAGTTCGATCGGCTTTCACTATTACGAGACCGTCAATCAATCCCTGCAACTGCAATGGCTGAGCAAACAGGAAGCGCCGCGTATCCTCGGCTGGCTGCTCGCGGCAGGATCAGGGGCGACTTTGCTTGCCTATCTGGCGATCATGGCGCTGTGGGATACATTGGGTCTGTCCTACAATACAGTCTATATGGCGGGCGGCGGCATTACCGTCGCTTTGGCCGTCTTCGCGATGCTGGCCTATCCGCAGTTTGAAGCGCCTAATCCGCAGATCAAGAAAATGGTGCTGCGCAAACGATACTGGCTCTATTACGCGCTGCAGTTCATGTCGGGGGCGCGGCGTCAGATTTTTGTGGTTTTTGCGGGTTTCATGATGGTCGAAAAATTCGGCTATGATGTACATGAAATCACGCTGCTGTACCTTATCAACCTTGTGATCAACATAATGGTCGCCCCTTTGCTGGGCCGTGCGGTGGGTTATTTTGGCGAACGGCGCACGCTTGGGTTTGAATACATCGGTCTGGTGCTGGTGTTTCTGTGTTATGGCGGCGTTTATTATTTCAGCTGGGGCGTGGCAGTGGCGGCGACGCTTTATGTGCTGGATCATATCTTCTTTGGTCTGGCGCTGGCGCTGAAAACCTACTTTCAGAAAATCGCAGATCCCGGTGATATCGCGCCGACTGCAGCTGTTGCCTTTACCATCAACCATATCGCGGCGGTCTTTCTGCCGGTGTCTTTTGGTCTGCTGTGGCTATGGTCCCCGGCGGCGGTGTTCTTTCTTGCGGCGGTCATGGCGGCGGTGTCCTTTGCCCTTGCCATGATGATCCCGCGCCATCCCGAAAAAGGGTTTGAAACCATTTTCGCGCGTGGCATCCCCGCACCGGCAGAATGAGCGAAGGTCGGTTCCTCACGGGATCGACGATGGGGCATGTTGTGCGCATGACGGCCACAGGGGCCTTTGGCATTACGTTCGTTTTTCTTGTGGATGCGGCCAATCTGGTCTGGATTGCGCAACTGGGAGACCCCAGACTCGTTGCGGCCATCGGGTTTGCCTTTGCGATCCAGTTCTTTTCGGTGTCCTCGGGCGTGGGGTTGATGATCGCGTCCACCGCCATGGTGTCGCGCAGCATCGGAGAGGGGAACCGCGAAAAGGCGCGGACGCAGGCGGGGGCGGCCATGGTCACGGCGGCGGTCATTCAGGCCGTTGTGGCCACGCTGGTCATCGTGCTTCGGCACGATTTGCTGGCGCTGGCAGGGGCCACTGGTGAAACGGCGGCCATGGCCGCGCGGTATCTGCTGATCACAATGCCCTCGCTGGTGCTGATGGCCATCGGATTGATTGCATCGGGCGTGCTGCGCGCCGAAGGGTTCGGGGCCAAGGCGATGTATATCACCCTGCTTTCGGGGGCTTTGCTGATGGTAATCGACCCGGTGCTGATCATCTGGTTGGGCTGGGGGCTTGATGGTGCGGCAATTGGTCTGTTGCTGTTTCGGGTGGCCTTGATGCTTCTGGGGCTCTATTTTGCCGCATGGCAAAACAAGCTGATTGCGCGGCCTGATCTGACGGCGTTGCGCACCGTTTTGCCCGTATACCTTGCCATCGCCGTGCCCGCCATCGCCACCCAGATGGCCACACCCGTCGGAAACTATTTGCTGACCATGATCATGGCCCCTTTCGGGGATGACGCTGTGGCAGCATGGGCGGTCGTCGGGCGGCTTACCGTTGTGGTTTTTGGCGGTATCTTTGCATTGTCTGGCGCGATCGGTGGTATCTTTGGCCAGAATTACGGTGCGGGGTATTACGCACGGCTTCGCTCGACCTATCGCGACGCGTTGATTTTCTGCCTGATGTATACGCTGACAATGTGGTTGGCTCTTTTCTGGGCAACGCCTTACGTCAGCGCGCTCTTCGGGTTGACCGGGCAGGGTGCGGACGTATTGCGCGCCTTCAGTATCGTAGGGGTCGGCGGGTTTATCTTTGTGGGTCCGCTGTTTGTGTGCAATGCCGCCTTTAACAGCCTTGGCAAGCCAGCCCGCTCCACGCTGCTGAACTGGTCCAAGGAAGCAGCAATCGGATGGCCGGCGGCAGCGCTTCTCGCCATCTATTTCGGGGCGTCGGGTGTGATCTACGGGCAGGCTCTGGCCAGCATGCTGGTTGGAACGCTGGCCTGTTTTTGGGGATGGCGATACGTCGCGGGGCTGGAAGGGGCGCGCAAACGGGCGCTTGACGTCGCAGCGCTGCGGCCCTACCCGAACCCTGATCGATACCGGAGACGCTGATGCCAACTTTTACTGCCCTCACAACACTGCGCGGCAAGGATGCCGCCGAAAACTTGGGTCTTGCGATGGAAGGTTTGCAGCCTGAACCCACGGGCATTGGTGTCTTTGAGGTCGAGGATGGCTCGGGCCTGTGGGAAGTGGGCGGTTATTTCACCGAACCGCCCGATGAGACGTCCTTGCTGTTGCTGTCGACCGCATTGGATGCCAAGCCTTTTGTGATATCACAGCTGCCCGAAACCGATTGGGTCGCCCATGTGCGGCGCGAGCTGGCACCTGTGCGGGCGGGCCGTTTTTTTGTCTATGGCAGCCATGACGCAGAGAATGTGCCGCCCGATACGGAACCTTTGCTGATCGAGGCGGCGATGGCCTTTGGCACGGGGCACCACGGCACGACGCTGGGCTGCCTGCGCGCACTCGATCGATTGGACAACAGCGGGTTTTCAGGCAAAAACGTGGCGGACATCGGCTGTGGCACCGCCGTGCTGGCGATGGCGGCTGCGCGGATTTGGAAAAACCCTGTGCTCGCCAGCGACATTGATGAAGTTGCGGTTGATGTGGCCAATAGCAACATCAAGGCCAACGAACTCACAGGGCGGGTCGTCTGTGTCGAGGCCGCCGGGTTTGATCACCCCATTCTGCGCGCAGCAGCCCCCTTCGATCTCGTGTTTGCGAATATCCTCAAGGGACCGCTGGTTGCGCTGGCCCCGGACATGGCAATCAATATCGCGCCCGGTGGTCACGCAATTCTATCGGGTATTCTTAACGAACAGGCGGATGGTGTCATCGACGTTTATGTACAATCCGGGTTCAATCTAGACCATCGCGAAGAGATTGTTGACTGGACAACGCTTACTCTAAGTAGAAATGGCTGAATTCGCCTGATACTTTGCCGAAAATGGCCAGTTTATCTTGAATTTTCCATAATTTATGAGCATCTTCTTCATTGATCGGGTGGGGGCTTGGTCAGTGGGAGAGTGGGATGTCTGACACATTCACTCAATTTGAAAGACGACTGGATACCCTTGAACGCAAGCATCGCGCGCTGGCAAACGGGTATGTGGCCGGGGTCAATCCGGATGGGTTGATAACGATTGCCCCCAAGGCAGAACGCTCTGGTCTGATGGTTCGCTTTGGTGTCGCGGTGGCTTTCGGGTTTGTTGCATTCAAGGCGATGGCGGTCGCTGTGATCGGCCCGGCAACATATCAGGGCCGTATCGATACACTCGCCTCAGGCAATACTTTCGAAAAGGTCTGCGCCTGGGTCATGCAAGCAGACCCGGTGTCGCAAAAAGTCGCGACATTTCTTCTGGCTACAGTCGGTTAGTGATCAGTGGCAGGCCCGCGCCTGATGCTGTGTAACGAGTAACGGAAAGCCTGTTTTAGGTGGTCCAGTGTAAAAAAGCCGCGTTTTCCGATGCAGGAAAACGCGGCTTATATTCTTTGAGACCTATCGTTTCACACGCGCGGTGCGAGACAGGCACTCATTTAGCGGATCATTGTGTTCTCTGCGACCGCGTCGATGTCTGAGCGGCTCAGGCCGATGTCTTCCAGTTCACGATCTGTCAAACCGGACAGAGCGTTGCGTGTGACGCGCGCGTCGTTCCATGAAACAACTGTTGCGATTGCTGCGCTGATGGTGGCAAAGAAACGGCTCGATGCTGTGGCGGAGCCGTATGTGGTGCGGGTGGTGTCAAAAGTAGCCATTGTAGCCGTCCTTATATCTATCTGAGTTGACCGGTCATGCCGGTGTGTTGTGAGAGGCAGATAGGGTCTGCCCGAATTTTCAGCAAGGTGAGAAAGCGCATGGGCGGTATGCAATTTCCGCATAGGTCTTGATTTCGGTTAACCTAAAGTAAACAAACAAAAAATGATGCAGCGTATGTGTCGGAAACCAACCATTTGACGGCGCTTTTTGACCTAAAATTCGCGGCAAGCCGGAAAACCGACCGCGAGGGTTTGAAAAAGGAACCGCTTGGCGCATGTTCGCCTTTCGTGCTAATGCATAAAAAACGAATAAAAAGAGCAGGACAGCATTTATGACACGGGTAATTGGCATTGATCCGGGGCTACGAAACCTCGGCTGGGGCGTCATTGAACTTTCCGGCAGTCGAATCGCGCATGTGGCCAATGGGGTTTGTGTCTCGGTCGGAACTGAATTGTCAGATCGCCTGCTGTCTTTGCATGAGCAACTCACGGCCGTGGTCTTGAAGTTTGCGCCGGATGAGGCTGCGGTCGAGCAGACATTCGTCAACAAGGATGGTGCCGGGACGCTCAAGCTGGGTCAGGCGCGCGGGATTGCGATGCTGGTGCCGGCACAGGCAGGCCTGCGCGTTGGTGAATACGCGCCTAACAAGATCAAGAAGACGGTGGTGGGGGTTGGTCACGCGGACAAGGGACAGGTGTTGCATATGGTGCGCTTGCAATTGCCCGGTGCAGAGATCAAAAGCCCGGATGCGGCGGATGCTTTGGCGATTGCCATCTGTCACGCACACCACGGGGGAGCGGCTGGTTTGGGCGCCGCAATTGCAAAGGCAACCGCATGATTGGCAAGATCACAGGCCGTCTTGAATATCGCACAACGGATCACGTGCTGATAGATGTGCGCGGCGTCGGGTATCTGGTCTTTTGCTCGGAACGTACATTGGCGGCTCTGCCGGGTGTGGGCGAGGTCGTCGCGTTATATACGGACCTGCTGGTGCGCGAGGACGTGATGCAGCTTTTTGGTTTCACCACGCTCACGGAAAAGGAATGGCATCGATTGCTGACCTCCGTACAGGGGGTCGGGGCCAAGGCGTCGCTTGCAATCCTCGGCACCCTCGGGGCGGATGGCGTCAGCCGGGCCATCGCTCTCGGCGATTGGAACGCGGTCAAGGCGGCCAAGGGGGTCGGCCCAAAAATCGCGCAACGCGTCGTTCTTGACCTCAAGGACAAAGCACCAAGCGTCATGGGCATGCGCGACACGCAAGCCATCGCAAGCGCTGATGCCACAGACACGGTCATTGAAACGACGGCCACGCCAGCCCCGGTGTTGCAAAACCCATCGGCACAGGCCGAGGCTCTGTCAGCCCTGTCCAATCTGGGCTATGGTCCGGGGGACGCGGCGGGCGCTGTGGCTGAGGCGGCAGGCGAGATGCCTGAGGCAGAAACGCCTGATCTGATCCGGGCGGCATTGAAACGGCTCGCACCCAAAGGATAGGCTGCGACCAGATGCAGGATAATTCATGAGCGATATTGACCCGACGGTACGCCCTGACCCTCTGCCCGAGGATCATGATCGCGCCCTGCGCCCGCAAGTGCTGGACGAATTCGTGGGGCAGGCCGACGTGCGCGCCAACCTCAAGGTGTTCATTGCTTCTGCACGGCAACGGGGTGAGGCGATGGATCATACGCTATTTCACGGTCCGCCGGGATTGGGCAAGACGACACTGGCACAGATCATGGCGCGCGAATTGGGTGTTGGGTTTCGCATGACCAGCGGCCCGGTGCTGGCCAAGGCGGGCGACCTTGCGGCGATCCTGACCAATCTGGAAAAACGCGATGTGCTCTTTATCGATGAAATCCACAGGCTCAACCCCGCCGTCGAAGAAGTGCTTTACCCCGCCCTCGAAGACTTCGAACTTGATCTGGTCATCGGGGAGGGTCCTGCCGCGCGCACGGTGCGGATCGAACTGCAGCCCTTCACACTTGTGGGCGCGACCACGCGGATGGGGCTGCTGACGACGCCGTTGCGCGACCGATTTGGCATCCCCACGCGGTTGCAGTTTTACACCGAAGACGAGCTTTTCATTATCGTGGAGCGGAATGCGCGCAAACTTGGGGCCCCGGCAGATCAGGGTGGCGCGCGTGAAATTGCGCGCCGGGCCCGCGGTACGCCCCGGATTGCAGGGCGATTGCTACGCCGCGTCGTCGATTTCGCGGTCGTCGAGGGCGATGGGCGTGTCACGCGCGAGCTTGCGGATATGGCGCTGAACCGGCTGGGCGTGGATCATCTGGGACTTGATGGTGCGGACCGGCGCTATTTGCGGCTGATCGCCGAGAATTACGCGGGCGGACCCGTGGGCATTGAAACGATGAGCGCGGCCCTCAGCGAAAGCCGCGATGCGCTCGAAGAGGTCATCGAACCCTTCCTGTTGCAGCAGGGGTTGATCCAGCGCACGCCGCGCGGGCGCATGTTGGCGCAAAAGGGTTGGACGCATCTGGGCCTTGACGCGCCGCGCGCCCAGACGGATTTGTTTGGGGGATAAGCGGCGCCTGCGCGTGCCGCCAAGCAGGAGACAGCAGCCGTTATGATGGATGCCAGCGAGATCGAAGCGCTTTTTACGCGCAGCGCGGGTCAGTTCACCTTTGCCCGGTGGGGGCGGCCCATTGCGCCTGTTGTTTTTGGTGTGACGGATGAAACACTGTCCGTGATCAAGGGCGCGCTTGAGGCGGTCATGGCGCTATCGGGGCACAAGATGGCCGAGACGGACCCCGAGCTTGGCAGCAACCTGATGATGTTTTTCTTTCGCGACTGGGACGAGTTGCCGGAGGTGCCGGGGCTCGATCGACTGGTGCCCGATCTGGGGCCGTTGCTGGCGCGCCTCAAACAGGCGGATGCGAACCAATACCGTATTTTCCACTTTGACACTGACGGCGGGATCAAGGCCTGTTTCGTTTTCCTGCGGATGGAAGAAAACCTGAGCGCTGTGCCTGCTGAAACCCTCGCGCTCAGTCAGATAGTGCAATCGGTTTTATTGTGGTCGGACATGGCCTTCAAAGACCGCTCACCCTTGGCGGTAGCGGGCGAGAAGACCATTCTGCGCCCGGATATCGCCGGGCTTATCCGTGCGGCCTATGATCCTGTTCTGCCGGTGGCATCGTCGGACGCCAGCCATGCGCTTCGGCTCGCGGCACGCGTGGGGCTGTCACAATGAGCCACAGCTTTCCCATCCGCGTCTATTACGAAGATACGGATATGGCCGGGATCGTCTATTACGCCAATTACCTGCGCTATATTGAACGCGCGCGCAGCGACTGGGTGC
Source organism: Roseobacter litoralis Och 149 (assembly GCF_000154785.2). Lineage (NCBI taxonomy): Bacteria > Pseudomonadati > Pseudomonadota > Alphaproteobacteria > Rhodobacterales > Roseobacteraceae > Roseobacter > Roseobacter litoralis. The sequence continues at coordinate 1,272,069 of NC_015730.1, forward strand.
GCGAGATCGGCATCGACCAGCTTGAGATGAAAGCCGCAGGCGTTGTTTTCGCCGTCAGGCGGGTCGAGGCGGATTACATCGTCCCGGCAACCTTTGATGACCGGCTGACGGTGCGCACTGAAATGACGCAGCTGACGCCCGCTCGTATGGTGATGTCGCAGGACGTTTGGCGCGACGAGACGCTGTTGTTTGCGGCAAAGGTGACGATTGTGTGCATCGGGCCGGGGGGTAAGCCCACGAGATTGCCAGCAAATCTCCGCTCACTGCCCCTATGTGATGGGCGATAACACCATAGTGATAGCTTTCTGCACAAGGCTGGGCTAGACTTGGCATCAATGGAGGTCGAAACAATCGACCCCGGGTGTATTGGGCAAAGAGCAGGCATATGGAAGCAGAAACGCTGGCTATGGCGCATGAGATTGATTTCTCATTCTTCGGATTATTCGCGCGCGCAACAATAGTCGTAAAACTAGTTATGATCATGCTGATTGTGGCCTCGTTCTGGGCGTGGTCGGTGATCGTGATAAAGCTGATCCTCTATCGTAAGACGCGCCATGAAGCGGCGGTTTTTGATCGCGCCTTCTGGTCGGGCGAGCCGCTGGACGGTCTGTTCGAAGAGGTCGGCCCGGCCCCTTCGGGCGGTACGGAAAAGATATTCGCCGCCGGGATGATGGAATGGCAACGCTCGCATCACGATGACGGCGGGCTGATCGCAGGGGCGACGCAGCGGATCGACCGCTCCATGGATGTGGCGATCAACAAGGAATCCGAGCATCTGCGCGATGGCCTGACGGTCTTGGCCACCATCGGGTCGTCCACGCCGTTCATTGGCCTATTCGGGACTGTCATCGGGATCATGAACGCTTTTATCGAGATTGCAGAGCAGCAGAACACCAACCTCGCCGTTGTCGCGCCCGGTATCGCCGAGGCATTGCTCGCCACGGGTCTGGGGCTGTTCGCGGCCATCCCGGCGGTGATTTATTACAACAAGCTCAGTGCGGATGCAGACCGTATTCTCGCAGGTTACGAGTCCTTTGCCGATGAGTTCGCAACCATCCTCAGCCGCCAGTTGGACAGTTGAGCCATGGGTGCCAATGTTCTCCAGAAACCGGGCGGCAGCACCAAGCGGCGCAGGCGGACCACGCGCGCGCAGCCCATGTCTGAGATCAACGTAACGCCATTCGTCGATGTAATGCTGGTGCTGTTGATCATCTTTATGGTTGCCGCACCGCTGCTGACAGTCGGCGTGCCGGTTGAACTGCCAAAGACGGCCGCAGGCGCATTGCCCACGGACCAAGAGGAACCCCTGACCGTTACGATCACGGCGGAAGGATCCATTCAAATCCAGACCACTGAGACGGCAGGCAACGAACTGATCCCGAAACTGCGCGCCATCGCGGCGGAGCGGACCTCGGACAGGGTGTTTTTACGTGCCGATGGCTCGGTGCCTTATCTGCGCGTCATGGAAGTGATGGGGGCCTTGAACGCCGGTGGATTTTCCAACATCGGTTTGGTGACGGATATTGGTGGCCCAACGCTCGATGGGCGCGACGGGGCTGCCGACGGGGCAGATCGGTAGGCGCGCGGTGCACACCGGTCACTATATCTCAGGGGCGGGACATCTCGTTTTGCTGGGCTGGATGGCGTTTGGCGATGTCTTTGCCGCTGAACCTTTGCCGTCCCAGACCACTGATGTGTCGGTCGTTTCCAGCGCTGAATACGCCGCACTGGTCGCTGCGGTGCAACCGCCGCAATCCGTGACAGAGATTGCGCAACCTGCGACACCCTCCGTGGTGCCGGACGCACCGCAAGTGCCGGATCAGCCAGAAGATCAGACCGATCTGACGACCCCGCAGGCGACCCTCACGCCGGAGGCGGAAACGCCGCCGGATGTGTCCGAGATTGAACCCTTGCCCCCGCGCGCCGACATCTCGGATCAAGCGCCTGTTCTCGATCAGCCCGAGGCGGACATCGCCGTTCTGGCGCCTGACATCAGCGACACTCCTGTGCCCCAAGCCGCAGAACGTGTGGCCCCCGAAGCCTTTGCCCCGCCTGCGCCCGAAGCCTTGCCCGACCCTGTTGAGCGCGACGCGGTCGCGCCGGATGCCACAGGGGACGAAACGCAGGACCCCGCAGATGCGACCGCACCGGAGGCCGCCGCGACCGAGATCGTGACCGAAGCCGACCGCCCCGCGCGGGCGCCCGAGCAATCACAACGCCCGCCCGCGCGGCGACCCGAAGCGCCCGTGCGCACTGCCGTGGCACCGCCCGCCGAACCAGAAACGCCATCAACGGATGATGCCGTGAACGCCGCCCTGCAAGAGGCGCTGTCGAATGAAACGCCCGCGCCTGCCGTGCCGCAAGGCCCGCCGCTGTCGGCGGGTGAAAAGGATGCGCTGCGGGTGGAGGTGTCCAATTGCTGGAACGTCGGTTCACTTTCAACGGATGCGCTTAACACCACGGTCGTGGTCGAAGTGTCGATGTCACAGGACGGAAGGCCGATCACCGGGTCGATCCGGATGGCGTCGAGTTCCGGTGGTTCCGAAGCGGCCGCGAGACAGGCATTTGAGGCGGCGCGGCGTGCAATCATTCGCTGTGGCGCGCGCGGCTTCAATTTACCGGTTGAGAAATACAGCCAATGGCAAGACATTGAGATGACATTCAATCCCGAAAGGATGCGGGTCAAATGAGTTTTCAGATACGAGTATTCACAGCAATTCTGGCTGTTCTATCGCTTTTCACAGCGCCGGCGCTGGCCCAGAACAGCGGACCGCTGCGCATTGAGATCACGGAAGGCGTGATCGAGCCTTTGCCCTTTGCATTGCCGGTTTTCGAAGCCGAGACCGCCGATGCCACGGGCGTGGCGGCACAGATCACTGAAGTGATTTCTGCCGACCTGACAGGCACCGGGCTGTTTCGTGAAATTGAACCGGGCGCTTTTATCAGCAACGTCAGCAGCTTTGCCGCGCCGATCCAATATGCGGACTGGAAAGCCATCAATGCCCAAGCGCTGATTACCGGTGCAGTGGCCGTGCAGGGCAACCAGCTGAACGTGAAATTCCGGCTTTACGATGTGTTTTCCGGGGCGGAAATGGGCGATGGGTTGCAGTTTTCCGCCACGCCCGAAGGCTGGCGGCGCATGGCGCATAAGGTGGCGGATGCGGTCTATAGCCGGATCACGGGTGAGGGCGGGTATTTCGACAGCCGCGTCGTCTATGTCTCTGAAACCGGCACCAAGGATGCACGTCAAAAACGGCTGGCGATCATGGATTACGATGGGGCAAATGTGAAATACCTCACCGATAGCAGTTCGATCGTGCTGGCCCCGAGGTTTTCGCCAGATGGTCAGCGGGTGCTTTACACCAGCTATGAAACAGGATTCCCGCGCATCTATGTGCTTGATGTGACCTCGGTGCAGCGCCGCGCGCTGGAAAGCCAGGAAGGCACGATGAGCTTTGCACCGCGTTTTGCACCGGACGGAGAAACCATCGTCTTTTCGCTCAGCCAGGGCGGGAATACTGATATTTACCGGATGAATGTAAATGGTGGGCCCGCGACCCGGCTGACGGCGGCCCCCTCGATTGAGACGGCACCGAGCTATTCACCAGATGGCACGCAAATCGTGTTCGAAAGTGATCGTTCGGGGTCACAGCAATTGTATGTGATGCCCGCAAGCGGCGGCGAGGCGCGCCGTATTTCGTTCGGGCCGGGGCGCTACGGCACACCGGTCTGGTCGCCGCGCGGCGATCTGGTTGCCTTCACCAAACAAAATGCCGGGCGGTTCCATATCGGCGTAATGCGTCTTGATGGATCAGAAGAGCGTTTGCTCACAGCTTCGTTTCTTGACGAAGGACCCACATGGTCGCCCAATGGTCGCGTGATCATGTTTTCGCGCGAAACGCAGGGCGCACAGGGACGCGCCACGCTTTATTCCGTGGATATCACGGGCAGAAACCTGCGCCCTGTGCGCACGCCCGAAGGGGGGTCTGACCCGTCATGGTCCCCGTTGCAGAGATGAAGGATATGCGCGAAACAATTTCTATTGGCGGCGCGCATGTGATAAAATATCACGCATAATAATAACATTTGACCGAATGAGGCAAAGAGCATGAAACTTACACGGAATATTCTTTTACTTGTGGCGGGGCTTGCGCTGGCGGCCTGTACCGATCCGGGCCGCTTTGGTACCGACGGCAGTGGTGCTGGTGGCATCGGCGGGGCTGGCGGCGGTGCGATTGTGCCGGGCAGCGCCAATGATCCGACCTCTACCGCGTATTTCAATCAGACCGTGGGTGACAGGGTGCTGTTCTCTGTGGACGAATCCGCGATTAATGCGGTCGGTCAGACCACGGTAGAGGGTCAGGCGCAGTGGCTGCTGGCGAATACGGATTACACGGCGGTGATCGAGGGTCACGCAGATGAACAGGGCACGCGCGAATATAACGTCGCCCTTGGCGCGCGGCGGGCAAATGCGGTGCGCGAATATCTGATTTCGCGCGGGGTTGCGGGCAACCGGTTGCAGACCGTCAGCTACGGCAAGGAACGCCCGATTGAGATTTGCAGCAGCGAAGAGTGCTATGCGAAAAACCGCCGGGCTGTGACGGTTCTGGCCAGCGGCCTGTCCGGATAATACGATGCGTTTTGTTGTACTCTGTGCCGTAGCTTTGTTGATTGCTCCCCTCCCGGCGGCGGCGCAGGATGACCAGACCCTTGCCGACATCCGGCAGGAACTCACGGTGCTTTACGTCGAAATGCAGCGTTTGAAGCGCGAGCTTTCCACCACCGGCGGCCCGTCGGTGGCCGTTGGCGGCGACACGGTACTGGATCGGTTGTCCGTGATGGAAAACGAGATGCAGCGTTTGACCTCGAAAACGGAAGAGCTGGAGTTTCGCGTCAACCGGATCGTTGAGGATGGGACCAACCGGATTGGCGATCTGGAATTTCGTCTGGTTGAACTCGAGGGCGGCGATATCAGCACCTTGGGGGAAACCACCACGCTTGGCGGCGACACGGGCACCCCGGTGCCAACAACCGGCGGCACTGCAGCGCCCCAGCCGCCTGCGTCTTCCGGGGTTGTGCCCGGCGGGTCGCAACTTGCGGTCGGTGAAGAAGATGATTTTAAAAACGCGCAGGCCGCCTTGGCAGATGGGAATTATCAATCCGCCGCGGACCAGTTTGCCGCCTTTTCAATGAATTATCCCGGGGGTCCTCTGGCGGCGGGCGCTGATCTGGGCCGTGGTGAGGCGCTCGAAGGGCTGGGGCGCACACGCGAAGCAGCGCGCGCCTATCTGGATAGTTTCAGCGCAGAACCAACAGGGCAGGTGGCGCCACAGGCGCTCTTCCGGCTGGGCAAATCACTGGGTGCGTTGAATCAGGTCGCCGAGGCCTGTGTCACGCTTTCAGAGGTGGGTATTCGGTTCGCAGGTGATCCGGCAGTGGTGCAGGCCGAAGAGGCCCGTCGCACGCTGGCCTGTCCGTAACGCATCATGTCCGATCCTGAAGGCGAGATCGATGCCCATTTTTCGCCTGACATCCCAAAAGCTCTTGGCGTTGCCGTGTCGGGGGGAAGCGATTCAATGGCGCTGCTGGTCTTGCTGCGCGACTATGCTGCACGCAACAGGATCGCGCTTTCCTGTGCAACCGTGGATCATGGGCTGAGGCCCGAGGCCGCTGCCGAGGCGGAAGGTGTCGCAGCCTATTGCGCCGCGCATGATGTGCCACATGTCACTCTGAAATGGACGGGTTGGAACGGCAAAGGCAATACGCAAAACGCTGCCCGCGTGGCGCGCTATCGGCTGCTGGCGGATTGGGCGCGCGGGCAGGGCATTACGGATATCGCGCTGGGTCACACGCAGGATGATCAGGCCGAAACCGTGCTGATGGGGCTGGCGCGTGCGTCCGGCGTTGATGGGCTCAGCGCCATGGCGGCGCGGCGCGATGACCGGGGCCTGTGTTGGCACCGGCCGCTGTTGGCAATGTCGCGCGCGCAATTGCGCGGATTTCTGCGGGGGCGCGGCGTGGCGTGGTGCGAGGATCCGAGCAATGAGGACGATCAATTTGAGCGGATAAAGGCGCGTCGCGCGCTTGCGACATTGGCGGATCTGGGCGTGGATCGCGCGTCGCTGGCACAGGTGGCGGGGAACATGGCGCAGGCGCGCAGCGCTCTTGAACACCAGACGATGCAGGCCGTTCGTGATCTCGTCTGCCTGCGGGGCGGTGGAGCGGCAATGCCCTGGTCCGGGTTTCTAGGTTTGCCACAAGAGATCGCCCGCCGATTGCTGGTGGCGGCCATCGACTGGATCGCCGCACCATCACATGCGCCGCGACAAAAAGCCCTCGCAGCTGCTCTGGCGGCTGCTGAGACCAGCGACAGCGCAACAGTAGCGGGCTGTCGTCTGATCCGGGTGGGCGATACGTTCTGGATTTTCAGGGAGTTTCAGGCCGTGGCGCACATCAGGTCTGATGCCTCAGCGCTTTGGGACGACAGGTGGCAAATTTTCGGAGATCAAAACGCAGAAGTCAGCGAAATCAGGGCGTTAGGCGAAGATGGCCTGCTGCAGTGCCCTGAATGGCGTGGCACCGACCTGCCGCGCACGCTGTTGCTGGCCACACCTGCCGTCTGGCAGGGCGATGTCCTTATCGCCGCACCCGTGGCACAAAGCACATCAGCCTGGCGCGCGGAAGTGATAAAAAGGCCGGGCTGCCTTTTCGATCGGGTATTCGGCCATTGAACATATCCGTGGTACGTCTATCTTAAGAGTGTGGCTTTATCATGCGGATCAAGACCACAAACGGTATTAGGAGACTTTCCTTGGGAAATGCACGCAATATAGCCTTTTGGGTTGTACTATTTCTGTTGATCTTGGCGCTTTTCAACCTGTTCAGCGGCCCCGGCAGCACCATGCAAAGCCGCGAAATCAGCTATTCTGAATTCGTTGAAGCGGTCGAATCCGGCAATGTCAGCAACGTGACACTGGATGGGGAGCATGTGCGCTTCCGTCAGGAAGACGGGACAGACTATGTCACGATCAAGCCATCTGACGCTGAGATCACACAGTTATTGATCGCAAACGACGTGTCAGTGCGTGCGGAGCAGCAGCAGCAATCCGGCTTTCAGACGTTTCTGATGTCGCTGCTGCCCTTCCTGTTGTTGATCGGTGTCTGGATTTATTTCATGAACCGGATGCAAGGCGGCGGCAAAGGCGGCGCGATGGGCTTCGGAAAATCCAAGGCCAAGATGCTGACCGAAAAGCATGGGCGCGTCACGTTTGACGATGTCGCAGGCATTGATGAAGCCAAGGAAGAGTTGGAAGAAATTGTCGAATTCTTGCGCAACCCGCAGAAATTCAGCCGCCTTGGGGGCAAAATTCCCAAAGGTGCATTGCTTGAGGGCCCTCCCGGAACCGGTAAAACGCTGCTGGCGCGCGCCATCGCGGGCGAGGCAGGTGTGCCGTTCTTTACGATCTCAGGGTCGGATTTTGTAGAAATGTTCGTTGGTGTGGGTGCCTCGCGTGTCCGTGACATGTTCGAGCAGGCCAAGAAAAACGCGCCTTGCATCGTGTTCATCGATGAAATTGACGCTGTCGGTCGCCATCGTGGCGCTGGATACGGCGGCGGTAATGACGAGCGTGAACAGACATTGAACCAGCTTCTGGTCGAAATGGATGGCTTTGAGGCAAACGAAGGCGTGATCATCATCGCCGCAACCAACCGCAAAGACGTACTGGACCCTGCTTTGCTGCGTCCGGGTCGGTTCGACCGTCAGGTTACCGTCGGCAATCCCGACATCAAGGGGCGCGAGAAAATTCTCGGTGTGCATGCGCGCAAAACGCCGCTGGGTCCGGATGTTGATCTGCGCATCATCGCGCGCGGTACGCCCGGATTTTCCGGTGCTGATCTGGCAAACCTCGTGAATGAGGCGGCTCTGGGTGCCGCGCGTGTTGGCCGCCGCTTTGTCACGATGATTGATTTCGAGCAGGCAAAGGACAAGATCATGATGGGCGCGGAGCGCCGGTCGATGGTCATGACCGCGGAACAAAAAGAGATGACGGCTTATCATGAGGCGGGGCACGCGTTGGTCGGTATCAAGCTGCCAAAATGTGACCCTGTGTATAAGGCGACGATCATTCCACGCGGCGGTGCGTTGGGCATGGTGATGAGCCTGCCTGAGATTGATCGCCTGAACATGTTCAAGGACGAATGTCACCAGCGCCTCGCGATGACGATGGCGGGTAAGGCGGCGGAAATCCTCAAGTATGGTCCGGATTCTGTATCGAATGGTCCCGCTGGCGATATTATGCAGGCCTCGGCACTGGCGCGTGCAATGGTGCTGCGCTGGGGCATGTCTGACAAGGTCGGCAATATCGACTACTCAGAAGCGGCTGAGGGGTATCAGGGCAACACAGCGGGCTTCTCGGTTTCGGCAAACACCAAAGAGCTGATCGAAGAAGAAGTGCAGCGTTTCATTCAGGACGGCTATGAATCGGCGAGCAAGATCATCAAGGAAAACGAGGTCGAGTTCGAACGCCTCGCGCAGGGCTTGCTTGAATACGAGACACTGACCGGTGAAGAGATCAAGCGGGTTATGAATGGTGATCCACCTGTGCCACCCGCGGATCAGGCAGATAAACCTGACAGCGGCGCGACAACAAGTGTTACCGCTATTCCCAAAGCGAAGGCAAACAAAAGACCCCCATCAGAAGGTGGTCTTGAGCCTGAACCCTCGGTTTGACCAGACCAACGTGTGAAAAGAAAGGCCTCGCTGATGCGGGGCCTTTTCTTTTGCGTGCCGTTTCGGCATCGTGCCTGTAAACTCAACAGCGGAGGCTGACACATGCCAGCACTTATGCCGACAAAGTTTCAAGGTCGCGTCGTTTGGCTGGGGCGCGTGATCAACACACAGGAAACACTGCGATCTGAAACACTACCCTCAGCGGATCTGAAATTTTCCGGGATAGAAGGCGAATGCCACGGTGGGCTGACACGGCCTGCCTGCGTGCGCACCAAGGCGCAATATCCTGAGGGCACCGAAATTCGCAACGTGCGCCAACTCACCATATTGTCGCAAGAGGAGCTCGACGCGATTGCCGAGGATATGGGGATGGCTGATATTGATCCTGCATGGCTCGGGGCGTCGATGGTCATCGAAGGAATCCCAGACTTTAGCCATGTCCCCCCGTCCTCACGGTTGCAGGTCGAAAGCGGGGCCAGCCTTGCGGTCGATATGGAAAACCGGCCCTGCATTTACCCCGGCAGGGAGATTGAAAAAGACCGCCCCGGCCTTGGGCCCAAGTTCAAACCCGCCGCTAAAAACCGGCGTGGTGTGACAGCCTGGGTTGAGCGTGAAGGCTCCGTTAAGGTCGGGGATTCTGTGCGTCTGCACATTCCGGATCAGCCGGTTTGGCAGATGTTGGGGGATGCACGAGGCTAAGTTCAGGTTTCCGAAAAGAAACGAATGCGGCCTTCGTCGCCGCATCATGAGTGGAAAACGTCGGAATTGCGACTCTCCGTTGACGGTACACCCCTGTATGCAGAACATAGAACACAGCCTAATCGGCATTTTCAGGGGGACATTCCATGGCTTTTAAAACCGATATCGAAATTGCGCGGGCCGCAACAAAACTGCCCATTCAGGAAATCGGCGCAAAGCTGGGCATATCCAGTGACGATCTGCTGCCTTATGGACACGACAAGGCAAAGGTTTCGCAGTCTTTCATCAATTCCGTACAAGGGAATAAGAATGGCAAACTGGTACTGGTGACCGCCATTAACCCGACGCCTGCCGGTGAAGGAAAAACGACAACGACGGTTGGTCTTGGTGATGGTCTCAACCGGATCGGTCGCAAGGCAGCCGTCTGTATTCGTGAAGCGTCGCTGGGCCCGAATTTCGGGATGAAGGGTGGCGCCGCCGGGGGTGGCAATGCGCAGGTTGTTCCGATGGAAGAAATGAACCTGCATTTCACGGGCGATTTCCACGCGATCACCTCAGCGCACAACCTGCTGAGCGCGATGATTGATAACCACATCTACTGGGGCAATGAGCTGGAAATCGACACGCGCCGCGTCGTATGGCGCCGCGTTCTGGACATGAATGATCGGGCGTTGCGCACCATTACGGCCTCCCTTGGTGGCGTGGCAAACGGCTTCCCGCGTGAAGCCGGCTTTGACATCACGGTGGCATCCGAGGTTATGGCGATCCTGTGCCTCGCCAATAATCTTGAAGATCTGCAAAAGCGTCTCGGTGATATGATCGTTGCATACCGCCGCGACCGCACACCGATTTATGCGCGTGACATCAAAGCAGACGGTGCGATGACGGTGCTGCTGAAAGACGCCATGCAGCCCAACCTCGTGCAGACGCTTGAAAACAACCCTGCCTTTGTGCACGGCGGACCATTTGCCAATATTGCGCATGGGTGTAACTCGGTGATCGCGACGACGACAGCGCTCAAGCTGGCGGATTTCGTCGTGACCGAAGCGGGTTTCGGTGCTGATCTCGGGGCGGAAAAGTTCCTCAACATCAAGTGCCGCAAGGCTGGCCTTGCGCCGTCCTGCGTCGTTGTCGTCGCCACAGTGCGGGCGATGAAAATGAATGGAGGTGTCGCCAAGGCGGACCTCGGTGCGGAAAATGTTGATGCCGTCAAAAAAGGCTGCCCGAACCTTGGGCGTCACATCGAAAACGTCAAATCCTTTGGTGTTCCGGTTGTGGTTGCGATCAACCACTTCGTGACGGATACGGATGCAGAGGTGCAGGCGGTCAAGGATTTCGTTTCAGAACACGGGTCCGAAGCGATCCTGTCGCGCCATTGGGAATTGGGCTCGGAAGGGTCTGCGGAACTGGCGACACGGGTAGCGGAGATTGCGGATGCGGATATGGCAAACTTCGCGCCGATCTACCCCGATGACATGAGCCTGTTTGACAAAATCGATACCATCGCCAAGCGTATCTACCGCGCAGATGAGGTTCTGATGGATCAAAAACTGCGCAACCAGTTGAAGGACTGGGAAGCGCAGGGCTACGGCAATTTGCCGGTCTGTATGGCAAAGACGCAATACAGCTTTACCACGGACCCTGAGCGGCGCGGTGCGCCCACCGGCTTTTCGGTGCCGGTGCGTGAAGTCCGCCTGAGCGCGGGTGCTGGTTTTGTGATCGCCATCTGCGGAGAGATCATGACCATGCCGGGGCTGCCGCGCGTGCCGTCGGCTGAGGCAATCAAGCTGAACGCAGATGGAGACGTTGAAGGGCTTTTCTGATCGTCTGATCTCACAAAGATTGCTGCGGGCAAATTACCTTGCCCGCAGTGCGCAGGTCGGGCAGGCTGGTCGCTCAGAGAGTGGAAAGGAACCACAATGATGAGATGGATTGCTTTTGTCGCAGCCGTGTTGCTTGCTGGCGACGCAGCGGCTGAGGACCGATATGTCGGGTATTACTATCCCGAGGTGGCAACCTCGGAAACGTTTGACCGGGTTGTGCGCAGCTCGGAAGGTGCAAACAAAAGCGTGCGCATAGATTTTGTGAACGTTCTGACCAAAGCACAGCTGGAAGCGCCGGAAAGCCCGAGATTCGTATTCTTCACTAAGGGCGAAGGGGCAGATACGCTTATCCTTGTGGCCCTTGATGACGACGTGTTTTCAACCATCTATCGCGCGCGTGCGATCCTTGCACAGCTTACGACAAGCGTCAGGCAAGGCGGGTATTTCCGACAGGAAGACTTGCAATACGTTGCCACTTTTTACGACCTTTTGCAGTTGATGGCCTTTGACGAGCTGATCATCAGTGACGGCCAAAACTGGGCTCACCGGGTCGATTTTATCAGATAACAGGAAGATCAGAAATGTCAGCTACACTCATTGACGGAAAAGCCTTTGCCGCGCGCGTTCGTGCGCAGGTTGCAGAGCATGTAACGCGCCTCAAGGCCGATCATGGGATCACACCTGGGCTGGCCGTTGTGCTGGTCGGGGAAGACCCGGCAAGTCAGGTCTATGTGCGTTCCAAAGGCAAACAGACCACCGAAGTCGGTATGAAATCAGTTGAGCACAAGCTGGATGTGGACACGTCTGAAGCCGATCTGCTGGCGATTGTGGATCAACTCAACAAGGATCCTGAAATCCACGGCATTCTGGTGCAGCTGCCCTTGCCAAAGCATCTTGATGAGGACCTCGTGATCAATTCCATTGCGCCAGAAAAGGACGTCGACGGGTTTCACATCTCAAATGTGGGGCTGTTGGGCACGGGTCAGAAAAGCATGGTGCCCTGCACGCCACTGGGTTGCCTGATGATGCTACGCGATTACCATGGCTCACTCTCGGGGATGGATGCCGTTGTTGTCGGTCGCTCAAACATCGTGGGCAAACCGATGGCGCAGCTTTTGCTGGGTGACAGCTGCACTGTGACCATCGCGCATAGCCGCACCAAGGACCTCGCGGATGTCGTGCGGCGCGCCGATATCGTCGTGGCGGCGGTTGGGCGACCTGAAATGGTGCCCGGTGACTGGATCAAACCCGGTGCGACGGTGATTGACGTGGGCATCAATCGTCTGGATGCGCCGGAAAAGGGCGAAGGCAAAACGCGTCTGGTAGGGGATGTGGACTTCGACAGCTGTGCGGCGGTTGCCGGGGCCATCACGCCTGTGCCCGGCGGTGTGGGTCCAATGACCATCGCCTGCCTGCTGGCCAATACGGTCACGGCATGTTGTCGTGCAAATGGTCTGGAAGAACCCGAAGGGTTGACCGCTTAAGCCGGACTCTGTGGTGTCGCGGGAACCGGCACCATCGTGCCCTGCAGAGCGGCAATATGCCGTTCGTGCGTGCCGGTCACCGCATAGACATCCGCAGCCACCACAATCAGCTGGCGGCCTGCTTTGATGATCCTGCCCTTTGCGATGAGGTAATCACCAAGCGCAGGGGCCAGCAGGTTGATTTTCATTTCAGCCGTCACGACTTCACGATCACGGGGCAGGGTTGTCAGGGCGGCATATCCCGCAGCGCTGTCCCCGATGGCAAAGGTTAACCCGGCGTGGGCAAACCCCTGCTGCTGGCGACTGCCCGGTAAAATCGGCGCTTTAATGGTCACATTGGCTGTACGCACGCTGGCCAGTTCCGCGCCTAAGGTATGCATCATGCTTTGCGCTTCAAAGCTGTGTTGAATGCGGTCCAATTCTGCTTGATCCATCGTCTGGTCCTATCGTGGCATTGGAACACAAGTGGGCACCGGGCCGGTCAGAATTGCAAGAGCATGCGGGCCCATCAGTTGGTCAAGCGCTTGGTGATTTGTACGCAGCCCGCCCGTATATGTCCCGTAAGCCGGCATCACGAGGCGTCTGTCATCAACCAGAAAAGCCGGGCGTGAAATCATGCGCCCTCTGGTCTGAAGCTGAACTTTGGGATGATAATGCCCGGAAATCTCAGCGTGTTGACCGGGGTCAGCGATATGGCGAAAGGTCAGGTCTTTATGCACCAATTGATGCACATGCTGCCCGCCAAATTCAACCGGGCCCGGGTCATGATTGCCCTCAATCCAGATCCAGTGCCGCCCCGCTTGCAGCCGCATCAGCCAGTGGCGATCCTCTTCTGTCAGGTTTTCAGCGGCCGTAACGTCATCAAAACTATCGCCCAGACAGATGACGATCCGGGCACCGGTTTGGGCCAGATCATCCCCTAGTCGCGCAAGTGTGTCGCGCGTCTCATAAGGTGGCAGGGTTTGCCCGCTGCGCCGCGCCACCCGCTCGGACTTTCCCAGATGAAGATCAGAAACGCAGAGTAGGTTCTCGTCCGGCCAGAAAAGCGCGCCCGAAGGCATCGCCCTGAGCGTAATGCCACAAAAGGAGAAATCGTAAAAGTTCATGATTTGTCCATCGCGCACTCGGTCGATCTTGGCAAGGGGTTACCAGCCGACGCGCCATTTCGGTTTGTCGCTCGGCGGCGGTGTGATCTGTGCCAGACCCGCGGCGTGCATAAGACGCTCGGCTTCTTCGGCGAGCAGCCGTTCCTCAGCCGCGCCCTTGACGGGAACGCGACCCATTTCCAACAGCATGGGCGCTGAAAGCGGGCTGACGCGGGGCAGGGTTACATGGTCGATGCGACCTGCAACGCGCTCCGCCATCTCCTTGATCCGGCCAAAATCGACCAAGCCGCGCAAGGCTTCCTCGTGGGTAATTTCCAGTAAAAGATGATCCGGATCATACTTTTGCAATGTGTCATAGAGAATATCCGAACTGAAGGTCGCTTGCCGGCCTGATTTGCGCGCTGTTGGTGTGTTGCGCTGGATCAGCCCGGCAATCGTTGCGCTGGCGCGGAAGGTCCGCTTCATGACGGCGTTGCCCGCCAGCCAAGTCTCCAGCCCGGTTTCAAGCGCTTCAAGGTCGAACAGCGGTGCGGGGTCCGTGACAGGTTGCAGCCCCCAGATCAGCGTCGCATAATCGGTCGCGACAAACCCCAACGGGTCGAGCCCCATCTCCTCCATGCGTTTGGTCAGCAAAAGGCCAAGGGTCTGTTGCCCGTTTCGCCCGGCAAAGCCGTAAACCACAGTCTGCGCGCGCCCGTCATGCGGAAAGCTTTCGATCAGCAGACGCCCCGGTGCTGGCAACTGACTGCGTTTGCGTTGTAGTGCGAGCCAGTCGGCTGTATGCGCGGGCAAATAGGGCCAGTCAGTGTCCTGAAATATTTCGACAACGCGGGCACTGAGTTGCATAGAGGTTGCAAATTTTGTTCCGAGGAACGTGGCGACTTTGGGCTTTTTGGCAGCGTTGCGGCTGACCTCAACTGTCATTTCGCGCAAACCCTCGTAGCGCACGATCTGTCCGCCGATCAAAAAGGTATCGCCGGGCGTCAGCGTTGCTGCGAACCCTTCTTCGATCTCTCCCAAGGGTTTGCCGCCACGGCTGCGTTGCAGGCGCACTTTCAGCGTGTCCGTGTCCTGTATCGTGCCGATGTTCATGCGGATTTTCTGCGCCGCGCGCGGGTCGCGCAGATGCCACAACCCGTCAGCATTCTGCATCAGACGCTGCCACTGATCATAGGCGCGCAGCGCATACCCGCCCGTTGCACAGAACGTCAGGCAAGCGTCGAATTCTGCGCGGGTGAGGTCAGCGTAGGCCCCGACGGTGATCACTTCACCATAAAGCGCATCCGCATCAAAGGGCCCTGCGCAGGCAGTGATGAGGATATGTTGGCACAAGACATCGCGCGGCCCGCGTCCGCGTGGCTCGCCATCAAGCTGCCCGGCGTAAACCGCATCCAGAGCGGCGTGGCATTCGACAACTTCAAACCGGTTCGCTGGAACCAGCAGCGCCTTGGACGGGGCGTTGTAGCGGTGATTTGCCCGTCCGATCCGCTGCACCAGACGTTTGACGTTCTTGGGTGCGCCGATCTGTATGACAAGATCCACATCGCCCCAGTCGATCCCCAGATCAAGACTGCCGGTACAGACAATTGCGCGCAGATCGCCCCGCACCATCGCCGCTTCGACCTTTTCGCGCTGTTGGCGATCCAGCGATCCGTGATGGATGCCGATCGGCAGTCCGTCCTCATTGGCAAGCCACAGATTGTGAAAGAAAATCTCGGCCTGCGCGCGGGTATTGTGAAAAATCAGCGTCGTTTTGTGCGCCTTGACCTGCGCCAGCACCGCCGGAATGGCATAGGCCGCATTGCCGCCCGACCAAGGCGGCGCCTCGGGCGTGGTCAGCATGGAGATGTCCGGGGCAGGGCCGGGATCGGCCAGCAAAATCTCGCAGGGGTCGGGGTGTTTTGCCAGAAGCTGTGCAATGGCCTGCGGATCATCGACGGTCGCAGACAGACCCACCCGGCGCAGGTCCGGGCAAAGCCGCTGCAGGCGACCCAACGCCAGCATCAACTGATCGCCACGTTTGGATTCTGCCAGTGCGTGTATCTCATCCACCACAACGCGCCGCAGCCCTTTGAACATGCGCGGCGCATCCTCGTAACTTGTCAGCAACGCAAGGCTTTCGGGTGTTGTCAGCAGAATATGCGGGGGGTCAGCGCGCTGACGCTTCTTGCGCGTGGCCGATGTGTCACCTGTTCGGTCCTCAACCCGGATGGGCAGGTTCATCTCAGTCACAGGGGTTGTCAGGTTGCGCTTTATGTCTGCCGCCAGGGCTTTGAGAGGAGAGATATAAAGCGTGTGCAATCCATCCCGTGGCGCAGTGGCCAGATCAATCAGTGTCGGAAGAAAACCCGCCAGTGTTTTGCCGCCGCCCGTGGGCGCAATGAGCAGTAACGCCGGATCATCCGCGCGCGCCAGCATGTCA